>NZ_JBQUZE010000004.1:0-350665 GCF_056314005.1 Methylophilus sp. DMC18 | reverse complement strand
TACACAAACATGAAAAACACATTAATGTGTCAACCATGTCCTAGTACATGTGTCACCTATGTCTCCGGTCTATACAGGGCAAGCAAAGAAAAGTCACTCGCCTAGAGGCGAAAAAGACCATACCATACGACAAGAAATCATCCGCGTGGGCATGCATGCCCACCCTACCTCCTAAGAGTCTCATTTTGAGCCAATCAGCGGCCTGCCAATCCATATCATGACCTTTTAAACCCAACAAAAAAGCGCACTAGTGTGCGCTTTTTTATCTGCCATCAACCCCTTTACCCCAGGTTAGGCGCTAACCACCGCTCCAACCAAGCCTTATCCACATTCCTTCTCTGTGCCATGTCTTCCACCTGATCATTGCCAATCTTATCGACACTGAAATAGCGCGACTCAGGGTGCGCGAGGTAGAAGCCACTGACAGCCGCCGCCGGAATCATGGCGTAGCTGTCGGTGAGTTGCATGTCAATTTCTTCTGCCTGCAACACCTTGAACATCTCGGACTTCACGGTGTGGTCCGGACAGGCCGGGTAGCCAGGCGCCGGGCGGATGCCGCGGTATTGCTCTTTGATCAGCGCTTCGTTGCTCAAGTCTTCATCGGCGGCATAGCCCCAGAAATCAGTGCGCACACGCTCGTGCATGTATTCGGCAAAAGCTTCAGCCAAACGGTCGGCCAGTGACTTGAACATGATGGCGTTGTAGTCATCGTGGTTTTTCTCAAACTCGGCCAGGCGTTTTTCCATGCCCAGACCCGCCGTGACGGCAAACAGGCCAATGTAATCGTCGACCCCTTTAGGCGCAATAAAGTCGGCCATGCACTGGTTGGGGCGGGCGACGCCGTCGATCACCGGTTTTTGCGTTTGCTGGCGCATACCGTACCAGGTCAATGCGACCTGGCTGCGGCTGTCGTCGGTGTAGATTTCGATATCGTCCGTATTCACCTGGTTGGCAGGTAGCAAGGCGATGACGCCATTGGCGCTAAGCCAGCGACCATCAATGATGCGCTTAAGCATGACTTGCGCTTCGGCAAACACCTTGGTCGCGGCTTCACCGACGACTTCATCTTGCAGGATGGCGGGATAAAACCCGGCCAGGTCCCAGGTCTGAAAGAACGGGCCCCAGTCGATATATTGCGCGATAAGCGCGAGGTCGATGTTTTTGAACACGCGGCGGCCGATAAACTTGGGTTTCAGTGGCGCATGGTCACCCGTGAAAGTGAGTTGTGCGGCATTGGCGCGTGCTTCAGCCAGGCTTAGCATGGGCACGCCTTTTTTATTGGCGTGTTGCTGGCGGGCTTTTTCATAGTCGGCCTGAATCTCGGCCAGGTAAGCCCCGCGCGTTTCTGGCGTGAGCAGGTTTTGCATGACGCTGACCGAGCGTGAGGCATCGGGCACATAAATGACCGGGCCGGTGTAATTGGGTGCAATTTTCACCGCGGTGTGCGCACGTGAGGTAGTCGCGCCACCGATCAGCAAGGGGGTTTGCTGCTCGACAAAGTGCGGGTCGCGCTGCATCTCTTTGGCGATGTAGGCCATTTCTTCGAGGGATGGTGTAATCAGTCCACTCAGGCCGATGATGTCCGCATTCTCGCGTTTGGCCATCTCCAGGATTTCAGCGGCGGGCACCATGACGCCCATGTTCACCACCTCGAAGTTGTTGCACTGCAGCACGACCGACACAATATTCTTGCCGATATCGTGTACATCGCCCTTCACCGTGGCGATCACGACCTTGCCTTTGGGCTTGGCGACCATGCCTGTGCGGCGCTCTTCGGCAGCTTTTTCTTCTTCAATAAACGGGATCAGGTGCGCCACGGCGGATTTCATCACACGCGCGGACTTCACCACTTGCGGCAAAAACATCTTGCCTTGGCCAAACAGGTCACCGACCACGTTCATGCCATCCATGAGTGGCCCTTCAATCACGTGAATCGGACGGCCGCCCTTGCTCATGATGTCCTGACGCACTTCTTCAGTGTCGGCGACGATAAAGTCGGTAATCCCATGCACCAGCGCATATTCGAGGCGCTTATTGGCAGGCACCGGGTTTTCAGGGGTGCCGCGCCAGGCCAGCGTCGCTTCCGCTTTTTTGCCGCCTGCGACCAACGTGCCGGCGATTTCTATCATGCGCTCGGTGGCCGCTAATGGATTGTCAGGATCCACCACGCGATTAAGCACCACGTCTTCGACGCGCTCGCGTAGCTCAGGCTCAATATCGTCATACACACCGACCATACCTGCGTTGACGATGCCCATGGTCATGCCGGCTTTAATCGCATGGTAGAGAAACACGGTATGAATGGCTTCTCGCGCTGGCTCGTTGCCGCGGAAGCTGAAACTGACGTTGGACACCCCGCCGGAAATACGCGCATAGGGCAGGTTCTGCTTGATCCAGCGTGTGGCTTCGATAAAGTCCACAGCGTAATTGTTGTGTTCTTCAATGCCGGTGGCAATGGCGAAAATGTTCGGGTCAAAAATAATATCTTCAGGCGGAAAGCCAGTGCTGACTAACAAATCGTAAGCACGCTTACAGATTTCAGTTTTGCGTTCAAACGTGTCGGCCTGGCCTTTTTCGTCAAACGCCATGACGATGACGGAAGCGCCGTAGCGGCGGCACAATTTGGCCTGGCGCAAAAACTCGGCTTCGCCTTCTTTCATCGAAATCGAGTTGACGATGGCCTTGCCCTGCACGCATTTCAGGCCGGCTTCAATCACGCTCCATTTGGAGGAGTCGATCATGATGGGCACGCGGGCGATGTCCGGCTCGGAAGCGACTAGGTTGAGGAAATGCGTCATGGCCTTAACCGCATCCAACATGCCTTCATCCATGTTGATATCGATGACCTGCGCGCCGTTTTCCACCTGCTGGCGCGCCACGCTGAGCGCTTCTTCGTATTGCTCGTTGATGATCATGCGCGCAAACGCTTTCGAGCCGGTGACGTTAGTCCGCTCACCCACGTTGACGAACAGCGACTGCTCATCAATCACAAACGGTTCCAGGCCTGACAACTTGGTCGTCACCGGTAAGGTTGGCAGCTGGCGTGGTGGCAGGTCTTTAATCGCGTTATAAATGGCGTTGATATGTGGCGGCGTAGTCCCGCAGCAGCCACCGGCAATATTGATAAAGCCGCTTTGCGCAAATTCTTTGACCAGGCTGGCCGTGATATCCGGCGTTTCGTCAAAGCCGGTGTCTGACATCGGGTTGGGCAGGCCCGCATTCGGGTAGATACAGACAAAGGTATCGGCGACCTTGCTCAGCTCTTCGGCATACGGGCGCATCAGGGCCGCACCCAGTGCACAGTTGAGGCCGACGGTCAGCGGTCTGGCATGGCGCACTGAATGCCAGAAGGCAGTCACGGTCTGGCCGGAGAGGATACGGCCAGAGGCATCAGTCACGGTGCCCGAGATCATGATCGGCCAGGTCCTGCCCTGTTCTTCAAAGAAACTGTCGATGGCAAATAGCGCGGCCTTGCAGTTAAGCGTATCAAAAATGGTTTCCACCATGAGGATATCGGCGCCGCCTTCGACCAGGCCACGGATTTGCTCCAGGTAAGCAGTCACCAGCTGGTCAAAGCTGACATTACGGGCCGCGGGGTCGTTGACATCCGGCGAGATGGAAGCGGTTTTTGGCGTGGGCCCGAGGGCGCCTGCCACAAAACGTGGCTTGTCCAGCGTGCTATATTTGACGCAGGCGGCCTTGGCCAGCTTGGCGGCTTCGACGTTCATCTCATATACCAGATGCGCCATATGGTAATCGTCTTGCGCCACACTGGTGGCACCAAAGGTATTGGTTTCAATGATGTCGGCCCCGGCCGCCAGGTATTGCTCGTGGATTTCCTGAATCACCTGCGGTTGCGTGAGGGTCAGCAGCTCGTTGTTGCCTTTGACAAACAGCTCGCGTTCGCCTGCCGGGCCCTGAAAATCCTTGAAGCGCTCGCCACGGTAATCGGCCTCGGTCAATTTGTAGCGCTGGATCATGGTACCCATGGCACCATCCAGAATCAGGATGCGTTGGGAAAGCGCCTCACGGAGCCATTGTTCAGTCGCGGAAACCGGCAGTTGCGTCATGCGTATCAACTTGAAAACAAAAGCGATATTTTATCACAAGCACAAGGCGGCTCCTTGCCTGTCGGCGCAAGGCGTAATCTGGAGCATTGGGTGGAAATCCCGAGCTCGCCTAAACCGGATAGGCGAAATAAAAAAATGCATTTAACATAGCGCTGACTCAACGGCGTATGGCTTTATCCATCACGCAGGGACCACACATACAAACGGACTCACAGATGATTTCAGGCTTGGTACAACTTTTTTTATGGCAGGGGCTGGGCGAGCTGCTCAGTAAATTCTTTTTACCCGGCATCCCCGGACCGGTGCTGGGCCTGCTGCTCTTGCTGGTGTTTTTATGTGCCCGTGGGCAGGTGAATGCCGACCTCGGCCTGGTGGCCGACAGTTTCCGCCAGCATCTGGGATTGTTGTTTGTACCCGCCTCGGTCGGCGTGCTGCTGTTTTTGCCCGAGCTGCAAACGCATGCCCTGGCGGTAGGCACTGCCCTGCTGGTGAGCGTGATTCTGACCATTGCCGTCACCGCCATTGTGCTCAAACTATTCTGGTATGTTTCACTCAAGCGCAATAAGGGGCACCGCCATGAGTAAGCGCCTGCCAATTGCCGAAATCTGGGTCTACCTGTCGGGTGACCCACTGTTTGCGCTGATTATTACGCTGGCCAGTTACCAGCTCGGTTATCTGCTGTATGTGCGCGCCAAGCGTCACCCACTGGTCAATCCGGTCGCGATTTCGGTGCTGCTCACCTGCCTGACCATAGACCTGCTGGACATGCCGTATGAAAAATACTTTGAAGGTGCGCAGTTTGTGCACTTTTTGCTGGGCACGGCGACCGTCGCCCTGGCAGTGCCGATATACAACGGCTTCAAGCGCATGCAAGGCAAGATTTTTCACATCTGGGTGGCGCTCACCGTGGGCAGTACGGTGTCTATTGCCAGCGCGGTGGCGATTGCCAAGCTGATGGGCGCGACCGACAACATTGTGGGCAGCATGTATGCCAAATCGGTGACGGCGCCGATTGCCATGGGCATTGCCGAGCGCCTGAACGTGTCGCCGACACTGACGGCGGTGTTTACCGTGATCACCGGCATGCTGGGGGCGATTCTGGCCCCGTATATCCTCAATGCGGTCAAAGTTCAGCAGTGGTGGATACGCGGCACGGCGATTGGGGTGGGCGCGCATGGTCTGGGCATTACGCGCGCGTTTAGTGTCAATGAAGAGGCCGGGGTGTTTGCCAGCATGGCGATGGGGCTCAATGGCGTGATCAGCGCCATCGGCCTGCCCATCGTATTGACCTATTTACGGCCACATTTGGGCTTCTAGCTGACACCCAGCTTACAAACGGCCATTTTGGCCGAACTTGGCGCAAAATCGTATTGTCATTCCAAACGTAAAAGGGTTTAATGTAAGCATTGTAAATCCCATTTACGGCGATCAATGTGTGAAAGCGTCACCTGGCTGATCAAAACGATTAGCCAGTGAAAACAGTGCCTTATCACAGCAATAAACCGTAAACATACACCCCATACTAACAACCATTGATGATAGCCATTCACTGAATATATGGATAAACCTCTGAATACAGCCGCATACAAGCTCAGACTGTGGGTCGTCACAGTGCTGCTGGCTGTGCTCGGGGTGGCCCTGGTGGCAGAGTTCTCTGACCACTCCAGCTACCGTGATGATGTGGTGCGCGTGCGGATTGCCGAGATTAGCGAACCTTCCGCCGATGGTGAATCGCCGTTTCCCTCATTATTGCCTTTGATTAACCTGCCCGCAAGCTTCGTCATTGCCTGCGTGATTCCGTTTGCGCTACTGGCTTTGCCACGTCAGCGCCTGATTAAACACCGCACGGTGGTTCGCCACCTGCACTCACGGGCTCCCCCCGCATCTGTTTAGGCCACTCTGTGCCCATGCGCATGCTGTTACTACCCGATTCAAGTTGATAGTGTTTGTAACCGATGCGCCCTCCCTGTCCTGCATCATGCCCGGTGACATGGTACTGGCGCCCAGAGTCCAACGGTGGGTGAACATTCCCTGGCGGCATACGCCTACAAGATGCCAGATGGCTGTTTAACCAGTATTCCTCTTCAATTTAATTAAGATAAGAACACACTTATGATGAAACAGCACTTAATCGTTTTAGGCTTGCTTGGCTCCCTGCTAGGCGCTTGTCATAAAGAAGAAGCGCCCAAGGAAGAGCTTCCCAAACTGGAAGTCACCACCCCGATGCGCAAAGACACCACGCTGATTAAAGAGTATGTCTGCCAGATTCATGCCATCCGGCATATTGAAATGCGCGCGCTGGAGCGTGGCTACTTGCAGGATATCTTTGTCGACGAAGGCAAATATGTCAAAGCTGGCCAGCCCATGTTCAAGATCATGCCGAATATCTACCAGGCGGAATTGATGCGCGCCAAGGCTGAGGCCAATGCCATTCAGATTGAATACGAAAACACCAAGGCGCTGGCCGAAAAAAATGTTGTGTCGCTAAACGAGCTGGCGATTGCCAAAGCCAAACTCGACAAGGCGCTGGCTGAAGTGAACCTGCACCAGACGCACTTGAACTTTACCGACATCAATGCGCCGTTTGACGGCATCATGGACCACCTGTTTGTGCGGAAAGGTAGCCTGATGCAAGAGGGTGACTTGCTGACCACGCTGTCTGACATCAGCAAAATGTGGGTCTACTTTAACGTGCCAGAATCCGAGTATCTGGACTTTAAAGCCCGTCATGAAGATGAAAAACAGGTCAAGGTGCATCTGCGCATGGCCAATGGCCAGGTGTTTAACCAACAGGGGGTCATCGAAACCATCGAAGCCGACTTTGACAACAAAACCGGTAACATCGAGTTCCGGGCAGGCTTCATGAACCCTGAGCGTCTGTTACGTCATGGCGAGACCGGTAACATCATGATGGATATCCCTTACAAAAACGCCATGCTGATTCCACAAAAAGCGATTTTTGAAATTCTCGACCAACAGTATGTGTTCGTGGTGGGCAAGGATCACAAACTGGAACAACGACTGGTTAAAGTGGCGGCTGACATTCAAGACATGTCCATCATCGAGAGCGGCCTGCAAGACACCGATCATGTGTTGATTGAAGGCCTGCGCCGCGTCACCAAAGGTGACAAGATCATTGAGGACTTTAAAACACCCGACAAGGTTGTTCCTGAACTGAAGCTGTACGCAGAATAACGAAACATCAGGTGAACACATATGCTTAACATATTCCTCAAACGCCCAGTACTGGCCATCGTACTGTCCCTGCTCCTGACGTTTACTGGATTCTTGTCCATTAAAAGTCTGCCGGTCGAGCAGTTTCCAGACATTGCGCCACCGCGCGTATTGATCTTCCTGGCTTATCCTGGCTCCAGCGCCAGCGTGCTGGTGCAATCGTCACTGATTACACTGGAGCGCGCCATTAACGGTGTGCCCGGCATGAAATACATCGTGTCCGACGCGACCAGTGCGGGTGAAGCCACCATCCAGGTCTATTTTGACCAGGGGGTAGACCCGAACGAAGCGATGGTGAACACCAAGGTCAGGCTGGACCAGGTCATCAACCGTCTGCCACAGCTGGTACAACTGGAAGGGGTGATCCTGAACAAGGTACAGCCCAGCATGTTGATGTACGTGAACATGTACAGTACCGATAAAAACGCGGACCAGAAATTCCTCTACAACTACTCACAAATTAACGTGATTCCTGAAATCCAGCGCGTGAACGGCATTGCCTGGGCGCAGATTTTGGGTAGCCGCCAATATGCCATGCGGGTGTATTTAAACCCTGACCGCATGCGGGCTTACAACGTGTCTTCCAAAGAAGTCATGGATGCGATGTCCAACCAGAGTTTGATTGGTCGTCCCGGCCGTTTGGGGCAAAGCTCGGGGCTGCAGGCGCAAGCCAAAGAATACACCCTGGTGTATAGCGCCAGCCGCTATGAAAAGCCTGAGCAATACGAAAATATTGTGATCCGCTCCACACCCTCAGGTGAGATTCTGCGCCTGAAAGACATTGCCAAAGTCATGCTGGGCAGTGAGTTCTACGACATTTACTCCAACAAAGACGGTTATCCTTCTGCCTCGATTGTGTTGAAGCAAAACTACAACACCAACGCGAAAGAAGTGATTGAAAACGTCAAGAAAACGCTGGAAGAGCTCAAACCCACCTTCCCGGCTGGCATGACCTATGAAATCAACTACGACGTGTCACGCTTTGTAGATGCTTCTATCCACAAGGTCTTGCATACGCTGGTTGAAGCGTTTGTGCTGGTATCACTGGTGGTGTTCATTTTCCTCGGTGACTGGCGCTCTACCCTGATTCCGTTGATCGCGGTGCCCATCTCGCTGATCGGGGCGTTTGCCGTGATGAGCTCCTTCGGCTTGAGTATCAACCTGATTACGCTGTTTGCCATGGTGCTGGCGATCGGGGTGGTCGTGGACGATGCGATTGTGGTGGTGGAAGCGGTGCACGCCAAAATGGCTTCTGACCATGTCGGCCCTTACGCCGCGGTACAACGTGTATTGGGTGAAATCGGCGGCGCAGTGGTCGCGATCACCTTGCTGATGACCTCGGTATTTGTGCCGATCACCTTCCTGCCGGGTCCGGTGGGTGTGTTCTACCGCCAGTTTGCGATCACCATGGCGTCCTCCATCGTGTTGTCAGGCATTATTGCGCTGACCCTGACTCCCGTGCTGTGCGCGATGATCTTGAAGAATACGCATGGCCAGCCCAGAAGCCGTAACCCGATCAACCTGTTTTTGGATCTGTTCAACAAGGGCTTTGACAAGGTGACCGACTACTATACGGCCTTCCTCGGCAAACTGGTCACCCAACGTGCCTTGACCTTCCTCGTGATCGGGCTGTTCTCATTCGGGATTGTTTCCATCGTTAAAATCATCCCGGAAGGGTTTATTCCGGGCGAAGACCAGGGCATGATTTATGCGATTATCCAGACGCCACCAGGCTCTACCCTTGAGACCACCTATCAGGTGTCACAAGAGCTGCAAAAAGTAGCGAAAAAAATCCCTGCGGTGCAGTCTGTGACCGCCCTGGCGGGTTACGAGGTGCTGACCGAAGGGCGCGGCTCTAACGCGGGGACGTGTATTATCAACCTCAAGGACTGGGAAGAGCGTAAAGAGACCGTGGCTGACGTGCTCAAGTTGCTCGAAAAAGCCACCGAAAACTTTGGTGCGCGGATTGAGTACTTTGAGCCGCCTGCAGTGCCTGGTTATGGTACCGCTTCCGGTCTGGCCTTCCGCTTGCTGGATAAAACCGGCTCGCTGGACTACCAGAAGTTTGATGAGATCAACAAAGACTTCATGAAGGACCTGGCAAAACGCAAAGAACTAACCGGTTTGTTTACATTCTATGCGGCCAACTATCCACAGTACGACTTGATCATTGATCCGCAACGTGCCATGCAGAAAAAAGTCACGATTGCCGATGCCATGGACAACCTCGACGTGCTGGTGGGCAGTACCTTTGAGCTGGCATTCATCCGCTTTAACTACTACTTCCGGGTGTATACCCAGGCTGCGCCTGAGTTCCGCCGCTTCCCTAGCGACATCCTGAACTACTATGTACGCAATGAAGATGGCGAGATGGTGCCTTACTCAGCCTTCATGACCATGAAGAAACAGCAGGGTCCTAACGAGATTACCCGTTACAACCTGTTTAACTCTGCGGCTGTCCGTGCTGAACCAGCCGTTGGCTACACCACCGCCTCAGCGATTAACGCGATTAAAGAAACGGCCAAGTCATTGCCTAAAGGCTACTCGGTTGGTTGGGAAGGCCTGAGCTTTGATGAAGAGCGTCGTGGTAACGAAAACATCATTATCTTCATGGTGGTGCTGGTATTCGTCTACATGGTGCTGGCCGCCCAGTATGAAAGCTTCATTATCCCGTTTGCGGTCATGCTGTCCTTGCCCGCAGGTATTTTCGGCAGCTTCCTGTTGCTCAAAATGACCGGGCTGGCCAATGACGTGTATGCGCAGATTGGCCTCATCATGCTGGTAGGCTTGCTTGGCAAGAACGCGGTGCTGATCGTGGAATTTGCGGTGCAGGCGCGTGAAAAAGGCGCTTCCATCAAAGAGGCCGCCATCGCCGGGGCAAGAGCACGTTTCAGACCGATCCTGATGACCTCGTTTGCCTTTATTGCCGGCCTGATTCCATTGACGGTCGCGACCGGGGCCGGTGCGATTGGTAACCGGACCATCGGTACCTCGGCCTTGGGCGGCATGTTATTCGGGACGCTCTTTGGTGTGGTCGTGATTCCTGGCCTTTACTATATATTCGCCAGCTTGGCGGACGGTAAAACGCTGATCCGCAAGGAAGATCAGAACCCACTGACTGAGTCCTACGAGTACAACAGACATGAAGAAGAAGACGAACATGACCACTAATAAATATCTGTATTGGCTGGTAAGCGGTGCAGTTGCAGCCATGCTGCAGTCCTGTGCGATCCCCAACATCATGACCAAGGAGGCCGACACCGCCTTACCCGCGCAATATAGTGGTAAAGCGGCCGCAGCCGACACCCAAAGCAGTGCCAGTGTGAGCTGGAAAGAGTTCTTCCAGGACCAGAATCTGGTCTCTCTGATTGATACGGCCGTGGCCAACAATAAAGAGATCCAGATGATGGCGCAGCGTATTTCGATGGCGCAGAACGAAATTCAGGCCAGACGCGGTGCTTACCTGCCTTTTGTGAATGCCGGTGGTGGCATCAATTATGAAAAAACCAGCAAGTTTACCCGGCTGGGTGCGGTCGAAGATGGCCTCAAGATTCATAATCAATCCTTCCCGACCTTTCTTGGCGACTATCAGTTTGGGCTGGTAGCCTCCTGGGAAGTCGACATCTGGCACAAACTGCGTAATGCACAACAAGTTGCCGTGCTCGACTACATGGCGACCACAGAAGGCAAAAGCTTCCTGGTCACCAATTTGGTGGCTGAGGTGGCCAACAGCTACTACGAGCTGGTCGCGCTGGATAACCAGTTGCTGACGCTGCAAAAAAACATTGAGATTCAGCAGAATGCGCTCAATGTGATTCGTGAACTGCAGAAATACGCGCGCTCAACCTCACTTGCGGTCAAACGGTTTGAAGCCGAAGTGAAAAAGAACCAGAGCAAGCAGTACGTGATCAAGCAGCAAATTACCGAGGCTGAGAACCGCATCAATATGCTGCTGGGTCGCACCTCGCAACCAATTGCACGCAACAGCGATGGCTTCATGGAACTACAGCCCAAAGCAGTCGAGACTGGCCTGCCATCACAAATGCTGGCCAACCGCCCGGATATCCGTCGCTCCGAGCTCGAACTGGCAGCGGCCAAGCTGAATATTGATGTGGCCAGGGCTAACTTCTATCCCTCGTTCACCATGAACGCCGGACTGGGCTTTCAGGCCTTCAAGCCGCAGTATTTGCTGAATATCCCAGATGCACTGGGCGCTTCACTGGGCGCGGGCTTGATGGGGCCATTGATCAACCGGAACGCGATCATTGCCGAGTATAAAAATGCCAGTGCCTCGCAAATTGAAAAAGCTTACGAGTATGAGCAAACCATCATCAATGCTTATATGGAAGTGGCGAATCAAATTGCCAACGTCGATAACCTGAGCAAAAACTTCAGCCTGAAAACCGACCAAGTTAACCAGTTGACGCAGTCGATTGACGTGGCCAACCAGCTGTTTAAAAATGCCCGCGCGGATTACGGTGAAGTACTGCTGACGCAACGTGATGCGCTGGATGCCAAAATGGAGTTGATAGACACCAAGCAGCAACAGATGTCTGCCATGATCAATCTCTATCGCTCTTTGGGCGGTGGCTGGCGTTAAGCGTAACCCAAACCAAGCCTAAGCAGATCGCCCAGGCTAAAGCAGGCGATCTGACAAAACAAAGGGATTCCGCAAAACGGAATCCCTTTGTTTTTGCTGTCCTGCGAAATCAATCCACGCCTTCAACCATCCCTTTTGTCTAAGTCACCTAGACCACCTGAGCGTAGCAATGCTTGAGAGCACTCAATCGACCTCGGCACGCAAGTAGGCTACATGGCACATGTGCTGCCTTAACGATGCATATGGTACACAGCCTAAGTTGAATAACGAGTAAACACCACTCACCCAATCCGCTCAAAAGCGACCCTCCCCATGACAAATACCCTTGCTGCAGGATGAAGGCACCCCTGTTTAAACAGGCGTGTGCGTAACGAGCGCTGTGGCAGAGAGTCTGAGGGACAGAAGGCGTCGGCGTTAAAATTACGCCGTGTAGATGACGCTGACAAGCACTCACCCGTGCCTAACCAAACAGGCTAGCCACGGGCAAGTTATTAGAATGGGTGCTTATTTGCCGAGCAGGTTATCCAGCGAGCGCTGGTCCAGTGCGCCCAAATAGGTCGGGCATTGCTGGTTGATGACGGCGACCCAAGCTGCACAACCGTCTAAAGGTTGCTGGCTGGCTGGCACGGTCAAACCAAAATCTGCTGGTTTGCGCGGCGGGACTGATTTGTTGCCAAACCACATGACGCGCTTGTCCTTAGACAACGCGAAACAGCTCTTGGCCGCTTCACGCAAAGCCTCGCGCGCATCGCTCAGGCTGCCGCAAGCCGCACTGCCGTCAACCTCCATCAATTGTGCACCGACTTCATAGCGGGTTTGGTCCACCGTCAATATCGTACCGGCAGGCTTGTATTCATTCATGACCGCATAAAAGCCAAACAGAAAAATCAGCATGCCCAGGGAAAGGCCACGATGCTGCTTCTCAAATACCTCAATGCCAAAATAATTCACCGCCAGCGCCATCAGCGTCAAGGCAAATGCGGCCATAGCCACCATCTTGTGCGGAATCTGTATCTCATAAATCCCCCAGGCAAACGCGATTACCGCGATGGCAAGGGTGACAATCCGCATCATTTTTTTATTCATTGCAACACACGCTCCACTAACTAAAGATAGAGGCAGTAGTGGCCCTCGCCACCGCTCACCCACGCGCAACATCTTAACCGATTTGCCTGAATGATTGATATTGATGCAGCCCGAATGTTCGCAAAGACGGTGCCAAATTAAGCTTGCTGTAAGTTTGCCGCCAGCCAATGCTCAATCACCACCACCAGATACGCCTGTTCCTCCAGGGTCAGCGCTCGGCCAGCAGGAATCTGGTGCCATTTGGATAAACATCCCCGGCAACATGTAGCGGTAGCATGTTGCGCGACAAACACCGGATGTCCGCGCATCGGCGTTTGCTGACCGTCATTGGCCGGAGTAGCCGGGGCCAGCCGCTCGGCAATAAATTTTTCTGCATGGTCTAGCACCACCGCCAACCCTTTTTGTTGCAAATAGTGCTGGTCTTTAGGGTTTAATTTGAACCGTGCGCGAAAATCGGAGCGTTGCAGGGCTTGAAACAAGGCTTCGAGATCGCGCATGGCCTACACACCACAATCAGTGCAACTGCGAAAGGTGCAGATCTCGCAGTTTTGGCGCCTTGAACGCCGTCACCCCTACCACTGCCAGCGTCATGCAGCCCCCAAACACCACCGAGGGCACCAACCCCATGAGTCTGGCGGTGAGCCCGGACTCGAACGCACCTAGCTCATTGGAAGAACCGATAAAAATGCCGTTGATGGCCGAGACGCGGCCGCGCATGCCATCGGGCGTGGCCAGTTGCAGAATGGTTTGCCGTAACACCACCGAGACGCCGTCCATCATGCCGGAGATGGCCAGGATCAGCATGGCTAATTCAAAATTGGTGCACAAGCCAAATGCAATCATGCACGCACCAAAACCGGCCACGGCAAACAGCAGCCAGCGGCCACTGTGCTCATGAATCGGGTGTTTGGCAAGCCAGATGCCGGACACAATGGCGCCCAGTGCGGGGGCGGCACGTAATAACCCCAGGCCTTCGGGGCCCATCTGGTAGATATCGTGCACAAAGGCAGGCAGCATGGCGACAGCACCGCCAAATAGCACGGCGAACATATCGAGCAGTTGCGCGGCGAGCACCACTTGCGTACGGCGGACAAAACGCAAGCCTTCAGCGATGCTGGCAAAGACTTTCATTGGCTCATGGCTATGGTGCTCGGTCACGCGCAAGGCCAGCGCAGCAACACATGCGGCCAATGCCAGCAGTGCAGACAGCCCATAAGCGATAGATTTGTCAGCAAACCCAATCAGCAAACCGCCGATGGCGGGACCGACAATGAGCCCAATCTGAAACATGGAGCTGCCGATGCCAGAGGCCTTGGCGATGGAGGCACGCGGGATAATCAGGGCAAATAGCGTGTTATAGCTGGGGGAGATCAACGCACGTGCAAAGCCGGTCAGGCAGACCGTGCCATAGATCCACCAGGCAGTATGGGCGGGCTGTTGTTGCGTAATCATCACCAGTAACCCGGCGTTCACCGCCAGAAAAAAAGCCGACACGGCGGCAAAACCGCGGCGCGAGAAGTAATGATCCACGGCATGCCCCGCAAACAGTGCGCTACCCATGTAAGGGACCACTTCTGCCAGGCCGACCAGCCCCAAGGACCAGGGATCGTGTGTCAACTCGTAGATATGCCAGCCGATGGCAACCATCATCATCTGGTACGACAGCACCATGAGGATGCGGTAGGCAAGCAACTTGGGGAATGCATAGCCCTGATGGGCAAGAATCTGGCGGATGGACAAAGACATAGGCAAGATTATACGCTATCGCTTCACATGGCTGCGGCGTGCAAAATCGCCTACAATCTGCAAGCGGGTGCGGTGAATCAGGCAGTAGGCGGTAACGCTGATGAGCCGTCGTTGACTCCGTGCGACTCTGCCGATATAGATGGGGCGCACCCGCAAGTCTTAAGCAACCGATTAAATGCGGCAAGATTTAATCGGGTAAGATGCCGGCCTGCTATCGCAAGCAGTCTGCCCCTTAACTAAAGGTTTATTTTCATGACATCACGTATTTCAGTATTCAGTTTGTGTTTTCTCTGGTTTGTGACGCTTTGCGCACATGCAGAGGAAAGTTTCGTCACCAAAGAGCCATTCAGGCAACCGGCAAAAATGCCTTCGGCCATCGTGACTTTGCTGGCGCAAGAGCCGTCGGTGGCCAATAGTGCCAGTTGCGGGGAATCCAAGCCTGCCGCTTTACTGGAAACGCAAGTGTTACGCCTGAGCAAAACGGCAAAAGCTTATTTGGTGAAACCAGCACATGCTTGCCTGTGCCGCGATGCCGCTTGCCCGGTGTGGTTGTTTCAAATGAGAGGGGCGGCGGCCAAGCTCATTTGGCATACCCCTGCCGCAATCAAGGTGGCCGTATTAGACAAAAAATTTGATGGCTACCAAAAACTGGGCGAAACCGACGGCGATGCAGCGGCAGGGAGTGAGACGCACTGGTCTTGGGACAATACGCGTTATAAACAAACCTATAAAAATACCTGGACCATGGACGCCGACAATAAATGCCGCTTGGGCGAGGAAACGATCCATCTGGTGGATGGAAACATTGTGAACCATACCATCAAGTGTCCCCAGGAATAACTCTCGAGAAGCTCATGCGAGGCTAAGATGCGCATCGTGATCCAGAGACTGTTGCTGGGACTGGCATTACTGCTGACATCCCCCGCCATGGCGGCGGACACCATGCAACTCTGGATCACCGTCGATTGGGAAGGCTTGTCGCTGGATGAAGACAATCTACAGGCCATGCAACGCTTTCGGCAGCAGTTTCCAGACATTCCGATGTTGCATTTGGTCAATCCGGTCTATTTTATCCAGCCTGGGGTCCATCGCGCCCAGGTAGGCAGCCTGATTCGCAGCACGTTTTTACCGCAGGACACGGTGGGATTGCATCTGCACCCCATGCGCACATTGGTTGAGTATTGCGGGCTCACCTATCAGGCCACGCCCTCGATTTCTGGCCGCGATGAACATTGCAGACAGGCCAGTTGCGGTCATTCTGTCAGCCTGGAGTTTGCTTACAGCGAGACCGAGCTGACGCGGCTGGTGCATTGCAGCAGTGATTTGATGGTGCAAAACGGCTTTAACCGTCCCCGGCATTTCCGCGCCGGCGCCTGGCAACTGGGGCCCAAGTTGCAAGCCGCACTGGTTGCGAATGGCTTTTATTGGGATAGCTCGCGCATTGATGCGCGTTTGCTGACCACGCGCTGGCCCAGCGACAGTCCCCTGATCAAGGGATTGCAACAGCTGCATGCGGGCAGCACACCGCTGGAACAACCGTATGCTTTGTCTTATCAATTGATGGAATACCCGGATAACGCCGCCCTGGCGGATTACACCAACACGCAACAACTGTTGCGCCTGTTTGAAGCTTTATTGAACCATGCCCCTGCCGTCATGGTCTTGGGATTTCATCAGGAATCGGCTGCAGACTACCTGTTGCAACTGGAGCGCGCCATTCCCCACATGCAGCGACTGGCAAAACAGAAAAATGTCACGTTGGTGTGGATGCCCTAATCGCCGCGAGAACGCATGGACTTATTTGCACAAGACACCCCCTCTAAAGTGATGCTGGCCCCGGGTGCCTGCTGGCTATCCGGCTTTGCGCTGCCCTGCATGCCAGTGCTTTGGTCTTGTCTGGCACAGCATCTGTCTGCCCATCCACCCCGGCAGATGATGACGCCCATGGGTTACCCGATGTCAGTGCGCACCAGCAGCATGGGTGATTGGGGCTGGGTAGGCAGTGCGGCTGGCTATGGTTACCAGGCGGCTGACCCCGCCAACCATCAACCCTGGCCAGCGATGCCGGAGGTGATTTTACAGCTGGCTGCGACCGCCGCGCAGCAGGCAGGCTATGCCGACTTTGTGCCCGACAGCTGTTTGATCAACGTGTATGCTCCCGGCAGCAAAATGGGCTTGCATCAAGATAAAGATGAGCAGGATTTTACGCAGCCGATTGTGTCAGTGTCGCTCGGCCTGCCCGCCACGTTTCTATTTGGCGGCCCCAGGCGGACGGACAAGCCGGTGAAAATCCCGCTGGTGCATGGCGATGTGGTGGTCTGGGGCGGCGCCAGCCGGCGCTTTTATCATGGTGTCGCGCCAGTTCAGCTTGGGCAGCACCCGCTCATTGGCCCGCAACGCATTAACCTCACCTTGAGAAAAGCGCGTTAGCATCTCGCCCTGACAACGCCTTAAGAATAGCCGCATAAACGCTGATGAAGATCAAAAACCCCGCTCACTTCCGGGTTGCATCTGTTTTTCAAAAGAGTAAACTGAAACTGTCTTATCTATCCAACATTTGCTGAATGATCCAGCAAAACCCTGATAAGACCCTTTCCGAAAACAAGGAGTTTGTCATGAATTTACAACTTACAGGACACCATTTAGAAATCACTCCAGCACTGCGCGAGTACGTATCATCCAAGTTCTCGCGTATCAGCAATCACTTTGATCATGTGATTGATGTCAAAGTCACCATGTCTGTTGAAAAGCTTGCCCAAAAGGTTGAAGCGACATTGCATGTGCCAGGCAACGACTTACACGCCGCCTGCTCAGACGAAAACATGTACAGTGCCATCGACATGCTGACCGACAAACTTGACCGCCAGGTCGTGAAACACAAGGAAAAAAATGGCGACCACCACAAATCCGGTGGCGCTGTGAAACACCAGTTAAGCTCATAAGCCTTAACGCCATTCTCTACCCGACCGGGTAGAGAATTCACCCCGCCCCCGCTACTTTTACGCCGTTTCACGCCACCCGAATCAATTCAGTTGTAAAATGAGTCCAACACTTTGTTGATGCGTTAACAACTTATGGCTCAAATCTCCGTAGCCGATTTATACAAGCAGATTCGCAGCAAACTCAAATTGAAATGGGTAGCAGGCGAGTCTGGCGGTCAGAAAATTCTCAATTCAGGCACTGTGACCAAGCCTTCACTGGCTCTGGTCGGGCATTTGAATTTTGTGCACCCCAACCGGGTGCAAGTGTTGGGCTGTGCCGAAATGGACTACCTCGGTGGGCTCAGCATCCTGGCCATGCAACAGGCGGTAAGCAACCTGTTTTCAACCGACCTGGCCATGGTCGTGGTCGCCAATGGTGAAAAAGTACCCTCGGTCATGCTGGAAGCCGCACAACAATCGCAAACCCCCTTATTCACGACACCCATGATCAGCCCGCAACTCATGGAATTACTCAGCCATTATCTGGCAGTGGCGACGGCAGAAACCACCAGCCTGCATGGTGTGTTTATGGAAGTACAAGGCTTTGGTGTGCTGATTACCGGCAGTGCGGCGATTGGTAAAAGCGAGCTGGCGCTCGAGCTGATTTCACGGGGACACCGGCTGGTGGCAGATGATATTGTGGATTTTTACCGGGTCTCGCCCGAACGCATTGAAGGCCGCTGCCCGGAGCTGTTGCAAGACTTTCTGGAAGTGCGGGGTCTTGGCATTTTGAATATCCGCGCACTCTATGGCGATAATGCAGTCAAACCAACCAAGCCGCTGGATATGATGATACAGCTGGAGCTGGCCGACGAATTGAAACCGCAAGACCTGGACCGGCTCAGTGCCAACCGGCAGACGCAACAAGTGCTGGATGTAGAGATCAGCAAGGTCATTATCCCGATTGCGGCCGGACGCAACATTGCGGTACTGGTAGAAGCCGCCGTACGCAATCACATGTTGCTGTTGCGTGGCGTGAATGCCACCAAACAACTGACACAGCGGCAAAAACAGATCATGCTCAGAGAAAGCAAATTACGATGACATCCACAGGGTTAAGCACATGCAACTGGTGATTGTGACCGGGCTCTCCGGCTCAGGTAAAACCATTGCCTTGCGCGTGTTTGAAGACAGCGGCTATTACTGCATTGATAACCTGCCTGCCACCTTGCTGCCGCATATCCAGAGCCATGTAGCCAACCGTGATGCGGCCAAAGTGGCGGTGAGTATTGATAGCCGCAGCATTGCGATTGAGTCTTTACCCGACATCCTGAAAACCCTCAAGAGCCAGGGCATTGCCGCGCATCTGCTGTTTCTGGATGCCAGCCTGGAGACGCTGGTCAAGCGCTTCTCTGAAACCCGGCGCAAACACCCGCTCAGCACGCCAGATCAAGCACTGGCCGAGAGCATTAAACATGAGCGTGATTTGCTGTCTGGCCTGAATAATCTGGGCCACCATGTGGATACCAGCAACTTGTCATCCAATGCCTTGCGCAACCACACCCGGGACTGGATGCTGCAAATTGAACAAAGCTATTTGCCCGCCCGCTCGCATTCCCTGGTGCTGTCGTTTATCTCGTTTGGCTTTAAACATGGCATTCCACTCGATGCCGACTTTGTGTTTGACGTGCGCAGCCTGCCCAACCCGCATTACGATCCGATTTTGCGACCCTACAATGGCACGCAGGCGCCGATACAGCAGTTTTTGCAAAATGAAGCACAGGTGCTTGAAATGCAGCAAGACATTCAGCACTATATCGAAAAATGGCTACCAAGCTTTTATCACGACCATCGCAGCTATGTCACGGTAGGCATCGGCTGCACCGGGGGGCAACACCGTTCCGTCTATCTGGTGGAACAATTGGGGGCGTATTTCAAGCAACAGCATCAAGTCATGATTCGCCACCGCGAACTGCAGGATGCCGCCGCGATCGCTACCCCGTAACGAGACTCTGAAAGTACATTTATGATTGGTGTTTTGATTATTGCGCACGGTAGCCTGGGACCCAGCCTGATTGACTGCGCCACGCATGTGATGGGCAACCGCCCGGCACAGCTGGATTATCTGGAAATTTCAAAAAATGATGACCCGGCAACGGTACTGCCCAAGGCGCAGGCACTGGTGCAAAGCCTGGACAGTGGCCAGGGGGTGCTGGTGTTGTCAGATATTTATGGTGCAACCCCGTGCAACATCGTCACCAAACTGCTGACACCAGACGAGACCGAGGGCGTGGCTGGCGTGAACCTGCCCATGCTGGTGCGCGTGCTCAACTACCGTCACGAGGGTTTGCACTCCTGCATCCAGAAGGCCCTCAGCGGTGGCCGCGACGGCGTTGTCCACTTTACCAAAACCACTTGTCATCACGCACAATAACCACATAAAACATGGCCAAACTTTCTTTAGAAATCATCAATAAACTCGGCTTGCACGCACGCGCCTCCACCAAATTCACCCAAACTGCCAGCCAGTTCAAGAGCGAAGTCTGGGTGGAAAAGAATGGCCGTCGAGTCAATGCCAAAAGCATTATGGGCGTGATGATGCTGGCCGCCGCCAAGGGCAGCACCATTGACATTGAAGCCACCGGCCCGGATGAAGAGCAGGCGCTGGCCGCACTCGAAGCACTGGTTAACGACTATTTTGGCGAGGGTGAATAATTGACCAGCTTTAGCATGCATGGCGTCGGTGTATCGAGTGGCATTGCCATCGGCCATGCACACCTGATTTCGCATGCCCTGCTCGAAGTCGTGCACTTCAAAATTGAGGCGTCTGCCATCGACGAGGAAATTGCCCGCTTTGAACGCGCCATCGGTCTGGTCAAGCACGACCTGGAACAACTCAAAGCACAACTGCCCAAAAATGCCCCGGCTGAACTAAGTGCCTTTATCAATACCCACTTAGCCATGCTGACTGACAAATCATTGTCAGAAGCGCCTAAAGCCATTATCCGTAATGAGCTGTGCAACGCCGAATGGGCGCTCAAACAGCAAATGGATGATATCGTCGCCCAGTTTGACGCGATTGAAGACGCCTATTTGCGTGAGCGCAAGCAGGATGTGGTGCAGGTGGTCGAGCGTGTGATCAAGGTCTTGTTGGGCCGCGACCAACTCGCCGCCAGCGAGAAAAAACTGCAAGCCAGACAAGAGCGCGCCATGATTCTGGTGGCGCATGATGTCTCCCCGGCAGATGCCATCCAGTTCAAACATCACCAGTTTGCAGCCTTTATCACCGATGTCGGCGGGGTTACGTCACATACGGCGATTCTGGCCCGTAGCCTGAATATTCCGTCCATCGTTGCCTTGCAGCGCGCCCGTGACCTGATCAATGACGGCGAACTGATGATCGTCGATGGCAGCGAAGGCGTGGTCATCGTCAATCCTGACCCTGAGGTGCTGGCGGAATACCAACTCAAACAAAACCAGTGGCAACTCGCCCAGCAAAAGCTGCAACGGATTAAAACCACCAAAGCTGTCACCGTGGATGGGGTGGCGATTGACTTGCTGGCCAATATTGAAGTGCCGGACGATGTGGTTGCCGCCAAAGCCTCGGGCGCCGTCGGCGTAGGCTTATACCGGACCGAGTTCCTGTTTATGAATCGCACCGAAATGCCCGATGAGCAGGAGCAGTTTGAAGCCTACAAACATGTGGCGGAGGCCATGAAAGGCCAGCCGGTCACTATCCGCACGCTGGATATTGGCGCCGACAAGCAACTGAACCCGGATGAAGTGGTGACGGCCATCAACCCTGCGCTGGGCTTGCGTGCCGTGCGCTATTGCCTGGCCGAGCCGCATATTTTTCACAGCCAGTTCCGCGCCCTGTTGCGTGCCTCGCACTATGGCCAGGTGAAAATCCTGATTCCCATGCTGTCCAACCTGGCAGAACTGCGGCAAACCAAACTGCTGTTCGCCCGTGCCAAAGAATCGCTGCGCCAGCAAGGCATCCCGTTTGACGAGCAAGTGCCTATCGGCGGCATGATCGAAGTACCGGCCGCTGCCATCAATGCTGACGCCTTTGCGCAGGAGTTGGACTTTTTGTCCATAGGCACCAATGACCTGATTCAATATACGCTGGCGATTGACCGTGCCGACGATGCGGTGGCACATTTGTATAACCCTTTGCACCCAGCCGTCTTGCGCTTGATCCAGATGACGATTGCCGCCGCCGCCAAATATGACAAGCCGGTCTCGGTCTGCGGCGAAATGGCGGGTGACATCAAACTGACGCGCTTGCTGGTCGGCATGGGCATGCGCCAGTTATCCATGCATCCGGCGCATATCCTGAGCGTGAAGTCGCAAATCCTGCAGAGCGAAGAAAACGTGCTGGCCAAACAAGCCAGAAAAATTCTGTCGCTCAATGATCTGGAGAAAATTGACCCGCTGATTAAAAAATTAAATGGCGAAGTGCACTAACGCTGCACGGATGCCCTTGTATTAAACAAAACTCATCACCATCATCAATATATACAATGAGCCAAATGCGAACATTTGGCGAATAATACGCCTCTATCATCTATCGCATTCAACAAAGGATTTGCTGTGAGCACCAACCCATTACTTGCTTTTAGTGGCCTGCCCAAATTTAACGATATCCGTCCAGAGCACGTCTCACCCGCCATTGACCAGTTACTGGCAGAAGGCCGCGCCCTGGTAGAGCGCCTGGCGACTGCCAGCGAGACGCCCGACTGGCAAAACTTTGTGCAGCCGATTGAAGACTACTCGGAAAGACTGTCTCGCAGCTGGGGGCCGGTCGGACACATGAACGCCGTGGTCAACACGCCAGAACTGCGTGAAGCCTATAATGAAAACCTGGCCAAACTGACCGATTTTTACAGCGACCTGTCACAGGATGAGCGCCTGTACGCCAAGTACAAAGCCATCCAGGCCAGCGCAGGTTACGCACAATTGAGCCGGGCACAACGCAAGATTATCGACAACGAAGTGCGTGGCTTCAAACTGGGCGGTGCCGAACTGCCGCCAGCCGAAAAAGTACGCTTCAAGGAAATCGCCGAACAACTGTCCAAACTGGGCAGCAAGTTTGAAGAAAATATCCTCGATACCACCAACGACTTCAAGCATCTGGTGACAGACGCAGCCGAGCTCACGGGCTTGCCTGAAGACGCGCTGCAAGCGGCCGCCGAAGCCGCAAAAGCCGAGGAGAAAACCGGCTATCTGTTTACGCTGCATTTCCCGTCTTACATGCCGGTCATGCAATACTGCGACAACCGCGCCCTGCGTGAAACGCTGTATCGGGCCTATGCCACGCGCGCCTCAGAATTCAGTAAACCCGAATGGGATAACACAGCCCTGATCGCTGACCTGCTCAAACTCAAGCAGGAAGAAGCGCAACTGTTAGGCTTTAAAAACTATGCTGAACTGTCCCTGGCGACCAAAATGGCAGATACGCCGGCACAGGTGATTGAATTTCTGGACACCCTGGCCAAGCGGGCCAAACCCTATGCCGAAAAAGACATGGTCGAACTCAAGGCCTATGCCGAAAAGCTGGGCTTTAGCGACATGCAGGCCTGGGATGTGTCCTACATCAGCGAAAAGCTGCGCCAGGACAAATACGCGTTTTCCGATCAGGAAGTCAAACAATACTTCCCCGAAGACAAGGTGCTGGCAGGCCTGTTTAAAGTGGTGGAAACCATTTTTGGCGTGCAGGTGCGCAAAACCGATGCGCCGTTATGGCATAAGGATGCGGGTTTTTATGAGATCAGCGACCAGCAGCGCCAGCCGATTGCCTATTTCTATCTGGATTTGTATGCGCGGCAAGGCAAACGCGGGGGCGCCTGGATGGATGAGTGCATTACCCGCCGCAAAATTGCCAATGGCATTGAGCTGCCGGTTGCCTACCTGACCTGTAACTTCTCGGCACCCGTTGGCGACAAACCTGCGCTGTTCACCCATGACGAAGTGATCACGCTGTTCCATGAATTTGGTCACGGCCTGCACCACATGCTAACCCAGGTCGAGGAATACAGTGTTTCCGGCATTAAGGGCGTGGAATGGGACGCGGTCGAACTCCCCAGCCAGTTTATGGAAAACTTTTGCTGGGAATGGGACGTGGTGCGCCATATGACGGCGCATGTCGACACTGGTGAGCAACTGCCGCGCGCACTGTTCGACAAAATGGTCGCCGCCAAAAACTTCCAGGCCGGCATGCAAACCGTGCGCCAGATCGAGTTTTCATTGTTTGATATGCGTTTGCACAGCAGCTTTGACCCGGCAGGCAAGCAGACGGCACTCGACGTGCTCGAACAGGTGCGTGATGAAGTGGCCGTGTTGCGTCCGCCGAAATGGAACCGTTTCCCCAATAGCTTTAGCCATATTTTTGCAGGCGGTTATGCCGCAGGCTACTACAGCTACAAATGGGCAGAAGTGCTATCTGCGGATGCCTATAGCCTATTTGAAGAGCTGGGCGTGTTGTCTGCCGAGGCAGGCAGCCGCTTTAAAAACGAGGTGCTGGCACAAGGTGGCGCACGTCCGGCCATGGAGTCTTTTGTTGCCTTTAGAGGTCGCGAGCCGAGTATGGATGCGTTGTTACGCCACAACGGCATGGCAAATTAATCACTTTGTACATCTAGCCAAGTGTCTGACACTTGGCTTTTTTACACGCACCCGCTATGCTAGCCAGATCGTTTTAAGGATTAAAAATGTCTCGTCTGCCCCTCTGTGTGTTACTGATTGCCTTGTTGCCGGCGGTGGCGTTTGCCGCCAAAGAAGAAGCAGATGATATTCAAGCCAAAACCGCCAATGGCGATGAAGTGGTGCTGCACGCCAATGGCTACTGGGAGTTTAAGGATGCCAAAAAAGCCGAGGAAGCCAAAGTCAAAGTCGAGCAATTTGAGCGGAGTAATAGCTGTCCCTTGGGTATGCGGCCCAGCTTTTTGGGTGTCGGCCGTTGCATCGCGTTTGACGATCCCATCCTCAAGCGGGGTTCACTGAGCGGCAAGGGCCGCTAATTTGCGGCCACGCGAACCTCAGACAAGCACTAAAACAGGGCAGCCATCGCTGCCCTGTGTCATTTTCAAATATCCCGCGCACAGCAAGTGCAGGGCACGGGCCGCAAGCACAAGCCATTGTGCGCAATATTTAGCCAACGTCCCCCAGTAGGAACGCCACTTGCTTATTTCAGGTTTTAGATGCATTGATGGAGCCTCATGATTAATTCTCTCGATTTTGCCCGCCACGGCGACAAACAAAACTCCGCCTTTTTTGAAGAGTATTTGCAAAAGCTGCTCGAAGAGCGCGACCAGCTCGGGCTGACCGACATGATTCAGGAAATCGATGCGCTGATGATTACGGTAGACCCTGATCATTCGATCCAGTACATCGCCGAACTGTCTTTAATGACCTCTTACCATTATCTGGTGACACTGGAGAGTGAGAAGCACTGGACGCATATTCTGCGCATAGACCTCGACTCGCCGGATTTACTGGTCCGAGAGGTGAAAGACCCTAACTTCAGGGGGATTTTCCGCGCACTCAACGAGATCTATCCTGTTGGGGCGCGCAAACCAAATAGCCGCTACATGGGTGAAATCATCCGCGTTACCAATATGCACGAGGTGGTGAAGTTACAGGAAGAACGCGAATTCCGCTTTTTTACCCAGGACGAAGTGCGCAAACTGGAATTGCCGGGCAATGTGGCGATCAGCAAACCTTCTCCCTACACGCATAATATCGTTGGCTATATGAAACGCGAGCCGGATGAATTACGCGTGTATGCGTTGGGCATCAGTACCATCCGCGCCGATGTACAAGCCGCGTATGAAGAGGCTAAAAACCTGCAGGCCAAGCTGCGCATAGACGATTTGATTTTGCCAGTGGATCACCTGGCCACCCGCGTTTATAGCCAAAACCGTGAGGTGGCGATTCTCGAATACCTGTCCTGGTCCAGCTACTTTTTCTGGGGCGCCTATAACATCTGGGATCAGAACTCCTCCACCAATGTCACCAAGAGCGTGCATGGTTTCCCAGAAACCAAGAGCCCGGCCAAAGTGTTTACCGCCAACAATACGCCTTATTTTGTGAACCACCTGGAAAAACTGCCCTCGCCGACCGAGACCTTTGTGCGTAACTATGGCCCGCGCTTGCACCATATCGCCTTATCAGTCAAAGATGGCACCCGGGACGGCAAGGAAAATATCGAATTTGTCGTCGATGCCATTGCCAGCCAGGGCAAAGGCTTTCTGCTCGATGTGATTGGCTCCAAGGAAGAAGGCCTGAAACAGATTTTCTCCAATGCCTCGGAGCACTCCTCGCTAATTATTGAATATGTACAACGCTATGACGGCTTTGATGGCTTTTTCACCCGGGATAATGTAGCCAAGCTAACAGAGGCCGCCGGGGTGGAAGAAGGCGTGCTGGAGCAACAGGCAAGATTGAGTCAGCGCACAGGGAAATAACAGACGCGCACAAGTTGATCTATACTTAAGCTCTTTACGCTCAGGCTTTGACGCCTAGACCAAGGATTTTGTATGGATCACGCATTCTGGCACAGTCGCTGGCAAACCCAGCAAATTGGCTTTCATCTCGACCAAGCCAACCCGCTGCTGGTCAGCCACTTTCATCATCTGGCATTAACGGCTGGGCAGTGTATTTTTGTGCCCTTGTGCGGAAAATCGCTGGATATCCCTTGGCTCTTAGACCAAGGACTACAAGTGGTGGGCATAGAACTGAGCCCACTCGCGGTAAAAGCGTTGTTCCAAGAGCTGGCGCTGACGCCAGAAGTAGACGAGATGGGGGCGATCACCTGTTACCGTGCCGGGCCACTGACTGTGTTTAATGGCGACTTTTTTGCCCTCAGCCAGACGCAATTGAAGCAGGCGCAAGTGGGTCAGATAGATGCGGTCTATGACCGCGCCGCACTGGTGGCCCTGCCCGCCGACATGCGCCCACGCTACAGTCAGCATTTGACCGCCTTGACCGCGCACGCCAAACAAATGCTGGTGAGTTTTGACTACGACCAGTCGCTGCAAGCCGGACCACCATTTAGTGTCGATGCCCAAGCAGTGCAACAACTGTACGGCCAGGACTTTAGATTAAGCCTGTTGGCCGATGTACAGCTGGCGGGTGGCCTTAAGGGCAAATGCCCGGCACAAGAGCAAGTCTGGTTGTTGCAGGCAAAAGAACGAGTTTAGGAACGTCACTCAGCCATGTCGGCGCTTGGCACGCAGCCCATGAGCGCATCATGATGCTGATGCCAGTGCAGCAAGCTTTCCACGACATGAAACGCCTGTGCCCGCACCAGGTCGCCCGGTTGTTTTAAATCAGGCACCACAATCACGCGCAAGCCTGCGGCAATAGCGGCTTGTGCGCCGAGTTCACTGTCTTCAAACGCAATGCATTCGTCTGCCTGCAAGCCCAGTTTTTCCAGGGCCAGCAGGTAGATGTCCGGGTTGGGCTTGCCGCGCTGCACCTCCTGGCCACTAGTGACATGGTCAAAGTAATCCAGCACGCCCGTATGGCTCAGACGGTGGGTAATATGCGGGATGGGGGAAGAAGAAGCGACACTGCAGGTGATGCCTGCGTCACGGTAAAACTGTAATAGCTCAAGCACACCCGTTTTGAGCGGGAACACATGGTTGCGTGCATCAAGATAGGTGTTCAGGCCAGCAATCACCTGCTGCATATGATGTTCGCCGTTCAGTTGCTCGGCCATGATCCGGCTGGAGTCTGACCAGATCCGCCCCACCAGTTGCACATATTGCTGCTCGGTATAGGTAATGCCTATGCTGGCGGCGGCTTCAATACAACCTTGCATGATGATACGTTCAGAATCGATCAGCAGACCGTCCATGTCAAAAATTGCGGCTTTAATCACTGGCAAACCCGTTAGGCGAACAAAGCGTTATTTTATCGCGTCTTTGCAGGTGGGATCACAGGAATATCACGCTTGCTCGGCGTAGGCCAACGGCGTGACGGTGACACTGACCTTGAGTTGTTGCTGACCGCCACCCAGCACCACGCCACGCATAGGTGAGACATCACCAAAATCGCGGCCCCAGGCCACGGTAATGTGCTCTTGCTGGACCAGACAATTATTGGTCGGATCAAAGTCTACCCAGCCATAGACCGGGCAATAGACAGACACCCAGGCGTGCGATGCATCGGCGCCGACCAGGCGCGGCTGGCCTGCGGGTGGATGGGTAAGGATATAACCGCTGACATAACGGCAGGCCAAGCCGGTAGAGCGTAGCGCGCCTATCATCAGATGGGCAAAGTCCTGGCACACCCCGCGGCGGCCTTTGAGCACCGTATCCAGCGGGGTGGAGACATCGGTGGCTTGTGGATCAAATTCAAACTCGGTATAAATTTTTTGCGTCAGCGCCATGGCGGCTTCTAGCAACGGTCGCTGCGGGGTAAAGCAGCTCAGGGCGAAACTGGCCAGCGCTTCGCTACAGGTCACGCGCCTGGTGGCATACACATAGGGCGCAGCATCCAGGTGGTGTGTGTCCTGATCTTTTAACAAAGTCTGCACCTGCTCCCAGGGCGGGCTTTGCACAAGCTCAGCCATCTTTGGCCGTGGCTGGATATCGACCTGGAATCTGGAGGTGACTTCGAGTGACTGGTGCGGTGTCAGTAGCGTGAAGTAGTCATTGTGATTGCCGAAGAAATCCAGCCGCCGCGACTGTTCCGCCGGCTGCGGCTCACAGGCCAGCGTATAAGAAACGCATTGCTGAAATGCGGTTTGCCGGGGCATTAAATGCAGTAATTGCTGCGATTGAATCACAGGCACATCGTAGCGATAAATGGTTTGGTGTTCGACCTGATAGCGCATGCGGGTCCTTAATGCCCAGAGATGACGACCGGACTGGCATAGCTGAAAAAGCGCAGGCTGAGGCGGTCAGACAGCGTTAAAGTCACCTCGTAGGTGTGATTGAGCCAGGCTGACAACTCTGGACTGCCTTGCATAAAGCAGGTGTCCGGGTCCAGTTGCAACAAGGCTTGCCAGCAGGCTTTCAGCTCGGCGGCAATGCCGCCTGCATTATCATGGGCATCCATCTCTTCGAGATATTTCACCAAGCCCTTGATTTGAAAAACGATGGCATTGGGATTATTGCCATCCATCAACAGTAAATCCAGCACAGGCAACCATTCGGGTTGCGAGGCGTAGCGGGCACGGTAAGTGACCAGGTTATTGGTCACTTGTAGCAACCACTCAAGATTACTATGTTGTGGCATTTGCAAGGCACGGCTTAATAACACACACATAAACTGCAAGCGCTCAATCCGCCGTCCGAGCGACATAAACCGCCAGCCCAGATCACGCGTCATCCAGTCCATGGCAAAGCCGGTCAAGGTAACAAAATGATTCACAGCCTGCTCGATATACGACATCGCATCCTGCAAGGTGGCATGCGCGTGCCGGGTAATAAACTGCCGTGACAATACGTTCACGGTCCGCCAGTGGTCATTGGAGATGCGCTCACGCAGGTTGAACGCCTGTTGATACAACTGCTGCACGCTGGTGGCCAGACTGCCGGACTGCTGCGAGAACACGGCTTGTACCAGCAACGGCTCAATATCATCATCACTGTAAGGTTGCCATTTCGCCCATTCTTCATCATCTTTAGGCGAGGGCAACAGGTCAAACCACTGACACAAGCCCTGCATGGTCGGCCACTCGCCTTCGCGCGATTCTGGCGTGTATTCGAGCAAGGCGCGCAAGGTGGCGCGTAACATCATGGCTTTTTGCAGGTTACGCACTGAATAGCGGCCATACCAGAACATGTTTTCTGCCATGCGGCTGGAGAGCGAGGTATTTTCACGCACCAGGTCCTGACTGGAGGTGGTTTTGCGCAACAAACTGAACGCCGACTGCGTAAACTCCGAAAGCACCCAGGTGTCTTTGCTGGTGCCGCCACGCTGCATGGTCACCACGCGGCTATCTTTACCGCTGGCGACGCGGGAAAGGCCGCCAGGCATCACCGCATAGCCATTGGGGGTAGCAAAGGCATAGACACGCAAACTCACTGCCAAGCTGCCCATTTGTGGTTGGTGATGATGATTGCTCAGCACAGGCGCATGTGAAATATCCACTTGTTCCTGGGCAATATAATGGCCGGGCTGCGCACGCAGCTTGGCAATCAGCGCCTCTTTTTGCGTGGCATTGAGATCCTCGCCAAAAATGGGCGAAGATTGCATTTGCGGGTAAGCCGGTTTGATCACCAGATCATCCAGATGCTGGATCACATAGTCAAGCGCCGCAGATTCACCACACCACCAGGTCGCCACCGAAGGCATGTGCAACGACTCCCCGAGCAGCGACTGGCACAAGTTGGGCAAAAAGCCCAGCAAAGCCCCAGATTGCAACAAGTTGGCGCCCAGCGCATTGGCAATCAGCACATTGCCCAGTCGGGCGGCCTGGGTCAACCCGGCCACGCCTAACAGCGACTCGGCGTTGAGTTCCAACGGGTCACAATAATCATCGTCAATGCGGCGCAAAATGGCGTGCACAGGCTTGAGCCCGGCGATGGTTTTGAGCCAGACCACGCCGTTGCGCACCGTCAGGTCGTTGCCTTGCACCAGAGGATAGCCCAGATAACCAGCTAAAAATGACTGCTCGTGGTAGGTTTCGTTATACGGTCCTGGCGTCAAAATCACCACCAGTGGCGGCTCCCCCTGACTCAGTGGCGCGATGCCAGGGACAGTCTGTGCCTGATTTTGTGCAACGCGGTGCCCCCAATGTGCCAGACTGTCACGCATGCTGGCAAAAAAGCCGCTCAAGCGCTCAATATTGAGGTCGCGGAACATTTCGGGGAACACACTGGAAATAATGGTACGGTTTTCCAGCGCATAACCAGCCCCGGTGGGCGACTGGGTCCGGTCAGACACCACCCACCACTGCCCGTTGGGCGAGCGCGCAATATCCACGGCATAGTTATGCAGGGCAATATTGTCGTAATGCGGAATGCCGACACAAGAAGGCAAAAAGCCGTTATGACCGTAAATCAGCGCCGGCGGCAGTTGGCCGCTGGCAAACAGGCGTTGTTCACCATATACGTCCAGTAACACCTGATTGAGTAAGGTGGCCCGCTGCGCCACGGCAGCAGCGATATGCTGCCACTCATGCGAGGGAATAATCAGCGGCAAGACATCCAGATCCCACGGCCGCTGCACGCCATGCGTGTCTGCATAGACGTTATACGTCACGCCATTATCACGAATCTGACGCTGCACGGCCTCCATGCGCTTGCGCATGACGGCAGGCTCTTCACTCTCCAGCTGAGAAACCAGGGCCTGCCAGTGCGGACGTGGCTGGCCCCTGCCATCCAACAGTTCGTTATAGCGGTCAGAAAAATAAAGTTGATTAAGCACTGGTTGCATGCGTGGTTAAGCGAGGATCATGGTGCGACTCAAACGCGCGGCCTCTTAAACAAGACCTTGAGTGTAACAGGATGTTCACACATTCGGCTGCCATCGCAGGTCCAGCGTAAATGGAAAACGTGGATTCGGTGGTTCTTTTACCACAGTCACCTTGCCCGCCGTATGGCCATGCGCCCAGAAGCGTGCAAAACGCCGTGCCTCAGCTTCATTGGCATTCACCGGGAACGTATTGTAATTGCGCCCCCCTGGGTGCGAGACATGGTAGGTGCATCCTCCCAGGGATTTTTCACTCCAGGTATCGACCAGATCAAACACCAGCGGCGCTTGCACCGGAATGGTCGGATGCAGCGCTGACCACGGACTCCAGGCACGGAAGCGGATGCCAGCCACATATTCCCCGGCATGGCCGGTTGGTTGCAGCGGCAAGGGTCGGCCATTACAGGTCACCACATGGCGGCCATCGGTCAGGCCCCGCACACGCAACTGCATGCGCTCGACGGAAGAGTCCACGTAACGCGCGGTGCCACCACCCGCCATTTCTTCACCCAGTACATTCCAAGGCTCTATGGCCTGGCGCAATTCCAACTCCACGCCATGATAGGCCGCGGTGCCATAGCGCGGAAAACGGAACTCGACAAAGGGCTCAAACCAGCGCTGTTCAAAGGCATAACCTGCATCGCGCAAATCGGCCACGACATCGGCGATGTCTTGCGTCACGAAGTGCGGCAACATCCAGCGGTCATGCAGCTCGGTGCCCCAGTGCACCAGTTTGCCGGTATATGGCGTTTTCCAGAAGCGGGCCACCAGCGCACGCAGTAACAGGCTTTGCAGCAAACTCATGCGCGCATGCGGCGGCATTTCAAAAGCACGGAATTCCACCAGCCCAAGGCGGCCAGTGGGGCCATCCGGCGAATAGAGTTTGTCGATGGAAAACTCCGAGCGGTGCGTGTTACCGGTTAAATCCACCAGCAAATTGCGTAGTAGCCGGTCGACCAGCCACGGCTGCTCGCTTTCTTTGCCTGCGGGTAAGGCTTGTTCCATCTGCTGAAAAGCAATCGCCAACTCATACAAATTGTCATCCCTGGCCTCATCCACGCGCGGTGCCTGACTGGTCGGGCCAATAAAGGTCCCTGAAAACAGATAAGACAAGGCGGGGTGATTTTGCCAGTAGGTAATCAGACTACGTAATACATCCGGGCGCCGCAACATGGGGCTATCCGCCGGCGTTTCCCCACCCAGCGTGACATGGTTACCGCCACCGGTGCCGGTGTGGCGGCCGTCCAGCATGAATTTCTCAGTGCCTAGCCGGCACAGACGCGCCTCGTCGTACAAGACGTTGATGTTTGTCACCAGCTCTTTCCAGGTTTTCGCCGGGTGGATATTCACTTCGATGACGCCGGGGTCCGGCGTCACACTGAGCAACTTGAGCCTGCTGTCGCGCGGCGGGGGATACCCCTCCAGCCACAGCTTGAGTTTCAAATCGGCCGCAGTTTGCTCAATGGCACTTAGTAAATCCAGATAGTCTTCCAGTCGACTCACTGGCGGCATAAACACATACAGCCGGCCATTGCGCACCTGTACGCATAACGCGGTATGGACCACTTCCCGAGCCAGCGGCTGCGTTGTTTTGTGCTTGATCCGCACCGTGGGTGATTTGGCGGTCGCCAACGCTGCCTGTGGCTCAAACGGGTCCAGGGGAAATTCTGGCTCCATTTCTGCAGGCAACTGCCATGGCAGCGAGGACAAGGGCAAGCGCAAGCCCATGGGCGAGTCGCCACCCAGCAGATACAAATGTTCACGGCGCAAGGGCCACTTGCTGGTCAGCCATGCCCCGGCAGACTGGCTCTCGTCCGGCTTGAGCGGCATAACATAGCCAACCACTTGCCCCAAGCCCTGGTTGAGCAAATCTGCCAGCCGTTTGCGCTCTGTCGCATCCTGCAAATCCAGCTTGAGCGGATCGAGATTCACCGGTAACTGCTGCTCTTGTTGCGCGAGACTCATCACGTCTTCATAAGCGGCAATCACACAAGCTTTGGGAAAGCCCAACATGTCAGCCAGATGCCGGGAAAAAGCTTCTGCCTGCGCTACGCCATAGCCGTCATTATGACCTTCGGCTGAAAACAGGCTGGCATCGCGCCACACCGGCTTGCCATCCGGGCGCCAGTAAATATTGATGGCCCAGCGCGGCAAAGGCTCACCGGGATACCACTTGCCCTGGCCATAATGCAAAAAGCCATCCGGGGCAAAGTGCGCTTTCAGACGCAAAGCCAGGTCACCGGCCAGCTGGCGCTTGTGATCTCCCAGTGCAAGAGTGTTCCATTGTGCGCCATCCATATCATCAATCGACACAAAAGTCGGTTCGCCGCCTTGCGTCAGCCGCACATCGTGCTTCTTGAGCTCAACATCCACCTTGTCACCCAGCTTGAGGATGGCCTGCCAGTCCGCTTCGCTGTAAGGCTTGGTCACGCGCGGGTCTTCGTGAATGCGCGTTACTGTCATCTCATGCGTGAACGTGACCTCGGCGATATCGGTAAAGCCAGTCACTGGCGCTGCCGAGGAAGGGATCGCCGTACACGCCAACGGAATATGCCCCTCTCCGGCCATCAGTCCAGAGGTAGGATCTAACCCAACCCATCCTGCGCCGGGAATAAACACCTCGGTCCAGGCATGCAAATCGGTAAAATCCTTGTCGGTGCCACTGGGGCCATCCAGCGCCGCAACGTCGGCCTTGAGCTGAATCAGGTAGCCGGAAACAAAGCGCGCGGCCAAGCCCAGGTGGCGCATGATTTGCACCAGCAACCAGGCGGAGTCCCGGCAAGACCCTGTGCGCTTCTGCAGAGACTCTTCCGGGGTTTGTATGCCCGGCTCCATGCGCACGGTATAGCCGATTTCAGCCTGCAAACGCTGATTGACGGCCACCAGAAAGTCGACAATGCCGACTTCGGGTTTGATCACGGCTTGCCGCATTTCCGTCATCCACGCCTGCAACAAGGGCCCGACCGGATCGGGCTGCAAATAGGCGGTCAGCTCGAACGCCTGCTGCGCAGTATAGTTAAAGGGGTAATGCTCGGCATATTTCTCGACAAAAAAATCAAACGGATTGATGACGGTCATATCTGCCACCAAATCGACCGTAAAGTCGAGCTCACGCACCATTTCGGGGAATACGTAACGGGCAATGTAGTTGCCGTAGGGGTCTTGCTGCCAGTTGATAAAATGCTGCTGAGGATTAACCGTCAGAGAATACGACAAAATCGGCGTGCGCGCGTGGGCAGCGGGCTTGAGGCGGACTTCGTGTGGCGAAAGATTGACCAGGCGGTCAAATTGATAGCGGGTGCGGTGATGTAAAGCGACGCGTATAGCCACTGCTGATCCTCAATAATATTATGATTTTAAGCAGTGTGATGCAGGAAATATGCCAGCCACGCCAAAACCCAGCGCGTGGCGGCAATTAAACGCTAACCCTGATCGACTTATTTGCTGCCGCCTACCAGATTTTTGACCGCACTCACCACATCGCCTGGCAACACCACAATTTTGCTATTGTTGGAGTCGGCCATTTTTTGCATTGATTGAATATAGCGGTCCCCCAGCAAAAAGGTGGCGGAGGTATTGTTTTCCTTGACCGCCTCGGCAATCATTTTAATCGCCGCCGCTGAGGCTTGGGCCCCCACCATTTGCGCCTCTGCGTCTTTACGCGCGGCTTCCAGGCGGGCTTCGGCATTCAAGATCAAAGACTGCTTGGCGCCTTCGGCTTCGGTCACCACAGCAACACGCTCCCGCTCGGCCGCTGCCTGGCGCTCCATCGCATCCTGCATATTGGCAGAGGGTTTGATGTCTTGAATCTCCACACTTTTCACGGTGAGACCCCAGTCCAGCGCCTCATCGGCAATCGCCTCTTTAAGCTCCGCCTTGATCCGGTCACGCGAGGTCAGCGCATGGTTCAGATCCATGCCACCGATGATCGAACGCAAACTGGTTTGCACCATATTGCGCATGGCTTCACGAAAATTTTCGATGCCGTAGACCGCACGCTCGATATTGGTCACCTTGATAAACGCCACCGCATTGGCCAGAATCACCGCGTTATCACGGGTGATCACCTCCTGCTCTGGGACATCGAGAATGATGTCTTTGGTGGTCACCTTGTAACTGACATTACTGAATACCGGGTTGATCACATTGAGGCCTGGCTTGAGAATGCCGGCAAATTTACCGAGCCGCTCGACCACCCATTCTTCGCCCTGCGGCACAATACGTACCCCTTTCACGATGGCGATCACTACCAGTACGATCACAATGACACTGACTTCGGTCATAACGACTCCCCTCAATAATTAAAACGATTAACCGTGGTGGGCAGGCGCCACACGCAGGCTGTTGCCTTCCACGGCGACAATGATTGCCGCTTGTTGCACAGCCATGGCCGTATCGGCATATGCCACCCATTCGCGGCTACCCAATACCCCTTGTGCAAACCGGATCTTGCCCGGTTGCATGGGAGAAATAGCCTCAATCACCACGCCTTCACGACCGATCTCCTCGCCCTGCGCCTGTCCAACCCGCAAGTCAGGCTTGCGTTTCTCCAGCTTGCGCATGATGGTCAAGGCCAGTGCCGCCAGCACGGCATAATTCAGGGCTTGTAAGGCCAATGACATCTCAGGCCAAAACAGAGTGAGCGCTGCCATTGCCAGTGCGGCAATGCCTAGCCATAACAAGTACAAGGTGCCGAGCAACATTTCCGAGCATAACAGCACCAGGCCCAATCCGCACCACCACCATCCTGTCTGCATAACCCGCCCCCCCAAACCACGATGAATAAACGACCACGAATCTTTGAGCGCATGGTATCACTACTTGTGTCAAAATGGGGGAATGACTCAACCGCCTGTCCGCCTTACGCTTGCGACTGACCGCCGGGAACGGCTGGCACAAATCCGCACCTGCTTTCCGCAGGCCAGCGGACCAGATTTGGACGACCGCTGGCAAGGCGGCCGCGTCACGGCATTGCAGCGACTGGCGACCATTGATGCCGATGCGTATCACCAGACCCGGAATCATCTGGATGGCGCAGCCACCCGGCTTTCGCCTTACTTGCGCCATGGCTGTCTGTCCTTGCAAGAGACGGTGAACAGCGTCCGCCAAAGCGCTGGCAAGCGCGGTGTCAAACTGATTGCCGAGCTCAGCTATCGCGACTACTTCAGGCAGGTCTGGTACCGTTTTGGTGAGGCAATCAAACAACCCATGGAGTCACCTAAAGTGGCCCTGGGTACACAACCCTTGCCTGACTTTATTGCGCAGGGATTCACCGGGCTGGTATGCATGGATGAAATTGTGCGTCAGCTGCGACAAGAGGGTTACGTACACAACCATGCCCGCATGTGGTTTGCAGCCTATGTATTGCACTGGTTAAAAGTAGACTGGCGCCAGGCGGCAGACTGGTTTGAACAAAACCTGCTGGATGGTGACCTAGCTTCCAATCACCTCTCATGGCAATGGATAGGCGCCAGCTTTAGCCATAAACCTTATTTCTTCAACAAAGAGAATATCGTCAAATTCGGCGGCGGACACTGGTGCCAGCAATGTCCTGTGCGTTGCCCGTTCGATGCCAGCTACGAAACATTGCATCAACAATTGTTTGGCGCCCCTCCGCCGCAAACAGGTGATGAGGCTGCTGCCAGCCACAGCGTGTATTTGCCTGTGGAAATAACAGCGCAGCATTTGCCCCTTCGTGACAACAGTGCTGTGGTTTGGCTTCATGACGAAATGTTATCGCCAGAGCATGCTCTACTAAAGAGTAAGGCCCCTCGCGTCTTTGCATTTGACCCTGCACTTTATGGGCAATGGCCCCTGAAACGCCTGCAATTCATGGCCGATTGCCTGAGCGAAATCCCAGAGACAGACATATGGCTTGGCAGCACAGCACAAGTACTGGCAAGCTATTCGCAGAGGCATATCATCAGCCAGAACACTCCGAACGCGCTGCTCAAAGCAGCGGCTGACGATGCACGACTTACTTGGCTACAAGAACCCAGCCTCTATGACACCCACTTCAGCGACCATGAGCTGATGCGGTTTAGCCGCTACTGGAAAAAAGTTGAGCCGCTGGTGTTTGCCAACGACGATGAACGATTTTCAAACGATCCAGCCGCATAAAAAAAGCCGCCTTGTAAAGGCGGCTTTTTACTCACAACAGCTCGATTAGCGCTGACGACGACGTTGCAACCAACCCATCAGGAACAGGCCAGAAATCAGCATCGAAACATTGGCTGGCTCAGGCACGGCACTGACGGACAATGCCTGGTTCACAAATTGACTGCCATTCAAGTCTGCATCGGTAAACTTGAACACAAAGAACTTGTTGTCCCCTGCGATGCCTGGCACAAAGTCATTATCATTGGCCACATACAGGGTGTGATACAGCACGCCACCCTCCATGATGTCCTCGCCAAAAGTCATGCCTTCGAGCTTGGCAGGAATGTTAGTATTGGTAATCCCGGCATTGATGAGCGCCGCTTTCAGGTCAAGGAACAAGCTTTTTTGCACAGCATAGCTCTGCAGGTTATTTTGGCCACTGATGCCAGCACCACTGTTCAATGAGCCAATATCTACCGCTTGGTCACCCACGACGCCATCGCCATTTGCATCATTCAGGTCGATTTTGTAGATACGTTTCACATCCGCCTTGGAACCATCACCCGCGCCCTTGCCATCACGCTCAAGCACAAAGAAGGTATGGTCATTGACCGCCAGAATCTCGCTACTGTTGTAGGTCTTGTTTTTATCAGAGAGGAAGTTGTCATAGACATACTGCTTGGTAGCACCCGTTTTCGTATCAATCGTCACGATACGGTTGGTACGACCACCATCGCCGCCATCCTGAATCAGCGGGCTTTGCTCAAAGCCAACCAGTGTTTTGCCATCAGGCGTAATGGCCAGGCCTTCCATGCCTTTGTTGGCCACACGGCCGCTGGTATTGCCACTGATTTCATTCGCACCCTGGCTGCTCAAATTTTGCGCAGTAAATGCAGAAGGCAAGTTGTAGACATTGGTTCTAGCGCCGGTCGCACGGTCAAACTGATAGACATAAGGGCCATATTCATCGCTGATATAAACGCTTTTGCCATCGTTAGAAACGCGGATGGCCTCTGGGTCGAAACGGCCATTATTCGAGTTGCTGGAGTTGGTGCCTGCCAAAAAGTTATCTGAACGGCCATTGAAATAATATTTACCTGCATTTACAGTCGCGCCACTGCCCAATGTGTAGTTTTGGCCGCCCGCGCTACCTGTACCAGCGGCGCCCGTGCCGTAGTTAAGCGGCGTATTGCTGTATAACAGCGTGGTGCCAGTCAAAGTCGGAGTCAGGCTATAACTGTAACTCGAACCATTGTAGGTTTGTTGCAAACTGAGATTCAGCGTTTGAAAGCGCGAAATGTAAGAAGTGGTATTGTCTACCAGCGGATTATACTCGGTAGCATTCGGGCCACGGTCTGGCAACGCCAGGAAAGTACTACCACCTGCCCAAGCCAGGCCAGAACCCATGCCACCCAATACATTCTGATGATCCACACCATTTTCCAACATGCCAGTGAAACTGGACAAGTCCGTGGTCCCGGACAAACTGCCCATCGCGATCAATGAAGGGGTTGCATTTGCCAAGGTAGGCAATGCCAGTGAAATCGCCACGGTCATGGCGGCTAGTTTAAAAGTCATGTCAAAACTCCAGAATTAAAAAATTTTGACTAAATTAATCGCTGACAGTGAATTTAATATGACAGGACTAGCGCGACATGGCGGCAAGCACCAGATCAACCAAGCGGCTGTGGTAAAATCACGCGCATGACTACTTCTACTCAAAACGCACAAACACCTCGCGAACTCGCTAAATCCTTTGATCCGAAAACCATTGAAAGCCAGTGGTATGCTTTTTGGGAAGGCAAAGGCTATTACGCCGCCGGCATGAACCCGGAGGTCAAAGATAATTTCTGCATTTTGCTGCCGCCACCCAACGTGACCGGCACGCTGCACATGGGCCACGGTTTTAACCAGACCATCATGGATGCGCTGAGCCGCTATCACCGTATGCGCGGGGATAACACCTTGTGGCAACCAGGCACCGACCACGCAGGCATTGCCACGCAGATTGTGGTCGAGCGCCAGCTCGATGCGCAAGGCGTGAGCCGCCACGACCTTGGCCGCGAAAAATTCCTCGAAAAAGTCTGGGAATGGAAAGAATACTCCGGCGGCACCATCACCAAACAAATGCGCCGCCTGGGCACATCGCCAGACTGGAGCCGTGAGCGTTTCACCATGGATGCCGGCCTCAACAAGGTCGTCACCGAAAGCTTTGTCCGTCTGTACAACGAAGGCCTGATTTACCGTGGCAAACGCCTGGTGAACTGGGATGTGAAACTGGGCACTGCCGTGTCTGACCTAGAAGTCGTTCAGGAAGAAGAAGACGGCTCGATGTGGCATATCAACTATCCGCTGGCGGATGGTTCCGGCCATTTAACCGTAGCGACCACCCGCCCAGAAACCATGCTGGGTGACGTGGCGGTGATGGTGCACCCTGAGGATGAGCGTTATGCGCATTTGATCGGCAAAAACGTGACTCTTCCGTTGTGCAACCGCGAAATTCCGATTATCGCGGATGATTACGTGGATAAGGAGTTTGGTACTGGCGTGGTCAAGGTCACGCCTGCACATGACTTTAATGACTATGCCGTTGGTCAGCGTCATGGATTAAAACCAATACAGGTAATTGACTTAACTGGACACATAATTACTGCAGACATTCATACTGGTCACGAGTCCAAATTTGATTATGTCGCTCCTCAAAGCGATGGTGGAAAAATGCTTCCTCCTCAAGACTTTATAGCAACTGCTGCTGATCTAGGTATTCCAAAGAATTACTGGGGTCTTGAGCGTTTTGCTGCCCGCAAACAAGTGGTTACCGACCTTGAGGCTGGCGGCTTTCTGGTGAAAGTTGAAAAACACAAATTGAAAGTGCCGCGGGGCGATCGTACCAATGTGGTGATTGAACCCATGCTCACCGACCAGTGGTTTGTGGCGATGAGCAAGCCGGGTAAAGACGGCAAAAGCATCACCGAAAAGGCGCTCGAAGTGGTGGCCAATGGCGAGATCAAGTTTTACCCGGAAAACTGGGTCAACACCTATAACCAGTGGCTGAACAATATTCAGGATTGGTGTATTTCTCGCCAGCTATGGTGGGGGCATCAAATACCGGCTTGGTATGGTGAAAACGGCGAAGTGTTTGTCGCGCATGATGAAGCAGAAGCTACCGAGATGGCGGCCAAAGCAGGTTACACCGGTAATTTAAAGCGCGATGATGACGTGTTAGATACCTGGTACTCCTCTGCCCTGTGGCCATTTTCCACCTTAGACTGGACCGGCGACGAGGCACTGGACGCGCAGAATCAGGCCTTGCAGCAATACCTGCCCTCCTCAGTACTGGTCACTGGTTTTGACATTATCTTTTTCTGGGTGGCGCGTATGGTCATGATGACCAAACACCTGACCGGCAAAATCCCGTTCAAGCATGTGTATGTGCACGGCCTGATCCGCGACGCCGAAGGCCAGAAAATGTCCAAGTCCAAGGGCAATGTGCTGGACCCGATTGATTTGATTGATGGCATTGATCTGGAATCGCTGCTGAAAAAACGCACCACCGGCCTGATGAACCCGAAAGATGCGGAAAAAATCGAGAAACGTACCCGCAAGGAATTCCCGGAAGGCATTGCAGCGTATGGTACGGATGCTTTAAGGTTTACTTTTGCCAGCCTGGCTTCACCCGGCCGTGACATCAAGTTTGACCTGCAACGTTGTGAAGGTTACCGTAACTTCTGCAACAAGCTGTGGAACGCCACCCGCTTTGTGCTGATGAATACAGAAGGCAAAGACAATGGCTTTGGCGCCGAGAGTTGCGAAGCCGGTGGCCGCAAATTCAGTCAGGCCGACCGCTGGATCGTCAGTTTGCTGCAACGCACCGAAGCCGAAGTGGAACGCGCTTTTAACGACTACCGCTTTGACCTCGCTGCCAAGGCGATCTACGAGTTTGTCTGGGACCAGTATTGCGACTGGTATCTGGAAATTGCCAAAGTGCAGTTACAAGGTGGCACTGAAGCCGAACAGCGCGCGACCCGTCGTACCCTGTTAAGAGTGTTGGAAACCATTTTGCGGCTGGCGCACCCGATTATTCCGTTTATTACCGAAGAAATCTGGCAGACGGTGGCACCGATGACCGAACTCAAGGACAAGTCGCGTGGCACTGAGAGCATTATGTTGCAGGTCTACCCGAAAGCGGATCTGGAGAAAATCGACGAACAGGCTGAAGCCTGGGTAGCCACGCTCAAAACTGCAGTGGAAGCCTGCCGCAGTCTGCGTGGCGAAATGAGCATTTCACCTGCGGCCAAAGTGCCACTCATTGCCGCGGGCGATGCCGAGGCACTGACCGCCTATGCGCCTTACCTCAAGTCGCTGGCCAAGCTGGAAAATGTAGATATCGTCGCCGACCTGCCAGAAGCCGATGCGCCTGTGATGCTGGCGGGTGACTTCAAACTGATGCTCAAGGTGGAAATTGATGTTGCCGCCGAGAAAGAGCGTTTAGGCAAAGAGATCGCCAGACTGCAAGGCGAAATCACCAAAGCCAATGGCAAACTGGGCAACGAAAGCTTTGTCGCCCGTGCCCCGGCGGCCGTGGTCGAGCAGGAAAAAGCCCGTCTGGCCGAATTTAGCACCAGTCTGGAAAAACTGCAGGTGCAGCTGGCCAAACTCAGTTAATTGGCTCGTGGACATACCGCCTGAGTGCGATCAGCTTAGGCGGGTTGGACGTATCGGCGTAGATTAAACAATGAGATAAACCAATTGCTTTATTGTTGGTCTAGCTTGAAATGAACCCGTTAATTGTGAGCACGATCACACCATCTGTCTGCGCTTAGACACAATGGATTTGAGCACAAAAGGAAATATGGCCGACCTGCTTGAAAATGATCCCCGAGAGGTGCTGTGCAGTTGCAGCGGCACCACGCGCGGCCTGATTATCGAGCTAGTCAGGCAAGGTAAAGATCTGGATGGCATCTCGCGCTATTCTGGCGCGCTGTCAGGCTGCGCTGGCTGCGAATGGGAGATTACGGAGTTGGTGACCTCGTTACAGTCTCAGGCCACCGATTCAGACTGACCACACACCTGGCAAGAAGGGTCTTTTTTGAGGCGTATGGTGCGCCATTCTGCACTGAGCGCATCCAGCAATAGCAACCTGCCTTCCATGCTCTGACCCATATTGAGCAACACCTTAATGGCTTCAGCGGCTTGCGCTGTGCCTATCATACCCACCAGCGGAGCAAATACGCCGTTGTCTGCACAACGCAACGCCTGGTCATCGCCGACGTCTGGATACAGGCAGTGGTAGCAAGGGCTGTCAGCATGGCGGAAATCAAACACACTCAATTGCCCTTCAAAGCGGATGGCCGCCCCCGAGACCAGAGGCTTTTTACTCTCAAAACAAAGCTGGTTGAGCAAGTAGCGCGTGGCAAAGTTATCCGAGCAATCAATCACCACATCTGCTGCCAAGACCTGTCCGGCAAGCGCCTCGTCATTGAGCCGTGTCGTTTCGGCATGGACGTTGACTTCAGGATTGAGGGCCGCAATCGTGGCCTGGGCCGACAAGGCCTTGTTTTGCCCAACCGCTGCCGTGGTATGGATAATTTGACGTTGCAAGTTGGTGAGGTCTACCTGATCAAAATCACAAATGGTCAGCGTACCTACCCCGGCTGCGGCCAGATACATCGCCACCGGAGCCCCCAAGCCGCCAGCTCCCACGATCAGGGCATGACTTTGCGTGAGCTTTTCTTGCCCTGCATATTCAATTTGCGGCAACATGATGTGCCGACTGTAGCGTAACAACAAATCGTCTTGCATGTATTTTCCAATTATTCATGGCAGGCGTTGCGCTTGTACCATTTGCTGAATCAACACCTTGGGCGACAGCATGATCAGCCGGTCATCAAACACGGCCGTACCGGTTTGTTGTTGTGCCTGATCAACAAAGGCCAGGTCGCCATCTGCATTTTCACGCTCATCCGCGTGCTCGGGTGCGGGCATGGCATAGGCGCCGCCGCCAGACACGGATTGTATGCCACCCAGCCCGTTTTCGCCATGTGAAAGGATAATCGCCGCCGGTCGGCTAGGCCCGCTGGTGGCCGGGCCAGTCTCACTGCTGACTTGAATATTGCTGGCACCTTCGGCCGCGGCTACCGAGAACCACTGGCTGTGATGAGTAAACGTGCTGTCTGCGCGATAGCGAAAGAAACGGCCCCAGGCATCGGTGGCGACTACCCCTAATTGCTGCGATGGCAACCAGCCCTCATCACTGGCGCAGGTCTGGTTGGATAATACATTCTCCCACCCATCGGGCGGCTGGTCGGTATCAGGACACGGCAGGTAATGATAAATCAGTGCATGGCCAAGCAAGGCCTGTTGCGCCGTATTCAGCCGCTGTTCGGTTTGCTGATATTTTTGCAATCCGTATTGCACCTTGAGGGGCGTCATGAGCCAGCCCATCATCAGGCTTAAAATCACCAAGGCGATCGCCATTTCAAGCAGGCTGAAGCCATACAGAGAGGATTGTGATCGAGGAGAATATGCAGTCATGCCCTTCATCTGGCGATTTGCTCCAGTTGATCATTGCTGGGTGCATCCCATGCCGTGACGCCGGCCAGACCCAGCGCAGCGACTGTCGGCATCTCGATAAAATTGGCATACTCACTTTTTTGCGTAGTCGTCTGTCGTAATTGTCCGGCTAACATCTCGCCAGACACAACCAAGAGCACTTGCGAGGACCGCGGCAGATAAAACACCTGCTCCCGCCAGCCATTTTGCTGAAACCAGTGATGCATGGCCTGACCATCCAGCATGGCTTGATTTGCAAGTGGGCCATGCAGGTCGCCATCGACCGGCAAGCGGCCCAGCGTAGTCGTTTGAGCAGACATACATTGACCTGCTTGCAATGATTGTGCACCTAAACAACTTGCGTCTGAAATGGATGCTGGCACAGGTAAAGGTGGACATGGCCTGGACGTGCAAGTAAATGCTCGCTTAAGCTCTGATAACACCTGCTTTTGCATGACTTGATGCATGCGGCTGGCCGAGATTGGCCAGACCACGTCATTAAATTGTGTAGTCGGAGGCGACATGACAAAGCCGTGATCGCTGTACTCTGTCGGGTTGGCATTATCCAAGGTCCCCTCAATATCCAGATACTCCTTAGCACCATCGTCAGGCTGCAAGCGGCGTTGCTGCCAGCCATCCTGCCTCAACAGCGGCTGCATGGGAGCAATTACCACAGCCACAACGCCATTGCCCACATTTGCATCCCAAGTCGGCCCACTGTTGGCCATCACGCTCCAGCTGCCCTGCGTGTCCAGATTCAAAGGACGCAGGCGCGGATTATTTTTATAGCGCTCTGACACTGCGTACCACAAGCGCTCGCCACTGCCATCGCGCAGGTCGCCTAAGCCCAGTGTTTTCCAGGGCAACCTGCCCAAGCGGGCGGAGTTACTGCATGAGGTTTCGGCAATGCCGTCGTTATTGCGGTCTGGGCAAGGCAAATCGCCCGGGCGAGGGCAATTCAACTCACAAGGCGTGGTGCCCAAGGGTTGCTGCGCATAGGCAAGCAAGGCCTGCTCGGCCTTGGCCAAGGCCGTCATGGTTTTGTGCAACGACGCCTGACTGGAAAACTCACGGCCCACCAAGGGATAAACCAGCATGCTCGCCATGCCGGACAACAGCAGTAAAAGCGCCCAGATCGCAATTCCTCTTTGAAAATGTGAACAAACAATCATGGCTGCACAGGCGACGGATTGGGAAACACGTCAGGGAAATTAAACAGATGAAGCTCACATTGCGCATCAATCTGGACGAATGACGGCGTCACTGTCCAGACACAATGATGGACTTTAATCGCACCTGCATATTGTTTGGCCAACGCTTGTAACCATGCCAATATGTCTGCTTCATGCTTGACCGACCATGCGAGCTGTAGACGGCTAAGCATCACTTTGATGTCGGCTTGCTGGCCAGAGGATGCATGCGGCAAACACAGGGCAAGGTCACAAGGAGTGGTCGGCAAGAACTCATAGCGTAGATGACTCAGGCCAGATGCCTGCTGCATTTCGGCAAGGGACTTTTCCCATGCAGGCACATTCAAGGGCGACATCACCCCGATGTTTTGCCATTGCTCACGATGCGCCAAATAGGTGGCGATCTCTGCAGCAAAACGCTGCTGATAAGCCGCTTGTTGTTGGCGTTGCTGCCACTGTGCCTCTAGTTGAGACAAGACTTGTTCGGCTTCTTCACGTCTTTGATACTGCAACAGGGTACACACCACTAACAAACTCATCACGCCTAACCAAAACAAGAAGGTTTGTTTTAATGGTGCCCACACTTGCCGAACCATCACCACCCCTCCTGTTGCACGGCTGCCCAAGTCAGCGTGAGCATCGGCTGCAACCCCAGCATGGCTAGCGGATCTGTACTGCCCTGGCGACCATTCGTCGTGCTTTGCTGACTGGAGTTCTCTGTTTGCAGCTGCTTGACTGATGGCAACTGATTTAAACGCTGCATCAACTGTTGCCATTCAAGTACGGCACGCGTGTGCTGACTTGTTTCTCGTTGTTGAAAAGTCATTTTCAATGACTGAGTTTGATGCGCATCAGGGTCTGCTGATTCAGGAGGCTCTGCCTGCCATTCGAGTCGGATCAGTTGCCAATCACGCAAACCACTGAGTATCGGCTGCAAGTCATGCAAGGCTTGATCGGGCAATTGGGCGGAGGCGCTGATCGCTTGCATCGTGCGGGTTAAGGCATGAATCGCTGGCAATTGTTCAGCGCGCAGTCCCCCGGCGAATGGCATCGCCTCTGGCTCATCAAGCTGGGCCTTCACCAGCCCGGCTTGCGTATTCAGTTGCTGAGTTGCCAGCGCATTGAAGCCGGCTAGCAGCGCCAATAGCAACGCAAGCCCCACGCCTGCCACGTGGATATTTCGTTGTAACCGCTTGAGCTTCTCTGGCAAGAGACTGGCCTCAGGGGCCAAGTTAGGGAGCGCCTGGTCTGCCAATATCGCATGCATGGCGACCCACTCGACCGCGCGGAGACCGGTAGGGAGCGAGCCTTGACCCACGGCCGCAATGAGCGCGGCCTCAGTCAGAGGTTGATATTGAAAAGGGGCGGGTAAGGTGAGCCTCTCAGCCTGCTGTATTTCTGCGATGATGCAAAACACCGGCAGACTTGCAGATTCGGATAAGCCAAACTGGCTGACCAGCTCACGATGCAACTGAGTCAGCGCCGGGATCACAGACGCCACATCCTGCATCCCTTGTGTTGGCATTGAAAGGCGGCGCCTTAAACACAACCGTTGATGCTTGAAATAACTCAAGCACAGGGTCGTGTGCTCCGCGTGCACACAGATGCAATCACTCAGGCGTTGAGCGTTTGCAGGCAAGCAATATGGCAACAATATTGCTTGCGTATAAATGCCTTGCAGGCTGAGTGCTGCCGCTTGCAGCGCGGGCAAGCAGTGAGTCAGTGGTGGGGAAAACAGCCCGGCAAACAAAAAACGGTTTTCTAAACGGCTCGTCTTGATCGTTTCGAGTAGAAAGGCGGTATGCAAGCCTTGTGCATGTGGCCAAGCCGCCAGCTTGCGCTTGAGTAGTGCACGACCAGCGGCCCCACGCACCACAGGCATCAGCTCAAGGTGATAGTGCTCCTCTGGCAGATCGGTTAACACCGCCACACGCGCACCTGGGAAAGTTTGCATCCACCCTAACATGGCCGCTAGCCCTGCTTCATCCGGACCAAACGAACGCAGCTCGCAATACTGATTGCGCTTAAATAAGACCAGCCGCCATGCTTGTGCATCGATCAGGAGAATGAAGCGCTGGCCGGACATCTTTAGTACCTGATGGTTGAAAAACTGTCATAGACCGGCAACATGACGGCGGCCATCAAAAACAGCAACATCAACCCCAGTGAAATGGTCAGCGCGGGCTCCAACATACGCAATAGCGACTGGATCCGCACTTGCACGTCCCGGTCATAATAGTCAGCCAACTGAAACAACATGCGATCCAGTCCACCTGTGGTTTCACCCACCTTGAGCAGGTGTAGCATCAGTGGCGGAAACTGCCCGGTAGCCGCAAAGCTGGTGGTGAGGCTTTCACCGGCCTGTACGCGCGCAGACACATCCTCAAGTGCGCGGGCCATGACACGCTGCGTCAGCAAGGGCTGGCACCATTGCAATGCCTGTAACAGCGGAATCCCGGCCTGGTACATCAATCCAAGAAACCTGCACAGCCGCGTGATCACCCATGCTCTTAGCAAGCGGCCAAACACCGGCAATCGCAACATCAGTCTATCCCATTTATAAGCCCATTTTTCCGAGCGCCGCACGATTAGAGTCACACTCCCCAGGGACAGCAATATCGCCAATAGCAGATAAGCCCCATAGTGCATGACACCCTCTGACAGGGCTAACAAACATCGTGTACTCCATGGCAGAGACTGCCCCAGGCTTTGCAAAAAACCTGCCATTTGCGGCACCAGAAAGGTCAGCATCACGTATGCGGCAATCATCACCATCACGCATAACACAGCGGGATAGCTCAGTCCCCGCTTGATTTGCGCACTCAGCTCAAATTGCCACGTGAGGGTGGCCTTCAATTGGCCAAATGTTTCAGGGAGCTGACCCGTCCGTTCACCAGCATTGACCAGTTGATAAAACAAGGCTGGGAAGACCTTGGGCTGCGCTTGCAACGCTTGTGAAAGTAATTTGCCCGCCTCAAGATCGCGCAACAAACCACGTAAGGCCTCGACCATCACCGCCTGTTCGGCTTGTTCTGCCGAGACCGCAATGGCCTGACAGAGAGGCAAGCCGGCTTGCAATAGCTGCTCCAGCTGCACACAAAATACGATCAACATTTTGGGGTGCACGCGTGGCTGTCGCCAGCGCAATGGCTCACCCAGCTTCACCGTCAGCAATTCCAAGCCTTGCTGCTGCAGGGATGCAGCCAGCGCCTCTTCAGAGTCGGAGGTGCCATAGCCCCGTGTTAAGTGGCCCGTCTTATCAATCGCGGTGTATCGGTAGCTTGTCATCGTTTTAAACAGGCCTGCTTACATCCAGCACATTGGCCTCAAGCACACTTAAATCGACCACTCTTTTTAATTCTTGCAGACTGGTTTCGCCTGCCATCACTAATCGCACCCCCTCCTCGGCCAGCGTGGTGTAACCATATGATCGTGCGTTCTGCTGTAACCTTGGCAGCGAGAGTGGCGTGAGCGCCTCCTCCAAGCCAGAATGCATGGACAAAATTTCCATCACCACAGTCCGGCCTTGATAACCACTTTGTCGACAATGCTGACAACCAACCGCTTCAAAACACGTGAAACTTTCAGGAATGCACGCTGAATCGATGTATTGAAACATGGCTAAAAGGTGTGGGTCCGGGGAGGCTTGGCGCTTGCAGTGTTGACATAAGCGTCGCAATAAGCGCTGGGCAATCACCCCAACCAGGCAACCGGCCAGGGTCTGCGGCTGAATCCCCAAATCCTGCAAGCGCAAAAAGGCAGCTGCAGCATGATTGGTATGCAAGGTGGTCATCACCAGATGTCCAGTCATGGCGGCGCGCACCGCCATAGCGGCCGTGGCTTCATCTCTGACCTCGCCTATCAGCATAATGTCAGGGTCTTGTCGCAAAATGGCGCGCACACCGGTGACAAAATCCACCTTATTGGCTTCGTTGACGGAGGTTTGCCGCATTAGATGGTGTGGATACTCAACCGGATCTTCCAATGTCATGATATTCACCCCGGTCTGATTGAGATGCCCTAGCATGGAATAAAGTGTGGTGGTTTTACCGCTCCCGGTCGGGCCCGTCACGATTAACAAACCCTCCGGTTTTGCCAGCATGGCCTTTAAAGACGCCAACTGCGCGCAGCGTATACCCATCTGCGACAGCGGAATAATGGATTTATGCCTGTCCAGCACGCGCAGTACCAGGTTTTCACCATGTAGGGTAGGATGACTGGAGACCCTGAAATCCACCTCGCGCCCGCACAAGAACAGATTCACGCGGCCGTCTTGCGGCATACGCTGCTCAGCGATATCCATGCCAGCCAAGACTTTGAGGCGCACACACATGGCGGGCCAATAGCGATCGTGCAAACAGCGGATCTGCCAAAGCACGCCATCAATGCGGTAGCGTATCCTGACAAACGCCTGTTCAGGCTCGAAGTGGATATCCGAGGCGCCTTGTTTGACGGCATCGACCAAGATGGCATCCACCAGCCGGATCACGGGATGAGAGGCGGAAGCCACCGGCGAAAGACTAACTGCAGCCTCTTGCTGCTCGATTTCCTGCAACAAGCGCTCCAGCGACAGGCTATGTCCATAACACCGATCCAGCGCCTGCTCTATCTGGACTTCGGTCGCCAGAACAGGCGACAGCGCAATGCCACCGCCTAATAAATGTTTCAGTGCTTCAATCGCGTGTGCGTTCTGGTGATCCTGTACCGCAATCCGCAACGATTGCTGGTCTGGTGTCAGATCAAGCGGTAACAAGCGATGTTGCCTGGCAAAGGTTTCTGGCACTTTGGCGATCCACGCCGGGTCGGGCATCACATGCTGCAAATCCACACTCTCTTGCACATGGAGCTGGGCCAGCACATCTCTCACCATAGCGTCGGTGACAAAGTGCAGCCTAACCAACTGCTGGCCAAGCAACAATTGCTGCTTGCGTTGCTCGATGAGTGCGATATCAAGCTGATCCGAAGTAATCATGCCTTTCGCCAGCATCCACTCTCCAATCCGCATCACTCTTGCTCCAGTAGTTGCGCAAATAAAGCAGCATTGGCTTCGACCCCTGGCATCAGTTGCCGAACGCGCAGCCAATAGTGCTCGTATTGCGCCTGATCACCCAGCCGTTGGCTGATATAAAGCATGCCGACCAATGCCTCGAGTTGATGCGGATCTTGCACCAACAGTTGCGCATAAAGAGGCTGCGCATTTTGCAGTTTCTCCTGCTGTAATGCCGTACGCGCCTGCGCCAACAAGCTGATGGATGACAAGGTCGGCAATGGTCCACGCTGTACCTGCATAACCCAACGAGGCGGGGTATTTTGACGGGGTGAGGGTGATGGGCTCTGCGCAGGCTCACTCTGACTGGGGGTGGCTACGGAAGGTTGCTCAGCTTTTGCTGGCGCATGTAAAGCAAATACACTAGGTCCCTCCTGCAATGCAGACTTTTGCTCACCGATTGGTGACGGCTCAACCGGAGTGACGAATGGCTTTGCATCTACCCATCGGGGCGCAGCATGATTGTCCGGCGCGGATGCCGCTGAAAAGATATCCCAGCCTTGTCGCACTACACAGCAAGTCGCAATGATCAGCATCAGCCACAACCATCCCATGATACGCCGCTCAAGCTGCTGCCAATCGGTGACCATCAGCGATTTTGCATATGCATTTTTATTTAAGCGCAAGGGGCGTTTTGAATCAGCCAGCCATGCTCGAACATCCATCATGATGGCTCCTCGACATTCATTTCAAATGCATCAGTAGGCAAAGCGTCAGGCAGCAAGGGTTGAAACGATCGCAAATCGCCCGTGTTAACATCGGCCCGACCAATCACAGTGGGCCGCAAAAACACAATCAGCTCGGTCTTTTTGGCGGCCTGATTTTTGCCAATAAATGCCTGACCGATGACAGGCAGTCGCGAGAGGCCAGGCACGCGGTCACTAAATTCACGCTGATCATCCTGCATCAGGCCGCCTAAAACAGCGATATGGCCGCTGGCAACATTGAGCACAGACTCCATTTCCCTTACCTGGATTTCGGGCACGCTACTCACAATCCGACTGCTGCCACTGCCTAATTGCGGATTGGGGTCTTCGACATAGCGCAGCACCTTGGACACCGTCGGCCTGACATTTAAATTGACGCGCTGGCGACTATTGATTTGTGCCGTGACAGCCATGACCAAGCCTACCGGCACCGTATTGGCCGTGGTCGTCACTGCTTGCAAATTAGCACCGCTATTACTACTGCTTTGCGAAATTTGCGACTGGATGGTGAAGTAGACCAAGTTATCGACCACCTTGAGAATGGCCGTCTGATTATTGAGCACCATGAGCTTGGGACTGGAGAGGACACGCGTTTTGCCAAACTGCTCAAGCAAGGTGACACTGGCACTTAAATTACCAAAGCGGCTGAGAGGATTTAAGTAGCTCAACATAAACGCCACGTTGCCATTGTTCTGGCCCAAGGCATTTTTACTGTTATTGCTCTCCCACTGACCAGTGGTGCGGTTAAACTGGGCCGCATCGCTGCCCAAAGATTGCGAAAGCAGCCAGCCCCGTTGTTGCGCCGAGGCTGACAGGCGACTCCAGTCTATGCCCATCTGAAAACTTTTATTGAGCTCAACTTCTACAATGGTAGCTTCAATCAAGACCTGCCTGGCGGCAACCTGCATCACAGATTCCAGATAGGCTTTGACTTGCGCCTGCTGACTCTGCGAGGCACGTATGGTCAAGATGCCGGTTTCGGCGTTTGCAATCAGTTTGGAAGCCCGCCAACGGCGTTGCGCTTGCTGCGACTTTTCTTGCAATGGTGATGGTAAGACGGATTCTGCTGTGGTTTTGAGTTCACTGACTGCGGCGCTACCTGGCGCGCTATCAGTACCGCTCGCTGGCATGATCACGGTTGCGGGCAGGTGATCCATCACTTCTGCCCGAGCACTACCGGCTTTATCTGTTTCATCCAGCAGAAGCTGCACATTGTCTACCACGCTCTCCCACAGGTGATAGCGGGATTGAGAGGTGACTGCGGTTCTGGAACTATTACTACTGCCGCCTTGTGCCGGCAATGCTTGCACCTGCGCATTACTGTTACTGGCTGCGGCCATGCCGCCACGGCCAGCGCCATTGATTTCGCTGGCCACGCCAATATAGCCATAGGTATCGCGGCTCATGTTCACATAATTGAGTTTGTAGCTACGGATCACCGGCGTGTCTGGTGTCACCAGCCACACCCCGTCTGACCATTCATAATACATATCGACTTGCCTGGCCATGCGCGCAAGAATCGCGTGCACCGACTGCTGCTGCGCATTTAAAGTGACTTTACCGATCAAGGCCGGATGCACATCAAAATTCAGGCCGCTTTCTTGGGCCAGCGCAAACAGGACCTCCTGCACGGGGGCTTCGCGGACAACCAGATTGATCAAGATGGTGGGGATGGCCGACTTGAGCGCGGGGGGCTTGATGGCAGGGGTAGAAACGATATCTGCCGTATCAATTTCTGGGAAGCTAGCCGAACCGTTGTCGGCCTGAAGGGTTAAAGGCAGTGAAGGTAAATGCAACTGCGCATGCATAGCGCTGCCCGGAGGCTGGCTTTTGCATGCAGCGAGTCCAATCACCAACCACAGGATGAGCACAATACGCATCAACCCCCTCCAAATGATTATTGACATTTTTTAACATATATTAATTTTAATAGATGTTAACTGTCAATCCATCGGGCGCAATCTGGTCAACCAGTGCGAGAGAGGGCGTTTAAAAAAGCTCGATTTCGCCGCTAATGATGCTGTCGTTTAGTAAGCCTTGCTCAACCAGGGATTCGTAGCAGCAGACCTGGTCTCTGCCATGCTCTTTGGCATAGTAGAGTGCTTCATCTGCCCGCTCTAGCACAGTGTTCGGCAGCAAATGCGGTGACATTTTGGAATAACCGATACTGATGGTGACTCGCCCGACTTGCGGGAAACGATATTCAGCAAGGGCTTGCTGAAAGCGCTCTAGCAGCATGACGATGTCATCTTTATCAGCACATGAAAACACGCCCACAAATTCTTCACCACCAAAGCGGAACAGCAAATCGCCATCACGAAAGGTTTCCTGCATGAGGCGGGATAAAAGCAGCAAGACTTCATCACCAATCAAATGACCATAGCTGTCATTGATCTTTTTAAAGAAATCGATATCAAAAATAACTAGATAATGGTGTAACGGAAACCGGAATTCTGGCTTGTAGTCATTAAGCAAAATCTTGCTCACACACTTATCAAAAGTTTTGCGGTTGAGCAAACCAGTCAGTGCATCCCGCTCGTTTTCAATAATCAAGCCGGCATAGTGATTAAATACCTGCAAACATTGTTCGACCAGCGCGATCGCTTCTGCGGATAACTGCGCATGCTGAATCAACAGTATGGCATTTTTATGGGCAACACTTTGTTTGAGCGGAAAAATGTGCAACTTGCCCGCTGCAGTGTCCAGGCAAACAGATTGCCGAGTTTCCTGATCCAGGTAATTTAAAAGCAACGCATAAACATCGCTAGGCCACGCTTCAAAAGCAGGATCCATCTCATCTTGAGAGTCCATCACCGAGACCAACTGCCGACGCGACAATACCTGCATCCGGATCGGCTTTTCCTCGGCAGCAAAAATACACATCCAGTGCTGCATCAACGAAAGCAGCGCTGGATCCAATGCAAGGCTCTCCCTGACCTGTGTCAGGCCGATCAGGCTTTGCATAAACTTTTTCAAATTTAAATGACTAGGCATGTGTTCGACAGATGTTGTTTCGAACACTTTAACAAAGGGAAGAATGATTCTTAATTAGGAAAAGAACCGATTTGTAGGACTAAATTGTGAGGTTGAAGCAGAAAAGTGAAAATGGGGTGGCTAATCGGGCTCGAACCGACGACAACCGGAATCACAATCCGGGGCTCTACCAACTGAGCTATAGCCACCACTGAGAGAAATTGGCTGAAATTTTGGCCTGCCCGACAGGAATCGAACCTGTAACCCCCAGCTTAGAAGGCTGGTGCTCTATCCAGTTGAGCTACGAGCAGATAAAGTAGTTACATGCCGATCAGGCAATCCAGAGAAACTGGTCGGCGTGGAGAGATTCGAACTCCCGACATCCTGCTCCCAAAGCAGGCGCGCTACCAGACTACGCTACACGCCGAAAGCAGAAATATAACCGATTTCACGAATTTGTGTCAATCTCGATGTGATAAAATTATCTTTTTTACGACAAATTTTTTGCTCATGAGCGCTCAGATTATTGATGGCAAGCAAATTGCGAATCAACTATTAGAAGAAATCAAATCCAAAATCGACCAACGGCTAGTTGATGGCAAACGTGCTCCTTGCCTGGCCGTTGTCCTTGTCGGTGATGATCCGGCTTCTGCCATTTATGTGCGCAACAAGCGTCTGGCTTGCGAAAAAGTCGGGATCGTCTCAATTGCGCATAACCTGCCAGCCAACACCACGCAAGAGGCCTTATTCGCGCTCATTCAAACACTGAATGCCGACCCTGACACTGACGGCATTCTGGTGCAATCCCCGCTCCCCCATCATATTGATGAGTCTGCCATTCTGGCGCTGATAGATCCCGGCAAAGATGTGGATGGGTTTCACCCCTACAATATAGGCCGCCTGGCGGTACGCCAGCCCTTATTACGTTCCTGCACGCCTTACGGAGTCATCAAGATGCTGCAAGCCAGCGGGATCGTGATCAAGGGGCTGGACGCCGTTGTCGTTGGCGTGTCTAACCACGTTGGGCGCCCTATGGGCCTGGAGCTCCTGTTGGCCGGGTGCACCGTCACCAGCTGTCACCGGCACACCAAAGACTTACAAAGCCATATTAGTCGTGCCGATCTCATTGTATCCGCGGTGGGCAAGCCTGGCTTGGTCAAGGGTGAGTGGATTAAACCTGGCGCTATTGTGGTCGATATTGGGATTAATCGCCTGCCTGATGGCAAGATCACCGGCGACGTTGACTTTGCGATTGCCAGCCAGCGTGCCAGCCATATTACGCCGGTGCCTGGTGGCGTCGGCCCAATGACTGTAGCCACGCTGATGGAAAATACCTTGAAGGCGCTGGAACTCAGTGAGCAAGCTTAAGCCGAAGCAGTCTTGCCCTTGCGAATAGGCTTTGCAGGGGTTTGAAACTGGTGTAAACTCGCGCGATTGTTGATTGACGTAATGCAATAAACCATGCCGCTACAGGCATTCACTATTCGAAGTTTCGTTCGTTGGAACCATCATGGCAGATACCGTTAACAAATCCTTTACCCCTTACCAGCCCGCCGCCGGTGAGGAATACATGAATAAAAAGCAGCAGGATCACTTCCGCAAAATCCTGAATGACTGGAAAGCAGAATTGAGTCACGATATTGATCGTACCGTGCATACCATGCAGGACGAAGTGACCAGCTTTGCTGACCCGAATGACCGCGCCAGCCAGGAATCTGACATGGCGCTGGAACTGCGCAACCGTGACCGTGAGCGCAAACTGATCAAGAAAATCGACGAAACCTTGCGTAACATCGACAGCGGTGACTACGGCTACTGCGAAGGCTGCGGGATCGAAATTGGCCTCAAGCGCCTGGAAGCCCGCCCAACCGCCACCTTGTGCATAGACTGCAAAACGCTGGATGAAATGCGCGAGAAACAAGTCGCCAAATAAGGCTAAAGCTATCAAGCAATAAAAAAGCTGCCTAAGGGCAGCTTTTTTATTGCACTGGTTTTATTGCATCGCAATGCATCCACGCACTACCAGTGCTCCTCAACCGCAAACAAGCGTTTGTGCTCACGGATGGCATAACGGTCAGTCATGCCGGCAATGTAATCAGCCACCGCCCGCGCCTGATCTTGCTTGGCTGCCAATTGGTGCTCGTCAGGCATCAAGGCCGGATTATCCATAAAGGTCTTAAATAACTCTTCAATAATCCGCCTGGCTTTGGCACTCATGCGATTCACCCGGTAGTGCTGATAGAGGTGCTTGCGCAAAAACTGTTTTAATTCGTGATTCTTTTGCACGACCGGCTGGCTAAAGCCGACTAGATAAGCGGGTGCTTTGCGCACATCGTCTACGCTGCCCGGATTCAACTGCGCAATCGCTTGCTGGCTATGCTGACATAAATCGACCACCAGCACATTGATCATGCGGCGGATGGTTTCATGGATGAGCCGTTTTTCCTCAATCTCGCCATATTGCTTTTTAACCTCATGCATATTTTCGGCAAATAGCTGGATATTGGATAGCTGTTGGATGGTGATGAGGCCGGAACGTAAGCCGTCATCCACGTCATGATTGTTATAGGCAATTTCGTCAGCAAAGTTGGTGACTTGGGCCTCAAGGCTGGGCGACTCACCGCGCAAGAAACGTTCACCAACATCGCCTAGAAGTTGCGCATTTTTGCGCGAGCAATGTTTGAGGATGCCTTCACGGACTTCGAAAGTGAGGTTTAAGCCATCAAAACTGGCATAGCGGTTTTCCAGCAGATCAACCACGCGCAAGGACTGCAGGTTGTGCTCAAAACCGCCATAGTCTTTCATGCAATGATTGAGCGCATCTTGTCCGGCATGGCCAAACGGGGTGTGCCCAAGATCATGCGCCAGCGCGATAGCCTCGGCCAAATCTTCGTGCAAGCCCAAGGTGCGCGCGATACCGCGTGTCAGTTGCGCGACCTCGATACTATGCGTCAGACGCGTGCGAAACAGGTCACCTTCATGGTTTACAAATACCTGCGTTTTGTATTCGAGCCGCCTAAAGGCTGTGGAATGAATAATCCGGTCGCGGTCACGCTGAAAAACATTGCGCAACGGTGACTCCTGCTCGCCGACCTTGCGGCCACGAGACTGTTCTGGATGGGCAGCAAAAACGGCGAGTGTCATCATGGGCTTTCTGAATCAGGCCGTCAGCGACAGCGTCTGTTTAAGTTTATCTGCATCGTAATCAGCCGTGATCACGGCTTTGCCTATCGCCTGTTGCAGAATCAGGCGAATGCGGCCATCGGCCACTTTCTTGTCAAGTTGCATCAAACGCAAATACTCATCCGCGCCCAAATCAGGGGCAGTCACCGGCAAGCTGGCAGCGTGCATGATGGTTTTGATACGCGCGACTTGTGCCGCATCCAGCCAGCCCATGCGTTGCGACAAGTCAGCCGCCATCACGGTACCCGCCGCCACTGCCTCGCCATGCAGCCAGACACCGTAACCCATGGCATTTTCGATGGCATGACCAAACGTATGGCCCAGATTGAGCAAGGCGCGCTCGCCTTGCTCATGCTCATCAGCAGCCACCACTTCGGCCTTGTTCTGACATGAACGGTAAATGGCATAGCTGGCTACGGCATGATCCAGCGCCATCAGGGCGGACATATTGGTTTCCAGCCAATTAAAAAAATCAGCATCCCGAATCAGCCCGTACTTGATAACCTCAGCCACGCCGGCAGACAACTCGCGTTGCGGCAAGGTCCTCAAGGTATCAATATCCGCCAGTACCAGCTTGGGCTGATAAAACGCGCCTATCATGTTTTTACCGAGCGGATGGTTGATGCCGGTTTTACCACCGACACTGGAGTCCACCTGCGAGAGCAGAGTAGTAGGCACCTGAATAAACGGCACGCCGCGCAAATAGGTTGCCGCAGCATAGCCGGTCAAATCGCCAATCACCCCCCCACCTAAGGCAATCAGCGTGGTATTCCGCTCGCAGCGGTGTTGCAGCAGATGATCATAAATCGTTTGCAAGGTCTCATTATTTTTATAGGCCTCGCCATCCGGCAAAATGATTTCAATCACGCTCACGCCTGCCTCTCGCAGCGGCTGGGCAATGCTCTGCATATACAAAGGCGCGACCGTTGTATTGCTGACAATCGCCACCTGCTTACGCTTGAGGTGGGGCAAAATCAGGTCAACCTGATGTAACAGGCCATTCCCAATATGAATAGGATAGCTACGGTCAGCCAGGCTGACGGTTAAGGTTTGCATGACGGCTCCAACGCTTTCAGGGCGCTCTCAATTTTTTGGATAATCACTGCGACTGGCTGATGACCGGTATCGACGATCAGGTGTGCAGTCTCGGTATAGAGTGGATTGCGGGCATGGAACAATTGTTCCAATTTGGCTTTGACATCGACATTCTGTAGCAGCGGTCGGTTTTTATCATTGCGCGTGCGTAAATACAGCTCATTCACATTTGCACGCAAATAAATCACATAGCCATATTTTTTGAGAATTTCGCGGTTTTCCGGGGCGATGATGGCACCACCGCCGGTGGCCAGCACGATATTTTCCTGCTGCGCAAACTCCTCTAGCGTGGCGGTCTCGCGCTTGCGGAAGCCAGCTTCGCCTTCCAGCTCGAAGATGGTCGGGATTTTAACGCCCGTGCGCTGCTCAATGACATGATCCGTGTCGTAGAAGGTCTTGCCCAGACTTTTGGCAATCAATTTGCCAACTGTGGTCTTGCCTGCCCCCATCAACCCGATCAAAAAAATGTTATTTGGTATTTGCGTACCCATAAAAATGCCCAACTGTTCAGTTGGGCATTTTAAGGCAAAGCCTGTCTGCTGTCAGTAATCGTTCAGCAAGCCATGCAATGATCAGTTCAAGGCCAGCGTCTCGTCCATGACTTTAGGCGTGATAAAGATCAGCAACTCAGTTTTATCTTCCTGTCTGGTGTTGCGCTTGAAGGCATAACCCACCACAGGCAAGTCACCAAAAAATGGCACCTTGTCCGTAGATTTACGCGACACTTGCTCATAAATCCCACCTAATACCACGGTCTCACCGTTACCCACCAGCACTTGCGTTTGCACGTTTTGCGTGTTGATCGCGACACCGCCGGGGGTATCCTCACCCTTACTATCCTTGCGCACATCGAGATCCATAATAATTTTCTGGTCTGGTGTAATTTGTGGCGTCACCTCCAGGCTCAACTCGGCCTTTTTAAAGCTGACGGCTGTCGCCCCACTGCTGGTCGCAGTTTGGTATGGAATCTCCACGCCTTGTGCAATACGGGCTTTTTGCTGATTGGCTGTGGTTACGCGCGGACTTGAAATCACTTTGCCGCGTGCGTCGGCTTCCAGTGCAGACAATTCCAGATTCAGCAACAAGTTAGCCGAGAGCTTGAGCAAACTGAGCGCGATGCCGCCATAAGCATTGGTGACCGGCAAATTGGACATGAGATCAGGCTGACCATTGGAGCTAATAATATAGTTGCCTATCGTGGCACTTTGTACCGTGCCTCCTTGAGCACCCAAGGTATAGGTCCCGTTACTACCCGCCGTCGTCGGTGCCGTGAATGCGGTTGCCTTGTTCCCCAAGCCTCCGCCGATAGAAAGATTGGTATTGCTACCCGGTGTACCGGTTTGTGAAATACCAAACCGTGCGCCCAACGCTTTGGAGAAGGTATTTGAAGCAATCACCATGCGTGACTCAATCATCACCTGCTTCACAGGTACATCCACCTTGTTGATGATGGCTTGCACCTCGTCCAGCTTTCTCGGCGTGTCCTGCACAAATATCGTGTTTGTCCTGGCATCAAAGGTCACACTGCCACGTTGAGACAAGATACGGTTCATCCGTCCGCCTGAAGAGCCGCCAGCACCACCACTCATAGACAAGCTGGCACCACCACTGCTTCCGGTGGTGCCCGTACCACCCCCCAGCAGCATATTTCTGAAATCCATGGCTTTCTGATATTTGAGCGAAAAGACTTCTGTACGTAATGCTTCCAGAGTCTCGCGCTCGGCTTCTGCGGTCAGCTGTGCCTTCTCTTTCGCGGCAAACTCCTCGGCCGGCGCAATCGAGATCACGCTGCCATTGACGCGCATGTCCAACCCTTTGCTTTTCATGATCACATCCAGCGCCTGATCCCAGGGCACATCTTTCAGACCAATGGTCACGCTGCCCGAAACCGCATCGCTGACCACAATATTTTTACCGGTGAAGTCAGCGATCACTTTCAACACATCCCTCACATCAACGCGCTGGAAGTTAAGCGATAACTTCTCCCCGGCATAGCCCTGCTTGGAGCCTTGAATCAGCTTGTTCGGGTCTTTTGCCAACGGACGGATATCCACCACCAACCGTTTATCGGTCTGATAAGCCGATTGCTCCCAATCGCCTTGCGGTTCAATCACGATTTGCGCTTGATGCGCGTGACGTAATGCATCCACATACAACACGGGGGTATTAAAGTTAATCACATTTAAACGGCGTTGCAGCGCTTCGGGTAACTCGGTATCGGCGAAGTCAATCACCACGGTTTTACCGGCATTACGCACATTCACGCCCACCCGGCTATCCGACAAATCAACCAGTATCCGGCCTTCACCATTTCTGCCACGCACAAAATCAATGTGCTCAATTTTATGTGCTGCACCCGACGCTTGCTCCGAAAAGCGTTTCGCTGCAGCCGCAGCGACTGGCACCTCCTGAGCCTCCTGAATCAACCCGACCATCAGGGATGCACCCTGTAATTGCAATTGGTGCTGTACAGATTTGGTTAAATTCAACACCACACGACTACGGTCATTGCTTTGCGCGATCTGTACCGATTTCAATACCCCCTGATTGATCGGGATCACATTTTTCCCTGTCGCATTGATGGCATTCGGCAGATCAAAAACCACTCTGGGCGGATTACTTAAGGTGAAGCTAACAGGCGCGCTTGCCAATGGTTGCGACAACTGCAACTGCACATTCAGCTTGGCTCCGGGTTGCAAGGTAGCTTCAACGGCCTGCAGCTGGGTTTTTCCGTCTGTTGGTTCTGCTGCCACAAAACCAATCTGGGCAGCCATGGCGATCAGCAATGCCAATCGGACAATATGATTAGGAAATATTTTCATCATTGATGTTCCTGCAGTTCCAACGTTGTCATTTGCTCAGACCATTCACCGCTAACCGGGTCTTGAATCGTCTCTTTTACCTTCAGTTCATATTTCAGGCTTTGTCGGTTCTCACCCAAAGCCGTGACCACACCAAACCGCTCTCCCAAATGAGACCCCGGCCTGACCTGGTAAATAAGGTTATCCGGCGTTTGGATGGTGGCAAACATAATGCTTTTCTTGCTCATCACGCCGACAAACTTCAGACTTTCGAGCGCATAGGCTTCCAGCGGCTCTTTAGGCCGTTTCAAGTCAGGCTGATTCGTGTTGTGTACCGCGGCCTTGCGGGGCACAAACGGATCATGCAACGCACCGTCTGCGTTGTATTGTTTGGGCGCAAACCCTTGTACCTGTGGCAATGCCTCTATCGGCGCCACCATGGTCTGGTTTGCTTCATTCATAAACTGGGTGAGATCATCATCCTGCTTACTACCGCATGCGGTCAGCAGGAGCGCCAATCCAACCGGGATCCATTGCAGATTGATCGTCATTTTTTAGCCGCCTTGCTTTCCAGTGCCTTACGCGCCGCCACTTCCTCGGCATCGAGATAGCGATATGTTTTGGCAACGGCCTCCATCACCAGCATGTCTTTATGCGGCTGCTTGTCATCTTTGCCTGCAGGCTGAATATGCAAGTTATGCAAGGTCACGATGCGTGACAGCTTGGCGACCTCTGTTACAAAGGCGCCCAGATCATGGTAATGCCCCAACACCTTGATATTGATGGGCTTCTCGGCATAAAACTCGGCAAATATTTCAGGCAAAGGCACAAAGCCTTCAAATGAAAGTCCCTGGCTTAATCCAGCCTGATTGATATCGGTCAGCAAGCCATCCATTTCGGATTTATCCGGCAATTGTTTCAACAGCGTGCCAAAGGTATGCTGAATCTCGACCACCTGTTGCTCATAGGCATTCATTCTCAAGGCCTGGACTTTCTTGGCCAGGTATTCATCACGCAGCCCCTGCTCTTTTTCCTTTTCTGCTTTTAATTCCTTGAGATTGGGATTGAGCAGAAACAAGTAGCCAAGTAACAGCAAGGCAGCAGCCAGCATCGCCAGCAAGGCCGCCTTCATTGGCACCGGCAAGTTACCGGCATTTTTTAAATCAATATTGTTAAAGTCAGACAATTGCATACGAGGTCATCCTTTAGCCGGCACCGGGGTTTGCTTGTCCGCCGTAGGGGGAGCATCCCGCTTCAAGGTCACGCGCAAGACAAACTCATACTCCTTGATTGCTTGTGCGTTGGTGATGGCTTTGATTTCAACCAGGTTAGGGCTGTGCATAATGGTTGAGCTAGCCAGGTTATGCACCAGCGTCGCCACTCGGGCATTGGTATCGGCCACACCTTTGAGCTCAATTTCATCCTCAAGCTGTTTTACGCTCTTGAGATAGACACCTTCGGGTTGTTGTCTGGCCAATTCATCCAAAATCAGCACCGCCTGGTTACGGTCACTTTGCAAGCCCTCAACAATCTGCTTGCGCTCCAAAACATGCTTGATCTGATCCTTCAGTTTGCCAATATTGGCAATTTCGGTATCCAGCCTTGCCATTTCGTCTTGCAGCCGCTGATTCCGTGCTTGCTGCGCCTGGATTTTGCTGTGGATATAGCTCCAGCTCACAAATAAAATGGCTGCGGCGGCGACGGCCACCAATGCCGCCATCAAGCCAAACTCACGTTGACGCTCGGCACGCCGGATCTGACGATGCGGCAGCAAATTGACTTTAATCATGCATCCACCCCGCGTAACGCTAGACCACAGGCAATCATGAGTGCTGGGGCATCTGTCTCAAGCTGGGAAGGTTTAATCTTGCTGGCCAGCGCCATGCCCTGAAAAGCATTCGCCACCAAGCTATGCACGCCGGTTTTTTCTTCAATAAGTGCCGCCAAGCCATCGGTTGCCGCCACGCCACCGGCCAACAACAGATGATCAACTTTGTTGTATTGGGTGGAGTTAGTGAAAAATGAAACGGCTCTGGCAGCCTCGGCCGCCAGATTTTGTAAAAACGGCTGCAACACTTCCTGCGCATAAGAAGCTGGCAATCCGCCTTGACGCTTGGCGATTTCGCTTTCTTCAGGCGACAAGCCAAACCGGCGCTGAATCTCTTGCGACAAGGTCGCCCCACCAAAGGCTTGCTCTCGTGCATAGACGGAGTGTGTGCCTACCATCACATTGATATGGGTAACAAAGGCACCGATATCCAGAATCATGGTCACAGTTTTTTTACTGTGATCAGGCAAATGTCTCAAAATCTGACGGTAAGCCGTTTCTGTCGCATAGGCCTCAACATCCATGATCTGCACCTTGAGCCCGGCTTCTTCAGCCACGGCCACCCGGTCATCGATTTTTTCTTTCTTGGCCGCCACAATCAGCACCTCCACTTCATCGGTGCTTTTCCCCATCGGGCCCAAGATCTGAAAGTCCAGATTCATTTCGTCGAGCGGGAACGGGATGTACTGATTTGCCTCAGACTCGACTTGCAGCTCCATGTCTTCTTCGCGCAATCCGGCAGGCATAATCACGCGCTTGGAAATCACCGCCGCAGTTGGCAGGGCCAAGACTACCTGACGCGCACGCGAACCCAGCAATCGCCAGGCGGCACGCATGCTCTCAGCCACCTGGGTGAGATCATTGATATTGCCGTCACTGATTGCGCCTTTAGGCAACGTGACATTGGCATAGCCATCCAGCCGGAATTGCTGCTTGCCAATGGCACTAAGCTCCACCATCTTGACGGCGGTTGCACTGACATCCACACCAATAAAACTGGTTTTTTTGCGCTGTAAAAAGCCCAGACTCAACGGTATTGCCCTTCATAAATAGTTACATGCCCGACTTGCTATGCATCATCCATGCCAACTCATGCATTCGAGTGGGTAAACAATGGCTTACATGTATTTTTGCGAGTCAGGGAATTCCTGATTATTTGCATGATTCCATAATTAACTGCCTATGAATCAGCAAAAAAAGATTACAATTCATAGGTAATTCTCTCGATGGCAGCAAGACGCATGAATTCAAGAACCTGGTTGCAGTCCCTTCTTTTCCTCTTCATTACTGGCAGTTTGATCGTCGCAGCCTTGCTGGTATTGATGATCAGCATCCTCTATCCTTCCCTGCCTTCGATTGATGCACTGACGGATTACCATCCCAAATTGCCCCTACGGGTCTATGACGCCGATGGCGGCTTGATGGCTGAATTTGGTCAGGAACGCCGCGCATTCGTACCGATTGAACAAACGCCCAAAGTCATGAAAGACGCCATTCTGGCGATTGAAGACCGTCGCTTTTACCAGCACAACGGCATTGATACCACAGGCATTTTGCGGGCGATTCGCAACAACCTGACCGGGCGCGGGCACGAAGGCGCCAGCACCATCACCATGCAGGTGGCTAAAAACTTTTTCAGTAATCCAGATACGCCACGCAATCTATGGACCAAGATTAAAGAGGCCTTGCTGGCGATCAAAATTGAACATGCCATTAGCAAAGACAAGATTCTGGAGCTCTATCTCAACCAGATTTACCTCGGTGAGCGCGCCTATGGTTTTGCGACCGCCGCCAAAACCTACTATGACAAAGACTTGAAACAACTGAACCTGGCCGAAGCCGCGCTACTGGCAGGCTTGCCCAAAGCACCGAGCAAATACGATCCATACATTCATCCTGACTACGCCATTAACCGTCAGCACGAAGTACTCCGCGACATGCACCGCTATGGCATGATCTCTGATCAAGCCTATGAAGAAGCATTAAAGGCACCGCTTAAATTCCAGTCATCCAGACGCCAGATCCAGGCACTGGGCGGGGAATACGTGGCCGAGATCGTCAGGGCAAGCTTGTATAAACGCTATGGTGAGAAGGCGTATACCAGCGGGCTGCGTGTTTACACCACTATCAATAGCAAACACCAGGCTGCTGCCAATACGGCCATGATTCAAGGCATCATCAATTTTGAGTTGCGGCACGGGTTCCGCGGCGCAGAGCAAATGTTGCCATTACCGGCAACACTCAGGGCGTCGGAAGCCGCTGATTTATTGCGTGATTTTGTCACTTACAACCAATTTGTGCCCGCCTTGGTCACCAAGGTTGAACCCAACCTGCTCACTTTGGTCACCAAGCGCGGCCAGGTGCTCAAACTGCAAGACAAATCATTGCTACTGGTCAAAAACCATATGCCGCCCGCCAAACCCACGCCCTTGTCACTCAAGCCGGGCGCGGTCATTCGCGTGTATCAAAATGGTGAAGAATGGTCGGTAGTACAACTGCCAGAAGTGGAAAGTGGCTTTATGGCACTCAATCCTGAAACCGGACAGGTACAAGCGCTGATCGGTGGCTTCAGTTTCCAGCGCAACAAATATAACCATGTCACCCAGGGTCGCCGTCAACCCGGCTCCAGCTTTAAACCATTTATTTATTCTGCCGCGCTTGAAAAAGGCTATTCCCCTGCCAGTGTGTTTGAAGACGCACCGATCAGTTTCACCTCCACCGAGACAGGCAGCAACAGTAGCTGGGAGCCGCGCAACTACGATGAAAAATATGCTGGCCCGATGCGTTTGCGTGAAGCACTGGCGCAATCCAAAAACACCATTTCAATCCGGCTTATGAATGCGATTGGCGCGCGTTATGCCCAAAACTACCTGCGCAAATTTGGCTTTAACCCCAAGGATCACCCGGCCTATTTGTCTACCGCCTTGGGCGCGGGCTCAACCACGGTCTGGCAGCTGACGGCCGCGTATGCCACCTTTGCCAATAGTGGCTATCAGGTGCATCCTTACCTGATCGAAAAGATCACGGACAGCCGCGGCAAGGTGATTCAGGCCGTGCAACCAGGCAAACATGTCTCCGCCGAGCGGGTGATTGACCAGCGCAACGCTTTCATCATTACCACCATGCTACAAGACGTGGTGAGAGATGGGACTGCGCGCGCAGCGCTGTCATTGCGCCGCCCCGACATTGCCGGTAAAACTGGCACCACCAACGACCAGTTTGATGCCTGGTTTGCTGGCTACCACCCAAAAGAGGTGGCAGTCGCGTGGGTGGGTTATGACAACCCGCACAACCTGGGCCGAGGCGAAACCGGTGGCCGCGCAGCTTTACCTATCTGGATACGCTATATGCAGCAAACCCTGTCAGGTCAGCCGATTTATCAATACAAAGTGCCTGAGGGCGTCTTGCAATTGAAAGTAGATGCTTACACCGGAGCGCAGATCAGCGAAGACGATGCGGGCATTTATGAGTATTTTTATGAAGAGCACTTGCCACAATCCAAACCCGAAACACTGCCTGGCTTGTTTGACCCGGAGGGTGAACATGCGCCCGAAGAGGAAGAGCCCTCCTTTTTGGAGCGCCTGATCGGCGAACACAGTGGCAACAATGAGGATAGAAAACTGCCAGCCAATCCGGCAGCCAAGCTGCTGAGCCCGAATTAGCAATCAATCTACGAAAAGCCTAAAGTATGTTTGATGATTTTACGAGTGACTTGAGGCAAGAAATTGCCCAATCTGCTGCGCGCCTGATGTTTGAAGAAGGCATCAGTGACTATGCGCGCGCCAAACGCAAAGCCATCAAAGCCATGGGCATCACGCAAGATGCGCCCTTGCCGACCAACGGCGAAATTGATGCAGCTTTGCGTGAATATCACGCGCTTTACGCAGATGAAAGCGATGCCGCTCACCTGCTGGAACTGCGGCAGGCCGCGCTGCATACCATGCGGCTATTGCAAAAATTCCAGCCCTACCTGACCGGCGCCGTCATGGAAGGTACCGCCGGGCCCCATGCCGATACCGAAATCCATGTCTTTGCCGAGAGCGCCAAAGAACTGGAAATCTACTTGCTCAACCAGAATATCCCCTACCGCCTAGACGAACAGCACTACCGCCTGTCAGACCGTCCGAGCAAACAAAAGCACGAATTGCTACGCAAACGGGTGCCGGTGGTACTGGTAGAAACCCGGTACGGTACGCAACGCATCAGTATTTTTGAAGCCGACGACCTGCGTACCGCCCCGCGTAAACACGGGGAAAAGGCGGGAATCCACCGGATGACGCTGGCGCAGGTGGAAGCGCTGCTTAAACCAGTCCTGACCGAGTAATCGGACTTCCGCAGCTCGACTGCGCGTGACATCCCTCATTTAACAACTCAACCTGTTTGCAGAGATTCCCGTGCTCTTGCCTGAGCAATGCCTTCAAGTGCTGATCTCTTCACCTCAACTGTATATTGAACGCATCATCTACTAGGGGCATTCATCGCCAGCGGACTTCTAGGATGACCAAGCGCAAGCTGCGTGGTTATTGCGCTTGCAAGGTGAAGGAGAACGGGCATTTGAAGAAGGCATCCTCAGCCTTAAAGCTGGAGATTGTTTGAATATTGCCGCTAAACACCGGGTGAAATGGTCCTAGCCAAACAGAGAGACCCTCTGACTAGCCGTGTTTTATGAAGGATAAGCGTTACTGGCCAGGTTGTTAGGCAGCATAGAAAATCGTTGCGTAGGGAGGCATGCCTGCACAGTAAACAATGCGTGTTTTCTTCTGATAGCCAATCCCATCGCAAAAAGTATCTAAAGTGTGCGATCACTTTGATGCTTGTCCTCAGAGAATCCTGAGAAAAACCTGAATAAACGCCTGAGTTTTTCTGATCCAGGCATCCGCACCGCTTCTTAAATCACTAGCGCACAGGCTTGATTCAAGTAGCCTCATCTGCCTTGCACGTTATCCGAGGCTACCTTACTGCATGCTAATCTGCGTATAGCCCAACACCGTTCCGGTGGCAAAGGTCAGGTCTATCAGGGCAATCTGATAGTCATTAATGGCGCGAATTTCCTTGATTTGCGCCTCGCCTAGCCGCGTCAGTGTTTCCAGCACCTCGGTCATGGTACGCAAGCCTTCATTAAACTGCTTGAGTTCGGCTTCGTAGTTATAGCCGGCGATCATCACCTGCTGGCGTGCCGCGAGGATGCGCTGCCAGTTTTGCTCAAGCTTATCCAGGGCGTCGTGAATTTCGCGTTTGACGGTCAGCGCTTGCAGCGTTTTGTTTGTCAGGCGCTGCATACGCTGGGCAATCGCTTTATCCAGCTTGGCTTTGCGCGCTTCATTGCTCACTGGCATTTCAAACTTCAGGCCCACGGACCAGTCATTGTATTGGCCATTCAGCAAGTCCTGCCCGATATTGCCTGCCCGGTTGGCAGAACTGGACAGGGCGCCGTATTGGTAATCCAGCGTAAACATCGGCAGGGTCTGATTTTGCAGATAATCAATTTGTAATTGATCTGCGCTCAGTTTGAGCTCCTGATCGAGTAGCTCGATGCGGCTATCCAACGCATCTTTGAGCAGTTTTTCACGGTCAAACTCAAACTTGACCAGATTGGGCATGGTAGAAGGTACCCACGGCAAACTAGTCATGCCTTGCTCCGGCAATTCGTTGAGCAAAAACTGTAACTGGCGCTGGGCCAGCTTGAGGTTGGTTTCGGCAATAATCAGCGTTTCCATGCGATCCGCGACACCAATTTCAGCACGGTTGACTTCAATCGCGGCGGTGAGACCCTCCTGCACGCGGCGTTTGACCATGGCCAGATTTTGGCTGGCATATTCGTACTGGTTGCGGCGCACATCCAGGGCCGCCCAAGCCTCGTATAAATCCCAGTAGGCTTTATCCACCATGGTGACTATACGAATGCTTTGCAACCGCGTTCTGAGCTGGGCGCTATCCTGATCAAGTGCTGCAATGCGGATGCTGGCCTCGTTCACCTGTCGCCCGGCATTACGCAACAACGGCTGGCTAAAGGAGAAGCGCAAAGCACTGCGGTATTGGTCACTGGCCAGACTGCCCTTGCTCTGGTAGTTTTCCAGTGGCGCACTCAGGGTAACACTACCACCAGTTCTTAACGGCACTTTGATGCCCGTTTCCAACTCCCAGAATTCCTTGTTTTGGGCTGCCGGATTCAGTTTGACCAGCTCGCTATCCAGCGCCGGATTATCCGACTTGAAAATCACTTTGTCGCCCGCCATCGCAGGCAAGTCTTTCTGGCCATATTTGGCGTAGGCGAAAATGACCTGGTCAAACTTGGCCTGCTCTTCACGCAACGATTGCGCCGCAATGGTCGGATCGATTTTTGCCACTTGCAGATTAAGATTATTTTGCAACGCCTTCTGCCGCACATCCGCAATACTCAGTTGCGGCCCTTGCTTGGGTGCATTGCTGAGCATATTTGCAGTTTCTGGCGAGTCAAACGGTTGCAGCGCACTTTTCAGGTCTATCACTACCGACTTATTGCGTTGCTGCTGCTGTTGTTTGACCGCATCATGCAGCGGCACACCCTTGCCCTTGGCATATGGCTCCAGGCCGCGGCCTTCTGTGTTCTGCAATCGCTGGCGCGCCCGGCTGTCACTCAATGACTCATCCGCACCGACAACTGTGGCCAATAGCATACTGGCCAGACCAAACAGCCTGGTCAAAACCGGTATTTGCACACCACGCTTCATTTACTTGCCCCAACGCCAGCAGGCAGATTGAGCGGTGTTGGCTCATGCGGGATTCTGGGCGGGAAGCCATTGAGCAGGCGCCACAATTCATAGCCTATCGTCACTTTCTCCAACAATACCCACCCCTTGGCACTGATACCCTGACGCAAAAAGCGGGCTTCTGGCCATTGCGGCGTGCCTTCTTTATGGATCACCATGATACGGAAATGCCCGGTACCATTGTCAGTCGGGTCGACAAAAGCAATTTTGCCCTCAAAAGTGCCCACACCGACTTGCGCCCAGCCAGGCACCTGAATCGCAGGCCACCCCTCAAATTCGAGACGCACAACACTGTCGCGAGTAATCAGTGGCGCATCACGGCCATCAACCCATAACTCCACGGCACGCTGAGAGGTATGTGGCACAATAATCAGCAATGGATCACCTTGCTTGATTATCTGGGATTGTGAATTGACCGGTAAACGGAAAATCGTGCCATCGCGGGGCGCGATGATTTTCTGCATGTTTTGCCGCGCCAGTGAAATCTCGGAGCTGTGCAGGCTGTTTTCAGCATCTGAGACCTCGCCTTTGATTTTGTTGATATTGGCCGTGACCGAATCCAGATATGCTTGCGTATCGGCACGCACCTGCCGAATTTCTGCCTGTGCCGACTGCGCCTCGGCCATAGCCGATTGCAGTTGAGCCTGCACGCTATTCAAGTTTCGGCTGGCAATCGTATGGTCACGCTCAGCCACTTCGGTGTCTCGCTTGGAAACCAGGCCATCGCCCAGTAGGCGTTGCATACGCTTGACCTGCATCGTGGCAGCATCCAGCGTCGCTTGAGCAGAGTTCACAGCTTCACGTGCACTGAGAATTTTTTGGTTAGCGACATCCAACTTGTATTGGGCGGCGGTGATTTTGGCATCGCGGCCGGCGGCCAGGTTGTCACGCTGCACCGAGTAAGCTGATAACTCGCTTTGCTTGGAAGCGAGTTTGTCCTCAAGGTTATCGCGCTGCGCTTGCAGGCGCTGCCGGAAGTTAGGATCAGTATCGCTAATTTCCAGCAATACATCGCCTTGTTTCACTTGCGAGCCTTCTTGCACATACCAGTGCTGGATGAGCCCGCTCACGGGGGCATCGACGGTTTGCACCCGCTCGGAAGGAGAATAGGCCGTGACCTTGCCCAGCGCGGTCACGTTTTGTTGCCATGGCAGAGGCAAAAAAGCAAGGGGCAGCACAACGAGCAGCCAGGCCATCCGTTTGATCCAAACCCTTAAATGCTCAGGGGTTTGTACGCTTTGTGTCAGCATACTTTCAACCGTATTACGCATGCTGACCTCCTGCCACGTCTGTCGCCGCTTGGCTTTGAAGATGAATGACTTGCTTGCATTGCTGGGCGATATGCTGATATCGCGTGGTGATCAACACCATCCAGTCCTGCTGGTGACGCTTAAGCAACATCAGCACCTGATCCAGCTCATGTTGCGCCAGTTGATCCAGCAGGCCATCAATGATTAATACATCCGGTTGACCCAGCATCGCACGGGCAAGCATTAACCGTTGTAACTGTGTATGCGTCATCGGTGCGCCAAAGTCAGTCAAGACTGTTTCTACCCCATTGGGCAGCTTGCTGATTTCTTGCCACAACCCAAGCACCTGCAGTAACTCAATCACCTGATCAAGTGTCACCTCTGGCCGTTGCAACCTCAGATTATCCAGAATAGAGCCATGCTGCCACTCGACTTTGTTCGCCACGCCAATCCGGTCACGCAAATGTGCCAGGTCAAGCTGGCGCACATCAATGTCGTTGTAGCTGACATGTCCTTGCAGCGGCTGCCTCATACCGGTGATCAGCTCCAGCAACGTCGTTTTACCGCTGCCTAAGCCACCGATCAACGCCAGGCTCTCACCACGTTGCAAGTGAAAACTCAGGTTGCTGACCAAAGCAGCTTGATCCGCGTGTTGAAAAGTCAGCTGATGCACCTTCAGGGTAGTGTAGCCTTCCTGACCTGACTGATGCTCCCCAGAGCGCTCTACAGGCAAGGTTTCCAGCACACCAAGTTTATCGACCGCCGCAAGCAGATCATAGAAATACTCCAGCTTGGTCACAAATCGCACAAACGCAGAAAGCACCCCAAAAATAATCAGCTCTGCGGCAACAAACTGGCCCAGATTGATCTGGCCTTTAATCACCAGTGTCCCGCCTAATATCAGCATGCCCGTACCAATCAAGGCATAGAGGCCCACCGCGCCTATCAGTTGCATCATGAGTACTTTAAAGTGCTTGGTCCTGACTTGCAGATAGCCTTCTGCAAGCTGCGCGGTATTCGCCGTGTTGCGCTGAGTCGCACCATAAAACTTTGAGAGCCATTTATTGCGGGCAATGGTTTCCAGCCAGGCCGCCATTTCATATTTGGCTTTAGACTCTTTGATCGATGTCTCTTCAGCCTGTTTACCCAAGCCAAAAATAATCACCCACAACACAATCAGCATGAGGATCACCAAAATGCCAAAATACAGACTATAAAAAAGCAGCACAATGCTGCCGATGATGCCTTGCAACAAGGCGGTCAAGCCAACCGTGAGCAAAGTCGCCATCGATTTCTGCACGGTTTGAATATCAAAATAACGATTCACCAGTTCTACCGGATTGAATTTGTCATACACAGAAATATGAATTTGCCCGGTATTTTGCGCAATCTGTAAGCTATACCGTACAAAAAGCCGTCGCTGAATCATCTCAACCAGAAAACTCTCAATCGCATAAATCGCACCAGACAACGCCAGCAAACAAAACAGGATAAACCCCACTACGTACAGCGGCTGCAATACGCCGCCCATGGTGACGATATTCACCATCGCCTGCACGGCAACAGGAGTCGCGATACCCAGCACACCGTAAGCCGCAGTTAAATAAAACAGCAGCAAAATGTCCTGTTTTTCAAATGAGAGTAATTTGACGACTCTTTGAAAAGGGCTGAGAGATGTTGTATGAATGTTTGCCATAATAAGAATTGTTGTTAACTAGGCCCTGTAAATGGATAACAACCGTTTATATTAGTTCCCAAAAAAAAACGGCTCTAACTAGAGCCGTTTCTTTATACCACACAACGATTACAAGCTGTAAGCACGTTCACCATGTTCAGTCGTGTCCAGACCTTCGCGCTCATATTCTTCACTCACGCGCAGACCGACAACCGCATCTACCACTTTGTAAAGAATGACGCTCACAATACCTGTCCAGATCAAGGTCACGACCACTGCGATGATCTGAGTAGAGACCTGACCACCCATCGTCACACCTTCTGCGTAACCAACACCACCCAAACCTGGTGACATCAACACGCCAGTGCCCACCGCACCCCAGATACCGGCCAAGCCGTGCACACCGAACACATCCAGTGAGTCATCGTAGCCCAGCGCACCTTTCAGTTTGGTCACACCCCACAGGCTGACAAAGCTGGCAGTGAAGCCAAGGATGATAGAACCCATCGGGCCGATAAAGCCGCAAGCAGGCGTAATCGCAACCAAACCAGCCACTGCACCAGAAGCGGCACCCAGCATGCTTGGCTTACCTCTGAACAACCATTCAGCAAAAATCCAGCCCAGTACAGCAGAACCGGTAGCCAATTGTGTATTGATCAGCACCATACCGGCAATGCCATCAGCAGCCAGTTCACTACCGACGTTAAAGCCAAACCAACCTACCCACAGCAAGGAAGCACCAATCATGGTCATCACCAGGTTGTGCGGAGGCATGGCTTCTTTACCGTAACCAATACGTTTGCCCAACATGATGGCACCAATCAAGGCAGCGATACCAGCGTTGATATGTACGACAGTACCACCAGCAAAGTCTTTGGCACCCAGCTCTGCCAGGTAACCACCGCCCCATACCATGTGTGCGATTGGGATGTAGGCAAAAGTCACCCACAATGCCGTGAACAACAATACAGCAGAGAACTTCATACGCTCAGCAAAACCACCAACAATCAACCCCGGTGTAATGGCAGCAAATGTCAGCTGGAAGGTCAAGAATACATACTCTGGAATCGTGCCAGACAAACTAGCAGGTGTAATACCCGCCAGAAACGCCTTGCTTAATCCACCGACAATCATGTTACCTTCGCTGAAAGCCATGCTGTAACCATACGCAGCCCACAATACAGAAATCATAGAGAAGACAACAAACACTTGCATCAGCACTGACAACATATTTTTCTGACGTACCAAACCGCCGTAGAACAACGCCAGGCCAGGAATCGTCATCAAAATCACCAGCACAGTGGCAACAATCATAAACGCGGTATTACCCACATCCAGCGTCGGGGCTGGTGCTGCTTCAGCAGCAGGGGCAGCTTCGGCCGCTGCAGGCGCTTCGGCCGCAGGTGCCGCATCAGTAGAAACGGTTTCTTGTACTGTGATGGTTTCGGTCACAGTTTCTTCTGCATAACTGACTGGGCTTGCCGCCAGACCCATCACGGCGACCAGCGATAATATGGAAAGAATTTTCTTCATAACAGAAGCCCTTTCTTATAGCGCATCCGGACCGGTTTCGCCGGTACGTATACGGTAAACTTGTTCCAAATCGAAGACAAAGACTTTGCCATCGCCGATTTTGCCTGTTGCGGCTGCTTTTTCAATCGCGTCTACGACCTGATCCAGCATGTCATCTTTGATCGCAACTTCGAGTTTAACTTTAGGCAAAAAATCTACGACATATTCAGCACCACGATACAACTCAGTGTGCCCTTTTTGACGGCCAAATCCTTTGACTTCAGTGACAGTGATGCCTTGTACGCCGATATTGGACAAAGCCTCACGCACCTCATCAAGCTTGAATGGCTTGATTATTGCGGATACAAATTTCATTTGCTTCTCCCGTTGTTAACTCTGGCAGGCACATGCCCGCCAGATCTAAAACTTGCTTACTTAGAATGTACGGCCTAATGTTAAAACTAAACGACCATCATTCAGGTTTTTGCTTTCAACTGCGCCGTTAGTGCCTTTACCATTAAAGCTTGAGCCGCCGTAGCCTCTGTAACCCCAGTAGCGTGAGTTATCAGACTCAATCCAATACACACCCGCATTCCAGCCTTCTGTAGCACCGATTTTGAATGCTTTGCTTAAGCCGATTTTCCAGTCTGTGTAGTCTGGGTCAGTTGCTTTAGAAAGAGAATCGCTAGGCAAGTTAATGCCGTCGGTGGAGAACGTTCTATCAAGTTTACCAGAGACGTTCAAACGCCCAACGTGAGCAATCAGAGTCAAATCCCACCATGGCAATGGATAAGCAGCGTTCAGCTCAACATAGGTTGAACCTTTAGTACTGCCATCCCAACCAGTAGACTTATCTGCACCAAACCAATCGGTCAGAGTGTACGACAGTTTTGCACTGATCCAGTCATAAGAAACACCAACGTTTGCTTCGTAAGTATCCCAACGCCCACCCCCTGGAGTCAAAGGTCTGTTTGGGTCTGGGTTACCATTACTATCAACTGTAGTAGAGCCTCTGTATTTTTTCCATGAACCACCTGGATACAGGTAGCCGTAAATACCAACGGTGTAGCCTAATTTCTCTACGGTTGGAATCGTACCGTTATAACCGGCATAGATATCAATTTCAGTAGTGGCATCAGGATAGGTATTTGGTGTTACACCAGAACCCCAAAGGCCAGTATAGAAACCGCTGGAATGCGTAATATCCATACCGCCTTGCACGGTTGGCTTATGCCAGGATTGTGAAATACCACGGAAGTAGTAGTCAGATACCACACCGATGTTACCAGTGGCAGTCCAGTCAGATTTGGCTTCTTCCTTGGCTTCTTCAGCTGCGTATGAAACTTGTGCAAATGACATTGCACTCAATACTGCTGTGAGCAAAATAGATTGACGCATTTATAGGTCCTCTCTCTGTGAAAATCTTGATCAAATTGTTGTAAACGAGAATGAAACAACATTGACCTAAAAGCAAGGCACGTGCCAACCCACATAGCTATTAAAAATCAATATCTTAATTAAAATACTTAAATTAAATACTTACATTAGCAACACAACAACATGTTTTTAATTGAAAACACATAAAAATCAACCATTTACACCCCTTTTTTCGAGGGCCTTACATGCTAAAATGTGATCCCAAGGAGAGCCTGCCATGCTATTTTCAAATGAAAAAATTAAAGAATTATCTTTTAAAATCAAACAACTAATTGATTCAAGCCCCATTTCAGAGCTTGAAAGCAACTTGCATGCACTAATTCAGGGCATGCTCCCCAAAATGGAACTTGTTTCGCGCGAGGAATTTGATATTCAGGCCGCTTTGCTGGCACGCACGCAGCAACAATTAAAACAGCTTGAAGAAAAAATCAGCCAGCTAGAACAAGCCAATGCCGCCAGAAAGTAAAATTTAATTTACAATTGTTAGCATTCTTTGGTGCGGGAGTGCTACATGAGTTTGGCCGTGTTATACAGTCGGGCCCTGAGTGGGATGGATGCACCAGAAGTGGTGGTAGAAGTGCATCTCGCCAATGGCCTGCCCAGCTTCACTATCGTCGGGCTGCCAGAAACCGAAGTGAAAGAGAGCAAAGACCGGGTTAGGGCAGCGATTCAAACCGCACAGTTTGAATTCCCGGCGCGGCGGATTACAGTTAACCTGGCACCGGCAGATCTGCCCAAAGAGGGGGGCCGCTACGATTTACCGATTGCGCTTGGGATTCTGGCAGCCTCCGGGCAATTACCTAAACAAGCGCTGGCCAACTATGTCATCGCTGGTGAGCTGGCATTAACAGGCGAGTTAAGGCCGATACGCGGCGCCCTGGCGATGACTTACCAACTGATTCAGGGCCCGGCGCACAAAAGGGCGGCGATTTTGCCCCAGGAGAGTGCGCATGAGGCAAGCCTGGTTGAGGGGTGTTCCATTTTTGCCGCGAATAGCCTGCTTGAAGTCTGTGCCCATCTGTCTGGCAAACAATCGCTGCCCCCTCACCCGCTGGTGCTGTCAGAATCCTCGTTAAGCTTTCCGGATTATCTCGAAGTCAAAGGTCAATTACGCGCCAAGCGCGCCCTGGAAATTGCCGCGGCGGGCCAACATAGTTTATTGATGAGCGGCCCGCCAGGCACAGGCAAAAGCATGCTGGCGAACCGGTTTAATAGCATTCTGCCAGACATGACTACGCAGGAAGCGCTGGAAAGTGCGGCAATTTTGTCACTGACCGGCCAGTTTCCGGCCAGCCAATGGAAAAAGCGGCCATTCAGGGCGCCACATCACACCGCCTCTGCCGTGGCACTGGTGGGTGGCGGCAGTGTGCCCAGACCCGGAGAAATCAGCCTCGCCCATCACGGCGTATTATTTTTGGATGAGCTGCCTGAGTTCGACAGGAAAGTGCTGGAGGTGCTCCGCGAGCCGCTGGAAAGTGGCAATATCACCATTTCTCGGGCAGCCAGACAGGCAACTTTCCCGGCCCAGTTTCAATTGCTTGCAGCGATGAATCCTTGTCCATGTGGCTATTACGGGCACTATAACCAACGCTGCCGCTGTACGCCTGAGCAAATTCTGCGCTATAAAAACAAACTTTCCGGCCCGCTGCTGGACAGGATAGACATGAATATTGATGTACCAGCACTAAAACCAGAAGAGTTGTCACATGACCATCATGGTGAACAGAGTGCGGCCATTCGTGCACGCGTGATTCAGGCGCGAGAGCGTCAACTGACCCGCCAACAGAAACCGAATGCAGCCTTGGGTGCGCTCGAAATTTCCACCCATTGCCAATTGGGTGACCAGGCGAATCACTTACTGCAAATGGCGGTGCAAAAGTTTTCACTGTCTGCCCGCAGCTATCACCGCATCCTCAAGGTCGCAAGAACCATTGCTGACCTGGCCCAGGCCGAATACATTCTGGATAAGCACATTGCAGAGGCGCTACAATATCGGCGTCATGACTATTGAAAGCGTATTCCACATGCAACTTTATGATGCCAGTATCGCCCCGCTGATTCGTAACCTGCAAAATCTCGAGCACATTCTGCGGCAAGGGGAAGCCTATGCAGAACAGAAAAAAGTCGCACCAGAAGTGCTACTGAATAGCCGTTTGTATGTGGACATGTACCCATTAACCAAACAGGTGCAACTGGTGAGCGACATGAGTAAAGGGGCGGGTGGACGACTGGCAGGCATAGACATTCCGCAATATGCGGATGATGAAGCGAGTTTTGAACAGCTCTACGCCAGAATCGCCAAGACAGTCGCGTTTCTCGAAGCCATCAAGCCTTCACAGCTGGAAGGCGCCGAGCATAAAGAAGTGGTGTTAACCATACGTAAAGTGGATCTGACCTTCACCGGCTTGGATTATCTCGAAAAATGGGTCATGCCCAATGTGTATTTTCATGTCACCACGGCATACAACATTTTGCGCCATATTGGGGTGCCACTGGGCAAAACCGACTACCTGGGTCAAAAGCGCTGATGCCTCAAGGCCGTTTGCGCCAGTAGCCCGGTTGCTGGTCTGACTGCAACATGGCTTTACGGCGCAATGTCTCATAGGCTTCGCTGTCTGAAATTCCTTGGGCAGAGGCCATCGCTTTCGCCTGCTTGTTCGCGGCAACCACCCAGTCAGGATTTTCCTGATAGCTCCGGTCTTGCATGCAATGCTCCAACACGCGTGACTGTCTAGCCGCTTTTTCCAGCTTCTGGAAGGGTAGTTGCTCTGGTAACGCGGCCGCTGCCTTACTAGCAATCAAATCACACTCATTGATGGTATGAGCCAACGCATTTTGCGCAGGTGCAGACGCTGGCAACTGCAGCGATTGCCAATACCAATACCCCACTGCCGCCAGCATGGCCATCAACACAACCCACATAAACCGACTCGCACGCATGCATCCGACTCCTTTTTGTTGTTCAACCCTGCCAATATTTTAAGCCAAACCGGCCGACAGCCCTTATAAAAGCTGGATTACTTCATTAAAGCGTCATACAAGACCATTAACATAGATTTAAATGATCGCATGAACAAATTAATTCAAGAATGGAAACCTGATGACGTTAATACAAGTATACATAAACAGAACTAAAGGACGCCCCATGAAAGACTTGCAACAAGACGAGCCGCTGACTTATACCGCCAGCATGCCAGAATTGATGACGGCGCAGGACATTATGTATCTGGCTGAAGATATCACTGCAGACAGCAACATTCAGGCAATTTACAAACCTGCTGAGCTGACGCTGGAAGTCGTGTAAAACACACCGGCAGTTTGCCTCACACCGCTACGCAGGTCATAGCGTGGCATTGCATCGCATGTTGCTTGCCCAGACACCTAACTGGTCCAGCCCTCAACTGATAGACACCCGCCTGACGTTTGCCTACAATAAAACTTCTCTTCAACCGGACGAGAAGGAGGCAACCATGTTTTTAGGCGCAGCAGGCATCTACACACTGATTGGCATCGTCGTCGCAATTTGCCTGATATTGTATGTATTTGCAAAAAAGGTAAAGTAATCCGTATCACATAAAAAAGCCCCGTTTACGGGGCTTTTTTATTGCACAACTCAGATTGGTTACTGGGATTGGTTACTGGATCAATTCACGCCAGCTTTGCTTGGTGCCATAGCTACCATTGCTTTTTTGCTTGAAAATCACCGTGGCCTTGCTGGAACCCGACAACCCAAATATCTGGTCATCCAGGCTTAATTGCTGCGGGGTAGGGTCATTACTGCCAGTCACCACAACATGCGGCACGCCATTCCCGTCATAGACAATATTAAAACCAACGGCGGGTGTGGTCATACGCTCAGAAATGGCACCACCAGGCAACAAAGAGCCGCCTTTTTTATAGTTAAAGAAGTTAAACCAGCCATAGCCGGCACCACTACAAGCCTCGCTACTTGGTACAAGTGTTGGCATCATCAGGGCGCCATTGAGTAACAATGGATCCAGATTGACACGTTCCCCTACAGGAAAATCCAGCACCCAGCCATAGCCAGAATCAAAATTCACCGTGCCAGTGGAGGACACCGTACGATCCCCGCTTAACACTTGCGTCGTTAACTGACTACGGCCAATTGGCGTGGTCTGCCCGCTATCCTTGAACACATAGACTGAGTTCTGAGGCGTATTGGTCAAATCGGCAGGCTCCAGAAACTTGCCAGTACCCACCATGACCACCATATTCTTATCGACCTTGCCCAACTCTGGCTGGGTAGTCACTTTTTGTGCAGTACCGCCACCCGAAGTCAAGCTGGCAATTTTATTGACGGTATTGGTATTGATATTAAAACGCCAGATATTGCCATTTAAATCGCCACCATAGACATTTAATACCGTGTTGTTCTCAAACATTTGCTCAGCGTAGCCGGAAATTTTTGCCAAGCCGCTCGGGTTGGCAGCATCCCCCTCGCCAGTCGTCAATGTTTTTAACAGGCTGCCTGTTCTGGCATCGAGGACATATAAATAGCCACGGCCATCGCCGACCGGATTGTTTGCAACAAAGGTGCCATCGTTGAGTTTGCGAGCATTGGTGCCGTTGTTGTACCCAGAAGTCAAAAGCACCACCCACCGCCCATCCAGCATTTTAGTCACCATCGGGTTACCAAAGCTGTAGCCTAGCGTATTGTTTATGCCATCTGGCTGAGCATAAAACTCCCAAAGGACTTGTGGGTTTTCCGGTGTGGTCACATCCAGCGCAAAATAGCCACGCCCGCCCCCGTTTAGCCCGGAAACCAAAATCGTACGCCACTCCGCATTGTCCCCGGTGCAAGCTGAGATACAGATATCCGTGACCACCGGGCTGCCATTGACATAATTGGTATGGTAATTGGCACCATATTCCTTATCTGCCAGATTGGCCAGATTCGGAATGACTGGAGATGGGATAAAAGCCCATAGCTCTGTGCCGTCATTGGCATTGAACGCATGTAGCATGCCATCGTTAGCCCCGACATAGACGGCGGCTGTACGTGTTTTAGCCCAAGTTTTGTAAGCTTTATAGCCGGGATCGAGATAATCAACGTTCGAAGCCCTGAAATAACTGGGGCGAGATTGTGAGATATCGCCCAGTGTTGCCTGCCGCTCTCTGAATAAGCGGTTGGCAGGCGCTGTATTCATACTGTTGTCTTCATAGGTCTTATTCCCAATCAGGTAATCAACCAGCTTGTCGGCTTTTTGAGTATCTGTCATTTTCGGATCGGTGGCAGGCAAGGCTTTCATCTGGCTTAAAGCGTTATAACCTTCTTCCAGTTTAGTTCTATACGCTGCCGGTAAATTACCAGGTTTAAAGTCAGCACGGGCATTGTTATTGTTAAAGTAAATTTTACGTTGCCCAATTTGCGTTTTGAGCTTGCCATCACAGCTACGGGCAATGGGCACATAGCATGCTGTTGCGTCACCAAAATTCAGCACTGATCCCAGAGAACCGTTAGCGTTGCTACAAGTTGAATCGGTGGAGTTGCTGGTTTTGCAATACAAGTTACTGTCTGGTCCGGTATAGGCTGTAGCTGGAGAGGTACAGGCCTCGGCCGCCACATTTTCCACACACCAAACTGCGGTTTCTGAGGTTTGCAAGGAATTGGTATTGACCGTCCGCGCTTCCAGGTTACCCGTCCATTTTACTGACTGATAACTGGCCACATACTGGAAGTTATCACCATTGGTCGGCGCCAGGCTACTGGCCGCAGCCGCGGCACTCGCACCCTGGATGGATTTAATCTCCGACAAACCCTTGGCCAAGGACTCGCGCAACAGTTTGGGGTTGCTGGCACTATAGTAGGTGCCGCCAGCATTCACAGCAGCATGCCATAAATCATCAATGCGGGTGCCGTTTTCCGCCAGAGTGGGATCAGGCCAGTTTTTGCGCATGGGCATCGCGCTTAAGTCTTTAAAGTCGCCCATGGTCTGCGTTTTATAATCATCGGTATAAAGCAGGGTCCCTGCAATGCCCAGGCCCAAGGTCAAGGTGACCATGTTTTGCTTGGGGTAATCCGTCGCCGTGCCACAAACGGATGAACCCAAAGATCCCGTGCAATTGGAGAGCGTGCTGTCACGGATATCCGTGTCATAAAAATACTTGGCCGTATCCGCCAAGGTATTGGATTTGTTACTGCTATCAAACTGTGGCGCAGGCGTACTGCCGCCATCCTGATTACCTATCGCAGTTGACCCATTAATGCGCGTAGGATTGCCGGTATCGTTCCAATAGCCGTCTGTGGTCAACAAGGTAAAGTTGGATTGGCAGGCATACTGCATCGGATCATCGGTTCCTAACGTCTTTTTGCCAGCATAGTGTTTGCCCACATTGGCAAGGGCAGTGCGCAACGGCGTCCCGCCACCAGGATTGACTGCAAACAATTTATCGTACCAGGATTGCTTTTGCGAGCTGTCAAAAGGAGCCAGCGGCAGATAATTAGAAGATGAATTATTAATCGTCACAAATCCCACCCTATACCTGGAATCCAGGGCTTTAAACGCTTGGCTGGCGGCAGTTTTCATCGAGAGCATGCGTGTACGATAATAGGTGACCCAATTAGCATAATTGGTAAACTCTTCGCTATAGGTGCAAGTAGCCGCAGCACAATCGGTTCGCTCGGCGCCTTTGCTGGTTGCCCCCGGCGCGCTATAACTGGTTTGGGCAGTCGTAATTTCCTGATATATCAGGCTGCCAGGAATATCCGTGTTATTTGTGGATAACTGTGTGGCCGTATAGCTGCCTCCCGACCCGGAAAAAGTCACTTGTATCGGACTGGCCGGGTTGAGGGCATCCCCGGCAAAGGTACTAAAATCAAAACTACTGCCATTGTTGCTGATGACAACATTGCCTGCCAATTTGCAAGCGCCTGTCATGGAGGAGTTACAGAGATTATTTTGTACGCGGCTAGAGACTGTCGAGGCGTTGGAACTCGAGGTGGTCGCGGCAGACAGCAACTCAATATTATTGATTTTGACGCTGGTCACTCTCACCGAACCACTGATACTAAAACTCAGCCGATACCGCGCGCTTGGTTCCCTCAAGTAAACATAGGTATTGCTATCATTCACTGTAGAGACATTATTGCGGATGCCCTGGCAACGGTCTTGCGTCCCACCACTGGAATCAAGTGTTCTTTTTTTAGAGGCAGCATCCGAGTTACACCAGCGCAAGGTGGCCGGATAATTATAGGCAACGCCATTCACCGTGGTTTTAGTTTTTGAAACTACACAACTGGTCAATGCAGGCGTGGTACAAAACTCACCCGGCACATAAGCGTAGTAATAGGCTGATGAGCCTCGCGTAATATTGCCATACACTGTGGTGACGTTTTCAGAAAAACCACTGAACGAGGTTTTATTGGCAAGGCTCGTCCCCAAGTAATTGAGCGGTGTACTGTAGGTCACTTCAGGGTTATAAAACTGTGTATTGTAGGCCGAGTTACTAAATAACCAGTCGGCGGCATCATAGGTATACCAGGACCAGCCGCTGGAATAGGAACGGCCATCAGGATCATCCGCGGCCCAGTCAGGGGTATAGTTGAAGCCCATACTGCCGGAGTTATCCAGCACAAACATCAGATTGGGTTTTACATCCGAGCTCCCGGAAGTTTGCAGCGGCATGGTGGCCAGGTCGAGAAACTCCGCCATGACCAAACCAGGCAATGCTAGTATCAGGAAAACAATTGTATGAAGGCAACGTGTTGGTTTCATCATTCCACCTGTTTAGTTGGAGATAAATGACTGCATATAAGTCACCGTATTTTTAGGGCCAGCGATACGCAAAGTAACGCGGTAGAGTGGCGAGTCCGAACTTGAGACGCAACGTTTGAACAGCTCCATGTTGTTGATATTGTGTGAGCAGTTTTCACCATTGTTGGGCGAGCTGGCCATCATGCAGCGCGAAGCATTGGTGGCTGCACTGCCTGCATTAATTTCGGCATTGCTGAAGTTACACATGCGCTCAATGACAAAGCGAATCTGATTACCCTGACGGTCCATGCCATTACGAATTTCGTCATTGCCGTCGGTCTGGTTAGGGACCTGGCTACTGTTGCTGTCATCCCAGGTCATGGTAGTGAGCTGCTTGCCATCACAAATTTGTGCATCCGGATTAGTATCAAACTGACTGCAGTTTGCGTAATAGCCAAGCTGCGGATGATGGGTGGTACTCACCTCAAGCACGACGTTTTTGGCAATATATTCAGTAATCCCTTCTAGCACGACATTGGCCGTGGTCGTCGCGGATTGGCGATAGACGAGGTTGCCGGACACCAGCGCATTGGTATCTACGCTACGGATCAAGGCAACGGCAGCAATAGACATCACTGCCAGCGCCAGCAAGGCAAAAAACAAGACGATCCCTCGCTGCGCTAAGGGCAGCCGGGCTTGATTGGAAGGGGTATACGGATCAGAGCGCATCACGATTCCAAAGAATATTTCTGAGAGGAATGTTGGCCTCAAAGGTCCGGTAGCGATACTGTTGCCATTGAGGCACCGCTGTTAAATCGACATTGGCAGGATTGGCATCTGCCTGCCAGACACAGACCTTGGCGAGCCCGGCAACGGAACCATTACAAGCCTGGCTAACGGCTTTTTTCTGTAGATTGCCATCCCTGGTCACCACCGCAATGCGGATGGCACGGATACGGTTTCTGTCGATGAGCGAAATCGTGTCACCAAAGATGCCGGTGGCATCCACCCAGCGGTCAACCCGGTTTAAAAAGCCGGCAGCCGTGGCCGAGGGCGATGCAGGATCAATGGTGTCAGAGATGCCATATTGCGCCTGCAAGCTCACTATGTCACTGGCAACAGGGATCGCAGCGGCATTGGGGAAAGGATCTGTCCCTGGCGTGCCGCCGCTCCTGGTCAACTCCAAGGTGCCACTAACACGGTACTCATACTGGTTCCAGGCGCCCAGGCAAGAGAATCGTACCCAGTCAGCCCCGTTCAAAATCGTTACCGGGCTGGCGGTGGGTGGCGTATTGAGCTCGCTCAGCGTATTGATGGTCCGGTCAGCGTTTAACTTTTTCAGCCTGGCCAGACTACAGTTGGGACTGCTCGGCGTTTGGTGATAGAGCACCACATCGTTTTCCTGGCAGCCAATCAGGCGGCCATCCAGGGTAGGCGTAGTAATCGTGCCCGTCGCACGCAGTGACGCACCTCCGCTGGCCGGATTACCATAGCGAATGCGCACAATATCACTGCCTGCGCCGCCATCCACAATCACCACGGGTGATAAATTGATGACGACGCCCCCTTGATTGATGGATGTCTCTATCGGGCACAACAACGGGGATGGGTCTGAGCTGTTATAAACCGGCAGTCCATATCCGGCATTCTGAGCATCACGCTGCATGTAGTACATGGCCAGCACGCCATTCGACTGAGCATCGCTACCGCCGGTAATGGCACGTTTTCTTGCTTCAAAACCGGTAAACAGGTTGCTGATCGCCAAAGTAGCCACCAGGCCAATCAGCAACCCGACCAGGAGCTCTACCAGGCTAAAGCCTGACTGCAACCGCTGTGATTTTGTGCCTACCCTATTCATCTGCTGGCCTTTGCTCAGGGTGTGACATCAAACAAATAGCTGGACGCATTAACTAAATGGCGCGTGCCGCCCGGTACTTGCCAGCCCACCGTGACGGTGATCATGCTGTTGGTGATGGCAGAAAAACTCAGGGTGCCGTTGGGTAACTGGGTTTTAATACTTTCCGTATCCACCTGGCTGACATAAGTCGCAGCATCACCGCCATAGGCCATCAGATTGGCAATATGGGTCTGTGCAATCAGCTGTGCCTCGGCACGGTAACGATTGTCACTGCTATTCTTGATCATGGCGCTTTGCAAGCCAACCAGGGCCAGCACCCCCATGCTAAAAATCACGACCGCCACCATCGCCTCAATCAATACAGATCCGGCTTGCTGGCCCAAGGTGCGTCGCGCCCTGTTAATGGATGTTTTTAACATGCGCGGGTATCCCCAACCGTGGTCACCGCAGGGTCGCAAACCTTGACGTTGCCGCCTGCCGCCAATGTCACTCTCAATGCTTTACGTTCTTCTGCCTTGACCTGGCTGTTACTCACATTCACCATGGTCAGCGCATCCGGGCTGGCCGGGTCGCGCGTACCAAAACTGCTAAACACCGCGGTATAGTTATCTGCAGTCACGGTGACATTGCTGGATGCGCCTTCGGTGGCACTTTTCTGGGTGATGACCGCTGGGCAGGCTGGCGTGATGGCAACGCAGCCAATCTGCCAGGCACTGTTGGTTTGCAATGTGAATTTCACTCGACTATTACGCTTGATCGCTTCGGCACGTGATTGCTGCAGACCGTTCCTGACAGACTCGGCCACGGTTCTGATTTGCGAATTGCCAATCGCCGTCTGAAAAGCCGGGATGGCAATACTGGAGACCGCCACCATCACAACCACGGTGACGACCAGCTCAATCAAGGTAAAGCCTTGCTGCTGCATTAGCAACTTCCTGAGGATGAAGTCAGCCAGCAAGTGGCGCCAGTGGTGCCGTCGTAAATAGAGGTCTTGGCGTTATCCTGGTTGACGGTAAATGAAAAATTACCCATGTTCTGCGCTGACTTGCCTGTCGCTTTCAGGGTGTAAGTCGTCGCTGACTGGTTATCAATCGAGTAATCGAAATACTTGGCATCACTTGGGTTGCAGACAAAGCCCACATAGGTAAAATTATCCTGGTAAAACTGTTCGACCTGCACCCGGCAATTGGCCAGATTGGCAGGTGCCTCCGCCGCATTGCCACTTTTGACATAATCCTGGTAACCCGGCACAGCAATGCTGGCGAGCAAGCCGATAATGGCCACCACCACCATCACTTCAATCAGACTAAAGCCTTGTTGTAAAAGACGCTTCATGAATATCCCCTTTTTGCACAGCCTTATCATGCAAACAGCGATTCTTCCTGTCTAGCAGTAGCCGACTAGCGGTTACCCCTGGCCGACAAACGGTAGACTTGGCCCAAGCACGCGCGACCAGGCATGGGCCTGCGCAGCTTTAGTGGTAAAATCTGGCTTTATTTTGATTGGACGCCAGGATCATGTTTGCCAGCTCTACAAAATTAATAGCACTTGCGCTGCTGTTATGCACACTGAGTGCTTGTGGCCTCAAAGGCAATTTGTATCTTCCTGAGCGTCAGTATCCTCAACCACAACCACAACCGCCATCAGACAAGTCGCCATCGTGATCCCGTTTTCAACCCAACAAGGCCTGCTACATGCCGAAAATGTAGCCTTGCGTGATATTGCGCAAACCCACCAAACCCCCACCTACGTCTATTCGCGGACAGCACTCACGCAGGCGTTTGAGCGTTTTGCTGCCGGGCTGCGTGGGAATGACCATTTGATCTGTTTTGCCGTGAAGGCCAACCCTAGCCTGGCGATACTGAATCTGTTTGCCCGCCTGGGTGCCGGCTTTGACATTGTGTCTGGCGGTGAGCTGGCCCGTGTAATTGCAGCTGGCGGTGATCCGAAAAAAGTCGTGTTCTCTGGCGTTGGTAAATCCCACGCTGAAATTGAGGCCGCCCTTGAAGCAGGGATCTATTGCTTTAACGTAGAGTCTATCAATGAGCTGGACCGTATCCAGCAAGTGGCGGCTCGCTTGGGTAAACAGGCCCCGGTTTCGTTGCGGGTCAATCCAAACGTAGACGCAAAAACCCACCCCTATATTTCTACCGGCCTTAAAAATAACAAGTTTGGCGTTGCATTTGAAGATGCACTGGCTTTGTATGAAAAAGCGGCGCAATTGTCCAACATTGCCGTGCATGGCGTCGATTGCCATATTGGCTCGCAAATTACCGAGTTATCGCCGTTTCTAGATGCGCTGGATAAAGTCCTCGGTTTAGTAGATGCGCTGGCGGCCAAAGGCATCCCTATTCAGCACATTGATGTCGGCGGCGGCGTAGGCATTACCTACAGTGACGAAAGCCCGCCTGACTTTGCCGCCTATACGGCTGCCATCCTGCAAAAACTGGCAGGCAGAAACGTCAAGGTGCTGTTTGAACCCGGCCGCGCGCTGGTCGGCAATGCAGGCGTATTACTGACCAAAGTCGAATACCTCAAGCCAGGTGAGACCAAAAACTTCGCCATCGTCGATGCCGCCATGAACGACCTCATGCGCCCTGCCTTGTACGACGCTTTTCACAATATCACGACCATTGCCCCGTCTACGGCACCGACTGCGGTCTATGAAATCGTAGGTCCCGTCTGCGAAAGTGGTGACTTTTTAGGCCATGACCGGACGCTGGCAATTGCTGAAGGCGATTATCTGGCCATACACTCTGCCGGTGCTTATGGCATGAGCATGGCCAGCAACTACAATACGCGTGCACGCGCCGCAGAAATACTGGTCGACGGCGATCAGGTGTATGTGATTCGCGAGCGCGAGCAGATTGCTGATCTGTTTAAACTGGAGCGCGTCTTGCCGTAACATTGGCCGTCATTGCAATTTTTCAGCAGTAATCAACAAAAAACCGAAGCATTTGATTGCTTCGGTTTTTTTATTGTTATAAAGATACGTGTTAATCAAAAATCACGGTCTTGTTCGCATAAAGCAAAATACGATGTTCAATATGCCAGCGCACGGCTTTGGAGAGCACAACCCGTTCCAGATCACGGCCTTTCTGAATCAGGTCCTCCACCTGGTCACGGTGAGAAATACGCGCCAGATCCTGCTCAATAATAGGGCCCTCATCCAATACCTCAGTCACATAATGGCTGGTCGCACCAATCAGCTTCACGCCGCGCTCAAATGCCCGGTGATAGGGGCGCGCGCCGATAAAGGCTGGCAAAAATGAATGGTGGATATTGATAATCCGCTGAGGATAACGGGCGACAAACTCGGGGGACAGAATCTGCATGTAGCGTGCCAGCACAATCAGGTCAATCTTGTGTTGATCAAACAAGGCAAACTGCTGCGCTTCAACCTCAGCCTTGGTTTCCTTGGTCATCGGCAAATAGTGAAACGGGATGCCATAGAACTGCGCCAGTTTTTCCGTATCTTTATGATTACTGATAATGAGCGGAATCTCGCAGGCCAGCTCGCCACTATGATGGCGGTGCAGCAGGTCTACCAGGCAATGATCATATTGCGACACCATGATCGCCATGCGCGTTTTTTGCTCAGACAATTTGAGTTGCCAGGTCATGGCAAAGCGTTGCGCCACCGGGCCAAACGCCTGCTCAAAATCGGCCACCGCCACATTGAAATTGGTCAGGTCCCACTCGACGCGCATCAAAAACAGATTATTTTCCGCATCCTGATGCTGGTCTGCGTGTAAAATATTGGCATTGTGCTCATACAAAAATTGCGCAATCGCCGCCACAATCCCTTTGGTATCCGGGCAGGTAATCAGCAAGGTAGCAGTGTTTTTCATAACATGGGCTTTAAGTGAGCAACAAAAATGCAGATTATACCTGATGCCTGCCAGCCCTTGTGGTTGACCTTGGCACTTGCAGGCACAGACAGCAGCAGACTCTTGACGGAATTCATTATGCAAACAGAAGTGACACCTGAGATCGTATTGGCCAACCCGCGTGGCTTTTGTGCGGGCGTAGACCGTGCCATTATTATTGTCGAACAGGCACTCGAAAAATTCGGCGCGCCGATTTATGTGCGCAATGAAGTGGTTCACAACAAATTTGTCGTGGGTCAATTGCGCAACAAAGGCGCCATTTTTGTTGATGATCTGGAAAAAATTCCGGCAGGCAGCATTGTGATTTTTAGTGCGCATGGCGTTTCCAAGGCGGTGCGCGCAGAGGCAGAGTCGCGCGGCCTGACGGCGTTTGACGCCACTTGTCCGCTGGTGACCAAGGTGCATATCGAGGTCGCCAAAATGCGCAAAGATGGTCTGGAGATCATTATGATCGGCCACAAAGGCCATCCAGAAGTCGAAGGCACCATGGGCCAGTCCGAAGCAGGCATGTATCTGGTGGAAACCCCGGAAGAGGTGACCGCCCTCACCGTCACCGACCCTGACAAACTGGCCTATGTGACACAAACCACCTTATCGGTGGATGACGCCACTCAGGTCATCAACGCCCTCAAAACACGCTTCCCCAACATTAAGGCACCCAAAAGCGATGATATTTGCTACGCCACGCAAAATCGGCAGGACGCGGTCAAAATCATGGCCAAAGACTGTGATCTGGTGATTATTGTCGGCTCACCCAATAGCTCTAACTCAAACCGTTTGCGTGAAGTTGCCAAAAACCAGGGCGTAGAAGCTTATATGGTCGATAATGCCAGCCACCTGCAAGCAGGCTGGTTACAAGGTAAAAAGAAAATCGGCATTTCTGCCGGTGCCTCAGCACCTGAGGTGTTAGTACAGGAAGTGATTGCTGCTTTGAAAAACATGGGGGCTAACCAGGTGGAAGAGTTGCAAGGGGTAGTGGAAAACGTCGTGTTCCAGCTGCCCAAAAACCTGGTCAATGCAGAGAAGCGCAGCACGGTTTAAACGCTTGCCGCATTGATTGGCTGGCCGTCCCTTGCTAAGATTGGCAAACAATGTTCGCCTTGTTTGCCGGTGTAGCTCAGTTGGTAGAGCGGTTCATTCGTAATGAAAAGGTCGGGGGTTCGATTCCCTTCTCCGGCACCATCCACACATCAAAAAATTCCGACCGGCCACCGGCAAAAAAAAGCCCAAGCCATTTCAGCTTGGGACAAGCAATATCCTCGGGAAAGGATAGTCGGGAAACTCGCATGTGATTGTTGTTAACTGCCATTGCGATTGAATTCCACTACACTTATTCACGTATGCATGATTTGTGCCAAATCATTTAAACAGTCCAAGCACTTGATTTTAATTGAATAAATCTAGACATGGGGCGCACTCGCCCACACGAATTGATTGATATCAACCACCACTCTGGTTTCATAGAACCAAATTGGTGGTTATTCAGCGCGCGGACGGCGCAGGTCGGAAAACAGCGGGAACAACAAAGGCAACAACAACAGTGTGAACAAGGTCGCGGTAATTAACCCACCGACAATCACCACCGCAAACGGCCGCTGGGTTTCGGAGCCAATGCCATGCGAGAGCGCCGCTGGCATCAAGCCCAACCCGGCCATCAAGGCCGTCATCAATATCGGGCGCAAGCGGGCAACTGCGCCTTCAATCACCGATTCCGACAGCTCTCTGCCTTCGCGCATCAAACTCTTGATCTGCTCGACCATGATCACCCCGTTTTGCACCGAAATGCCGGCCAGCGCAATAAAGCCGACGGCGGCAGAGACAGACAAATGCAGTCCGGCCACGGCCAGCCCCGCCAGGCCGCCCACCAGCGTAAATGGAATCATCAGCAACACCAGCAAGGCATTTTTGACCGACTTGAATGCCCAAAACAGCAAGACAAAAATCAACAACACAGACAAGGGCACAATCACCATCAACCGCTTCATGGCCCGTTGCTGGTTTTCAAATTGTCCACCCCAGGTCATGCTATAGCCAGGCGGCAGCTTGACCTTTGCCTCGACCTGCTGCATGGCTTCTTGCACGAAACTGCCCTGATCGCGGTCTGTAATATTGGCTTTGATGGAGACAATACGCGAGCCTGATTCGCGGCTGACACGAGAAGCCCCTTCTTTGATGGTCACCTCGGCCACCTCGCTGAGCGGGATGCTACCGTTTCCATTTGGTAAGGCAATCGGTAACTCGTCAATATCATCCACAGAATCGCGGAAAGGTCTGTCCAGCCTTAACGTAACATCAAAATGCCGGTCCCCATCGTAAAACGTATTGGCCGGATTGCCGGCTAAAGCGGTTTGTACCGTATTGTTAACATCGCCCGCCATCAGGCCATAGCGCGACAATTGGGCACGGTTAAGCGTGATATCGAGCTCAGAGTTGCCTGAAATGCGGACTGCCGCCACATCGGTTGCGCCACGCACGTGATTAATGACATCGACCACCTCTGCCGCTTTCTGCTCGAGAATCGTTAAATCCGGGCCGAAAATCTTGACTGCAATTTCACCTTTCACGCCAGACAACGCCTCTTCCACACTGTCCTGAATCACTTGCGAAAAGTTGGTGGGCACGCCCGGAATCTCGTGGATACGGCGCGACATATCCTTGATCAGCGATTCCTTATCGGCAAACTTCCATTCGCTGTGCGGCTTAAGATCAGCCAGAATCTCCATGTGGTAGGGGCCCTTAGGGTCGGTACCGTCATCTGGCCGTCCGACATGCGACACCACCAACCTCACCTCTTGGTAGCTATTCAGAATCTTGCGGATTTCTCGCTCGATCTCTTTAGTTTTTTCCAGGCCAGCCGAGGGTGGCAGATCAACGGTGAGCCAGATATTGCCTTCATCCAGCTTGGGGAGGAATTCAGAGCCTAACATGGGCGCAGAGAGCACGGATATAACCAAAATGCCCCCGGATAAAATGACCACCCATGCGCGGCATTTGCGGGTTTTAAGCAAAATATGACGATAGGCATTTTGCAAGCTTTGCATCCAGTGGCTGTGCTTTTCCGCCATATCCTCACGCTTCATGGTGTATGACAACAAGGCTGGCACCAGCGTCAAAGTCAGGATAATGGCGCCCAGCAAGGCAAAACTCAAGGTGAATGCCATCGGCGAGAAAATTTTTCCTTCTACGCGTTGAAAGGTAAAAATCGGCAAAAAGGCAGTGATGATGATGGCTTTGGAGAACAGAATCGGGTGCCCCATATCAATCGCCGTGCTTTTAAGTGTCTGCATGCGCCAGGCTAGCCCCATATTGCCCTGTGTTTTATCCACCTCAGCCACCGCCAGGCGCACCATCAGCGCCTCTACCAGTACCACTGCACTATCAATAATGATGCCAAAGTCTACCGCTCCGAGCGAGATCAGGTTGGCGGAGACACCGCGTAAATCCATGACAATAAAGGCAAATAACAGGGATAACGGAATCACCGAAGCTACAATCAGGGCGGCGCGCCAGTTGCGCAAAAACACTACCAGAATCGTCACCACCAGCAACGCGCCGACAATCAGGTTTTCTGCCACAGTATGTACGGTGTGATGAACCAGGCCGGTGCGGTCATAAAAAGGCACGATTTTGACGCCGGGCGGCAGGGTCTGATTGACCAGATCCACCTTCTCGCGCAAGGCGTCGATCACTTTGGCGGCATTCTGGCCCTTGGTCATCAGCACGATGCCTTCAATAATGTCATCCTGCTGATTAAAGGAAACGATGCCTGAACGGGGGCGATCACCAATCACCACCTGACCAAGGTCGCTGACCAGAATAGGCTTGCCATCCCGCGTATCCACCACGGATTGCGCAATATCATCCAGACTGCGAAACAGGCCGATGCCACGCACCACCAGCGACTCGTCGCCTCTGTGCATGAGTCCGCCACCCACGTTACTGCTGTTGTTGCTGACCGCCTGGTTAACCTGATCAATACTCACATCAAACTTTTTCAAGCGGTAAGGATCCAGCTTGATTTGGTATTCCTTGACCGTCCCGCCAAAACTGGTGATATCAGCCACCCCTGGCACCATGCGCAGTTGCGGGATAATTTTCCAGTCCTGGATAGCGCGGATTTCGCGTTGCGGCATTTCTGCCGGCGCTTCAACCAAATAGCGGTAAACCTCCCCCACCGCCGTCGTCAGCGGTGCCAGCGTGGGTTGCAAGCCGATGGGCAAGCTCACCCCTTGTAAACGCTCTAACACCTGCTGCCGCGCAAAATAATCTTGCGTGCGCTCGGCAAAAGTGAGGGTGACCACGGAGAGCCCGGTAATAGACACCGAACGGATTTGTGCCAGTCCAGGTACCCCGCTCATCCCATGCTCAATCGGCAGTGAAACAACGCGCTCGACCTCTTCTGGCGCCATCCCTGGTGATTGTGTCACGATAATCACGTGCACATCTTCAACATCGGGGAAAGCTTCAATTGGCAGGTTTTGCACCGCAAACCAGCCGAAAATCATGAGCACAACCGCGCCAATCAGCAGAAATACACGCTGTTGCAGTGAGAAGGTGATCAAGCCTTTTAACATCGCCTATTTACTCACGGACAAATCTGAATTGAGCAGAATGGCGCCGCTGGTCACGATGCGCTCACCCGGGTTTAAGCCGGTTTTCACGGTGGCATATTCCCGCCGTTGTAAATCCAGCACGACTTTACGCTTGCTAAAATGCAAGGGCTGCTCTTCTACAAAGACATAGCTGTAGAGTCCCTCGGTAATCAGGGCACTGTTGGGCACGCGGATGACGCGATGCTGGCTGGTATCCAGCGGCGTGATGCGCGCATACATTTCTGGCTTGAGCTTGCCTTTGCTGTCGAGCAGGCAACGCACAGGAATACGTCGCGTGGTCGGGTCTACCATGATGCCTATTGTTTTAATTTCGCCGTCAAACACCTCGTCAGGATAGGCATCCACCTGGACACTGAGCTTTTGCCCTTGCGAAATCCGGCTCAAGTCCCGCTCTGGCAAATCGATACTGGCCCAGACGTGGCTGGGGTCCGTGATCAAAAACAAAGGATCTGCCGCATCGGGGCGGACCTCGCTGCCGGGATTCACTTTCCGGTCAACCACCACCCCCGCGATTGGCGAGCGCACGACATAGCGATCACTGGCCCCGGTCGACACCCGCAGGTTTTTCAACCTCGCCATCGCGCGCTCATGTTCTGCACGCGCACTCGCCCAGTCCGCCTGTGCGACTTCCATGTCTTTTCTGGCCAGCACGCCGCCCTCTACCAGCATGCGGCTACGCTCCAGCGCCTGTTGTTTGAGTCCCAAATCTGCCTGTGCTTTGCGCACATCCGCGACCGCTGCCCCCACATCCGGCGAGTCCATCACCAGCAAGGGCTGACCGGCTTTCACGGCTTCGCCTATTTGTGCCTGAATATTCAGCGCTCGTCCGGCCACCGGCGAATACACCCGTGCTGTCCGGTTTTCATCAAACACAATCTTGCCGTTGAGCGGCTCGGTCACCGGCACCGGGATCTCGGTGACGGGTTCAATTTTGAGACTGTTTAATTGTGGCGAACCCGGCGTCAGTACAATCTGGTTGGCAGGCTGCGCGGGCACGCGGGCATTTTTGTCTGCCGCCATGGCTGAAGCCATGCAAACCACTATCGCGCACAAGATAAATACGAACTGGCGCATCGCCTTGACGGTAGCAGGAGGGGAAGCCATGGAAGTGAATGAGCGCATCATAAAATTATTCTTGATAGACAAATGCCTGGCGGGTGGCCGCTAACCAGGCGGATAGGGACTTGGCATAATCAGCTTTGACACTGACTGCCTCCAGTTGGAGCGTGCGTAAAATACGTCGTGCATCGAGCAAATCCATGACATTCATGGCGCCATGCTTGTAGGCAAACTCTGCCGCGTCTGCTGCATTTTGCGCTTCACGCAGAATGCTCTGGTCAAAACGTCGATTTTTATCAATCGCGGCATCCAAATCTGCTTTGGCCTGCCTCATTTCGGCAATCGCCGCCGCCTGCACGCGCTCTCTGGCCTCGATTGCACTGGTATAGCCAACTTCAGCCCGTGCGGCCTCGCCCTCATACTGATAATTGGTAAACAAGGGAATACTCAATGAAGCGCCTATGGTATCTGGTGCCGATCCAGGCTCCTGCCCGGGAAAATGCTGGTAAGCAAACGACCAGGTAAAATCTCTGACCTTGAGCGACTCCGCAAGCTTTCTGGTCTGCTGGGCCTGCTCCATGCGCGCTTCAGCAGCCTTCACATCCGGACGTTGTGGTAACCAGCCAGTGTCTTTCTCAGCCGCTGGATTGGCCGAGGGCTCTGTAATCAGGGCGGGCCAGGGGTCCGTCACACGGAGCTTACTCGCATCCTGATCCTTGCCAAGCAAGTAAGCCAGCATGGTTTGCGCTTTTTGCACAGTCGCCTCAGCCTGGCGCAAATCATTGCTGGCCCGCAGGGCATCTACCCGGATGCGCGCTACATCGGCCGACGCCACATCGCCTGCTTTCAGACGTAATTGCGCTGCCTGCAGTGTTTTCTCGTAGCTACTGACATTCGCCTGCTGAATGAGCAGACTTTCCTGGGCAAGTTTGAGATCAAAATAGGCCGTGGCCATGGCCAATGCCTGTTGACGATAGGTTTCCCCCAGGTCGAGCCGGCTCGCTTTGACCGCACTTTCCGCCACGGCAGAACGCAGTGCCCGCTTGTCACCACGCTCATACAACTGAGTGACCTGCACCGCCGAGTTATAGGTTTGATCCAACAGGTCTCGTTTGCCGTTTTGGTTTTTATTGCCTTGGCCGCGATTGAGGTTGAGACTGGAAAGGCCGAGTGACAAGACCGGGTTTGGTTTTTGGCCAGCAATCAGGGTATCGGCTTCTGCACTTTCAATCGCCCGCTTGGCAGCAAGCAGATCACGGTTATTGCCTGCAAACACAAGTTCCGCCTGCTGCAGGCTGAGCTGGTCCCATGCAATGGCTGGAGCGACACCGGAATCCGCAACCGCCTCAAAACAGACCATCAGCAACACGCAAAGCCAGCCCTGCTGACGCCTCAACATAACACCTATCCCTGTGCTCATCACTTAAATTTTTATGGTATACACCTGATTATCCTTATCATAGTAGGCTTATCTGCTTACGACAATCTTTCACTGAACGCATCCTGACAAAAAAGAGTCTATTGTAAACACCGTCAGCCATGGACAAGGCCGCGGGCTTTATAGACAATCCTCCTTATGACACAACATTTCAAGATTCCCGTTTCCGCATTGGTGTTGATTCATACGCCAGATTTGCAAGTACTGTTGATGGAGCGTACGGACAAACCGGGATACTGGCAGTCAGTGACCGGGAGCATAGAAGCAGAAGAATCGCCCTATCAGGCAGCGATTCGCGAAGTGCGGGAAGAAACCGGCCTGGACGCGCTGGCTTACGACTTTGAAGATTGGCACGCCAGCAATGTGTATGAAATCTATCCGCATTGGCGTCACCGATATGCGCCCGGCGTCACTCAAAACACCGAGCACCTGTTTGGCTTGTGTCTGCCGGAACCACAACCAGTCACGCTGGCGCCAGACGAACACACGCGCTATGAATGGGTAGACTGGCGGCAAGCGGCTAAAAAAGTCTTCAGCTGGACGAATGTGGATGCCCTTAGACGGCTGGGTGAAAAACACCGTTTAACACTGTAATTGCCAGCTTTGCAATTGGGATAAATCCACATCGGTTGTAAAATAGCGTTTTACCCTCAACTAATGGCTATGACCATGCAAACCGCCACTATCAAATTTGAAAAGTTCCAGTCGGCCAAAGACGATGACTGTCAGGCCCGTATTCTGGCTGCCCGCGAAAAGCTGGGTAAGCGACTGGTGATTCTGGGCCACCATTACCAGCACGAGAGTGTTTACCGCCATGCGGATTACTCTGGTGACTCACTGAAACTGTCTAAATATTGTGACAGCCTGGATGCGGAATACATCGTCTTTCTGGGTGTGCATTTCATGGCCGAGGTGGCTGACATCTTGAGCCGCCCGGATCAGGTCGTGATCTTGCCAGACTTGGCCGCAGGCTGCTCCATGGCAGACATGGCCAATCTGGCCAAGGTTGAGCGTAGCTATCGAGAACTCAGCAAAGTGCTTAATTTTGATGAGACCATCACACCGGTCACGTATATCAACTCCGCGGCGGACCTGAAAGCCTTCTGTGGTGAACATGGCGGCATTGTGTGCACCAGCACCAACGCCCCCAAAATCCTGGAGTGGGGTTTCAGCCAGCGCGAAAAAATCCTGTTCTTTCCGGATCAGCATCTGGGCCGTTGGAGCGGCTACAAAATGGGTATCCCATTAGAGCAAATGCCTGTCTGGGATCCAGATCTGCCCATGGGCGGCTTGACCGAACAGCAAATCAAAGACGCAAAAATCCTGCTGTGGAAAGGTCATTGCTCAGTACACCAGATGTTCCGCAAACAGAATATCGACCAGTTCCGCGCCCAGCATCCAGATGGCAAAGTCATTTCTCACCCGGAAACGGCGTTTGAGGTCTGCATCAACTCAGATTATGTTGGCTCTACAGAATACATCTTGCGTACCGTGAGTGAAGCCGAGCCTGGCACGAAATGGCTGGTAGGCACCGAATTGAACCTGGTCACACGCCTGGCCGAAGAAATGAAACCGCAAAACAAGCTGGTACAGTTCATGAGCCATGTCGTTTGCGAATGCTCAACCATGGCGCGTATTGACCCGCAACACCTGGCCTGGTGCCTGGAAAACCTGGCCGACGGCAATGTGGTCAACCAGATTAAAGTGCCCGCGCATGAAGCCAAACTGGCCAAACTCACACTGGATAGAATGCTGGCCGTTTCCTGATGCGTGATTGCCCGCTGTGCCAACCAACCCCCTACGACTTGCTATGGCAGGATGATTTTTGCCGGGTAGTGTTATTGCACGACGCAGATTACCCTGCCTATTGCCGGGTGGAATTAATTGCACACGTCAAAGAAATGACCGACCTGCCTCCCGCAGCGCGAGCACGCACCATGAAAGTCGTGTTTGCTGTCGAAACTGCACTGCGGGAAGTCATACAACCGGATAAAATCAACCTGGCTAGCCTGGGTAATAAAACGCCGCATATGCACTGGCATGTGTTGCCAAGATTCGAGAGTGACAAACACTTTCCGAATAGCCACTGGGGCAGCGCTATGCGGGATTCCGAGAGTCAGCCTATGAGACAGGATGTTCGGGATCACCTACAACGCGTTGTAACTATGCGAGTGGAATGTGCGCTCAATAGCTAAAGCTTAAAGAGCTCCTCGATATTTAGGAGTTAGTGTTGCAACAGCTGTTGTAACGCATACCCACCCTCATCACTATCGTAATCACCATTTCGTGCGGGTGCACTAAGCATGCTTCTTAAGCCAGCTGCTTACGCCCCTCAACCATCCCAGTAAATCATCCACGTAGGTGTACAGCACCGGGATCACCACCAGACTCAGCACGGTTGAAGTAATTAATCCGCCAATCACCGTAATCGCCATTGGCGCGCGGAAGCTAGGATCCGCACTCCAGCCCAGTGCAATCGGCAGCATACCGGCAGCCATGGCAATGGTGGTCATGACAATCGGCCGCGCACGTTTATGGCACCCATCGATAATCGCATCAAACCGGCTTAACTGGCGCTCTTTTCTGGCCATGATGGTGTACTCCACCAGCAAGATCGAGTTTTTGGTCACCACACCCATCAACATCAACAACCCAATCACACTCGGCATGGAGAAGCTGTTGTGGGTGACCAGCAAGGCAAAGAAGGCCCCACCCAGTGACAAGGGCAGCGCCCCCAAGATGGTTACTGGTTGCAGAAAGTCGCCAAACAGCAAGACCAGCACCACATAGATGCACATCACGCCGATGACCATGGCGCCGCCAAAGCTGGCAAACAACTCGTTCATGCGTTTGGCGTCACCTGACTCCAGCTGCTTCACGCTGGGCGGCAGCGATTGCATGGCGGGCAGCTGTTGTACTTCACGCATGACCTCACCAATCTGACGCTTGTTGAGTTCGATATCGAAGGTCACATTACGCATGCGGTCCATACGGTCAATTTGCTGCGGCCCACTGCCCATGCGAACGGTGGCCACGGTTTCCAGACTGACACTGCCGTTGCGTGCGGGTACCCGCAGTTGGGCAATTTCTTGCAAACTGGTGCGTACACTGGAACCCAATCGCACCCGGATTGGCACCTGGCGCTGAGGCAAATTGAGCTTGGGCATGGTATTGGAGAAGTCGCCAGAGGTAGCAATGCGAATCACCTGTGCAATCGACTCTACCGTCACCCCCAGCTCGGCGGCCTTGTCGATATCGGGGATGATCTGCACCTCTGGCCGTTGCAGGCTGGCACTGGATGTGATGTTGCCGACACCGCTCAAGGTACGCAATTGTTGCTCCAGCTGTTGGCTGGCATTGCCCAGCGCAATGCCATCATCGCTGGCCAGTGTGATCTGCAGTTTTTCACCGGATTCCCCAATGCCGACGTTGACGCGTGCGCCCGGCAAGGCCTTGAGTCGCTCACGTAACTCGGCTTCAATTTCGGATTGCTTCTGATGCCGCTCACTACGATCCGTCAGACTAATCACCAAGCTGCCCTTGCGCACATCCGTACTATTCTGAGAAGCATTGGGCCCACCTCCACCGGTGCTGGCCGTGCCCGCTGCGCTAAACACCGCCTTCACTTCCGGGTGCTGCTTGACGATCTGCTCTGCCAGACTAACCACTTCGCGCGTCTGTTCCAGCGCGGTCCCCGGCTGCAACTCAATATTGACCTTGGTCTGGCTACTGTCAGAGGAAGGCACAAAGCCTTTGGGCAACAGTGGCATCAAACTCAATGAGCCTACAATGAACAATACAAATGCCAGCACCACGGTTTTGCGGTGGCGCAAACACCACTCCACACTGCGTAAGTAAGCGCGCATAAAGCCAGAGATTTGTTCTTCCTTGACTGGGTGCGGTTTTAACAAATAGGCTGACATCATCGGCGTCAACAAGCGGGCGACGACCAGCGAGCCCATGATCGCAATGGCCGCCGTAATGCCAAACTGCTTGAAGAATTTACCCGGAATACCGCCCATAAATGCGGTGGGTAGAAAAATCGCCACCAGCGTAAATGTAGTGGCAATCACCGCAAAGCCGATTTCATCAGCGGCCTCCATGGCGGCCTGATAAGGGGATTTGCCCATGCGCAGGTGGCGGACAATGTTTTCGATTTCCACAATGGCATCATCAACCAGAATCCCCACCACTAGCGCCATGGCAAGCAAAGTAAGAATATTGAGCGAGAAGCCGAAATATTGCATAAATGCAAAGGTCGGGATCATGGATAAAGGCAGAGCGACGGCGGCAATAATGGTGGCGCGCCAGTCGCGCAAAAACCACCACACCACCAGAATAGCGAGCAAAGCCCCCTCGTACAGCAATTGCATGGAGCCGTGATAGTTATCTTCTACCGGCTTGACCATGTTAAAGGCCTCCACAATCTTCACTTGTGGATGCAAGACCCTGAATTTTTCCAGCGCGGCACGCACATCTTTGGCCACCGTCACCTCACTGGTGCCTTTGCTACGCGTAATTTCAAACCGGATGACTGGCTTGCTATCATAGCTCGCATAGGTGGTGCGCTCGGCATAGGTATCAATCACCTCCGCCACTTGCGACAACTTGATGTGGCGACCATCGCCGATGGGAATATCCAGATTGCGGACTTCATCCGCACTATGCAAGGCGCCCAGGGTGCGTACCGACTGAATATTGTCGCCAATATCCCCTCGCCCGCCCGAGGCATCCTGCTGTACGCGTTTGAGCTGTGCAGACACATCGCTGACATTGACGCCCAAACCCGCCATCAAGGTCGGATCAAGATTAACCTGCACTTCGCGGTCTACGCCACCGGTACGCGTAATCTTGCCCACGCCATTCACTGCCAGCATGGCCTTGCTCACTTCGTTGTCAACAAACCACGATAGCTCGCCTTCATCCATATTGTCAGCCGAGGCGACGAAAGTGAGGATCGCGCTGCCGGAGGTCGTCACTTTAGACACGGTAGGCGTCAGTACCGCAGCGGGCAACTCCGAGCGGGCGCTATCAACCGCATTGCGTACCAGATTCAGCGCCTCTTCACTGTTGGTATCTATAGTGAACTGCACACTGATGCTGACACTGCCATCGGTGATTTTGGTGGTCATGTGCTCGATCCCACCAATGGTCGCAATCTTGTCTTCAATCTTGCGGGCCACTTCGGTTTCCAGCTGTGGCGGGGCCGCGCCCTCCAGCGTCGCACTGACCGAAATCACCGGCAGCTCAATATCCGGAAAGTTCTGTTTGCCTAATTGATTAAGTGATTTGAGACCAAGAAAGCTCAACACCACGAACAGCAGAATGGCGGGAACCGGATTGCGGATAGACCAGGCTGAAAAATTCATTTTGCAGCCTCAGGTTTGGTCACCGTCACGATTTTGACCCTATCCCCATCGTTGAGAAAAGCGCCACCACTGAGCACCAGCGAGGCCCCTGCCTCCACGCCACCAAGCAACTCTATCAGCTGCTCGCGGGTACGGCCGGTTTGTACCTTGCGCTGTGCGACCTGGCTGATACCGTCAGCCCCGGATGGCGCCAGTTCAAACACATAGGCAAAGCCATCGCGGTAGGTGACGGCACTCAGTGGGACCGCCAACCCTTGCTGCTGGCCGATATCCACCTGTCCCTGCACATACATGCCAGGCTTGGCACTGCCTTTGGGGATATCCACATACACCAGCGCATTACGGGTATTGTTGTCGACGGTCGGCGAAATCAACCGCACGGTCCCGGCTACCTTCTTGCCGCCCGGCAAACTCAGGTTGACCGCTTGTCCGGCATGCAAAGCATTTTGCTGATCCGCATTCACCTCACCGCGCCACTCAATACGACTTTGCCGCACCAGTCTGAATAACTCCGCCCCGGCCGACACCACATTCCCCAAATTGGCAGAACGTGATGAAATGACCCCATCGTCAGGCGCCACCACTTTGGTCTGGCGCAAGCGGATTTTCTGGTTCTCCAGCTCCGCCTCGGACAAGGCGAGATTGGCCCGTGCCGTCTGCTCGGCAATCATGTATTCATTGATTTTTTGCGCCGATAGCGCGCCACTGTCCTTGATTTCACGCGCACGGTCTGCATTACTCTTTGCTTCAGCCAGCGCGGCCTTGTCTTTTTCAACCGTGGCGAGCTGTTTTTGCAAATCCGCCTTGACGGTTTCATCGGCCAAGACAACCAGCAACTGTCCCTTGCTCACTTGCGCGCCGACATCGGCCAGCACTTGCTGTATGCGCAATCCAGCTATTTCCGCACTGACCAGGGCCTCTTGCCAGGGATAGACGCTGCCATTTAGCATCAGAGTCGTCTGCCATTGCACCTTCACGGGCCGGGTGACCTCCACGCTCAAGGCGGCTTTGCCCTTGCCCGCTGACTGCGGCGCATGTTCTGTTTCAGTTTGATTGACGGCCGCGCGGTTAGCACGTTTTTCTGCCAGCTCGGCCTGATGCCGCGGATGTTGCCAGAACCAGGCACTCACACCCACCAGCACGGCCGCAATGATTAAGAATTTGGTTTTTTTTGTCAGTCTGCTCGCCATTTTTATTTACCTTTTTTCCATGGGCTTGAGGATGATGGGTTTCACCGTCGCCTGTGTTTCCAGCCAGTCACCACCAAATGCCTTGTATAGCGCAATCCACTGCAACACACGGTTTTTTTGCTGGGTGATAACGTTCAGCTCGGCATTAATTTTTTGCCTGCGGGCATCTTCGAGTGACAATAAATCCAGCCCGCCTGATTTCCAGTTGATCTCGGCGGCCTTGAAATATTGCTGATATTGCTGGGCACTGGCCTGCTCGGAGGTAGCGCGGCGGGTAGCACTTTCCAGATTCACCAAAGCCTGCTCTACTTCTTTGACAGCATTACGCACATCCTGCTGATAGGTTGCCAGCAAGCTATCGTAATTGGCACGCGCTTCTGCCAGATCCGCACGCAAAGTGCCTCCATCAAAAATCGGCAACTTGAGAGAAGGGCCATACGACCAGGAGTCGGTGCGTGTCACCGTGCCATTAAAGTTGGTGCGGCGATAGCCGATCGATCCGGTCAGGGTCAGGCTAGGGTACATCTGGGCTTTGGAGACGCCGATATTGGCACTGGCTTCCGCCAAGTTGCGCTCATCAATGGCCAGGTCTGGGCGCCGGGTCAGTAAACTGGCCGGCAAGGCCTGCACGTCAAACATGGCAGGCTCTGGCAAGCTTTTGCCTTTCGCCAACCATTGACGCAACTCAGGCTCAGGCAAATTGGTCAACGCCACCAGCGCTTTTACCAGTCCATCACATTCGGCTTGCTGCCCATCCAGCGTAGACTCACTGGCGCGTGTCGCTGCCTCTGCGAGTGCCAGGTCTGACGGAGCGGAGAAACCAGCCTTGGCAGAAATGCCTGTCAAACGCGCGGTCTCTTTACGAGAGTCATAGGCCTGTTGCAGGGCGTCTACCGATGCCTGGCAGGCACGGTAATTCACATAATTATTTGCTACCTCGGCGGCCAGGCTCAAGCGTGCATCGTGCCAGGCAATTTTCTTGGACTCCAGTTGCGCTTTGGCTGCCTGCTTGGCGGCTTTCACCTTGCCAAACAAATCCACTTCCCAGCTGGCATCCAGTGAAATCGAATCAACTTCAATGGTACTGGCCGGAAACGCGCCACCACCACCGCCTTTACTCTTGGTGGCACTGCCGGTGCTGGTTAAATCAGGGATCCCTTGCGCACGGGCAGACAAGACATTGGCGCGCGACACACGGATATTGGCCAGCGCAATTTCAAGCGAGGGACTTTCTTTCTGTGCCTCAGTGAGCAGATGGTCAAGCACAGGATCGTTGAATTGCCCCCACCAATTGTTCAGCGACGCCAGATTGCCGCCATGCGGCAACGGCGCTTGCCATTCTGTAGCTACCTTGGGTTTTGGGCGGATATATTCATCCATCACCGAGCAACTCGCCAGCGGCAAACACACGACAGCCAACCATAGCGGCAGGCGACGCAGGTTTACCGCAACCTTTAAGACAGGCTGCTTCATTTTTGTTCCATCCCGTGTAATCCTCTCAAGAATAACTGCACCACAAATGCAATGTGTGCTTCTGCATCCCAATCTGCTTCTTGCACCCCGAATAATGCTTTATGGCGAGGGCCGGCGATCAGTAGCTCGCAATAAGACTCAGCCGCCCGCATAAAATTCAGTTGTGGCAACTCGCCTTTATCCGCATACGTTTTAAAGATATTTGCCAACATTTGATAGATGCGCTCCGGCCCCACTTCTTTGACTGCCCTCGCCAACTCCGGTAAATGTGATACTTCTGAAATCGCAATTCTAAAAAAGGACACCATGCGCGGTTCAAGGACTTTTTTCAACATCAGTCGCCCGATATGCGTGAGCACCGTGGCCAGCGACGGGTCGGCTAACTGCTCAAGATTGGTCATGGCACGCACATCCTGCTCCACCATGTGCTTGAGCGCAGCGATCAATAACGCATCCTTGTTGCTGTAACGCTCATAGATGGTTCGCGTCGAGACGCCACAGGTTGCGGCAATCCGTGCAATACTGGTCCGTGCCACACCCTCGGTCATAAACAGTTCGAGGGCCTGCGCCAGAAATTGGGCGTGCCGCTCCTGTGTTGTCCCGGTTTTTGGCCGCCCCACCTTAGGTTTGGCAGCGGCTGTGCGTGTAGAAGGCATGTCGTCCTGCGTATCCATAAAATAAAAATAAAACGTTTTATTTTCAATTTTATGAAGATTCTAAAAAAGCGCAAGCAGTTTGTTGTATCTGGCTGGCTACAAAGCGCTTAAGAGCATAGTTTAGTTTGTTATACTCGCTGCACTTTTTAATCGCAGGCAGTCGCCATGGCTCTCAAATCCACCATTTATAAAATCAATCTCAATATTGCGGATATGGACAGGCATTACTATCAGACGCATATGCTGACCTTGGCCAAGCACCCCTCGGAAACAGAAGAGCGACTGATGGTCAGACTGCTGGCGTTTGTGCTCTATGCGGACGAAGCCTTGCAATTTGGCAAAGGCCTGAGTGACGACGATGAGCCGGATCTCTGGCAAAAAGACCTTACCGGGGCAATAGAACGCTGGATAGGCGTCGGCCTGCCTGACGAGCGTGAGATTCGCAAAGCCTGCGGAAAAGCCAAGCGAGTGGTGCAAGTGCTTTATGGTGGCAGAACTGCAGAGATGTGGTGGGAGCAACACCAAAAAGCCATGCTTAAACTGGATAATGTCACGGTGATTAACCTGCCAGAGACCAGTGCCCTGACCGCCGCTGCCTCACGCAGCCTGAGCATGAGCGTCACCATACAAGATCAGCAATTATTAGTGAGTCATGACAACGGGAGTTTTGAGCTTTCTCCCGTCATCCTCAAGGCTTAGCATCCTTCTTACGCCTTGGAAGCTGATTGAGCACAGGCTCAAAAACAAAACCCTCCATGGATCACATGAAGGGTTTTTGTTGCACCGGCACAGCCCGCGCTCAACAGCACTCAATTAAATTCAGTCTGCCGGTGAGCCCATGTAAGGGCGCTTGCCAATAAAGTTCAGGCGCATTTGCTGGTGCTTGTCCAAACCTTTATCCGGGTTATCTGTGATCAAGCCTGTGCCTTCCCATTTATCTTCAGGGCTTTGCTGTTTTGCCTGTGGGGCTTTACTGTAAGGCCGCTTGCCGAGGAAGTGGTTCTGATGCAGATTGTGTACACCACTCTCAGCGTCAGAGGTATCGCCTGCTTGAACATTCGCCATGAAGCCAAATGTTACCAGAACTGCTAATAACAATTTACTCATTTTACGCTCCTTAAATCGCTCATTCTTTAATAGTTTTTACCGTTAGGGTGAGTAACGGTCAGGATTATGGTGGCATAGTTACCTGACAACTACCTGACTAAAACGCACGTTTGGACAATTGATGCATTTTCATCACTTGCTGCGCTTGTGCGGATGCAGGATTTACAACCAAAGTCGCACCTACCCAGGCTTGATCAGCCGCTGCGCTAGCCACCACGGCAGGTGTGGCATAAGGCCGTTTGCTTAAAAAATGCTGTGTATGCGCGGTTTGTTGAATATTTTTCTCACCTTCAAATGCCACGGCCGTTGAGGCCACGAACAAACTTGAAACCATAAAACCCACAGAAATAAATTTACGCATCATGTGTCTCCTTATACGGTTAATGTGATTCATGTCTTCTCGTTTACATGTTTGCTCAATCACGATGGTTTGCATTTTGCCAGCCAGCAGACAAGAAAGAATCTCTCGATATACGTAGTTTGGTATATACCTAACGGCATATGTCATTATTTAGATGGCTATTGAAAGTAAGTGCCTAGGCAACCAATGCGCTGAGATTGCTCGCCAGGTGAATGCCAGCAAACCATAGGTATGCTCAAGGAAACAAGCGATGCTCGGCGGGCCAAACACCGCCATACAAGGCTTCAGGATGGCGTAGCATCAGGCGCTGCCTGATCTCGCGTAACCTGCGCAATGGGACGGATACAACCATGAGGATATTGCCTTGCTCCAGCTGTTGACTGTGGGCACGCAAGCGATACCCGGGTGCCGCAGTCGCGATGGCCGCTGCCCACGCAGCACAGGCGAGTGCTCCAATGACCATGCAATACGGAATCACGGTGAAAGCAACTTCGCCAAACCACCATGGGAAAAAGCAGGCGAGTAAGCCGCTTAACAAGCCAACGATTGCGCCAAAGACAAACCCGGCCATCGCACTATAAAGAACATCGGATTTTTCTACGGCACCGACTTTTGGTAATTGCGCTAGCAAATGTTCATGCCGGGCATGAAAATGGATGTGATTTTCATCAATGCGATCAAGCAGTAATTCATTCATCACGGCCTGAGCACTGTGAAGATTGGGTAAAACAAAATAGAGTCTGCGTCTCATCGTGTTCTCCTATCCATATTGTCATCAATATATTGATGGATAGAAGAATGCGTTGAAGATTCACTTTTTAACACCTGTATGGCTGAAACAGGCTCACGCCAACAGAATCACTAACGGTCCTCTAATTGACCGCTCCATACACGGGCCAGTTTTGATAATTTATAGCGCATGCCTGTGCTCTCATTAGAAAGCGCATCCAGAAACAATGACAACCGACGCGATTTAATCACAGTATAAAAAGTAAGCAGGCTGACAGGCACAAAGACGATACCAAAATATGCCAGCTTCTCCAGCAGACTGGTTTGGGTCAGGTCGATTAAATTCATGCCCAGCAAGCCACTGGTCATGGTGCCGATGAGGCCCAGAATAGTGACCACGGTAAGGCGGACGACCGTATCCGCCTGCCGCTTGATTTCTTCGCCTTCCAGATATTCGGCCATATCCATAATGCGGCGGCGAGTTTTCTCAAACAGGCTGACCGAATCCAGTTGCTTGAGCATCAAGGCAAACAGGTCTTTGGCGACGGCCTGATCAGACACATTTTCAAACCAGTAGCGGTGGGTAAAACGCAGAAACACGGCCGTGACATGACGGATGTTGCTGCGGAAAGATTTGACCGAGTCCTCACTCTGCATATTCAGACGGCTGATGGCTTGCACCATGCGGTCTGACAGCATCAGCAAGGCCGCTTTTTGAAAATGGGCGATTAAGAACAATAGAAAATACTGGTTTTGGTAATGGCGCTTGATGCCGTTTTTGTCATTGCTGAACACGCGGTGCTGATGACTGCCGACCACGACAAAATTCTGGCCGGTACACATTATGCGCGTGGTGCTCCAGGGGTCTTGGCGGACCTCATCCCAGTAGCGGTCATAGCAATGCTGTTGCTCAAAGTCTTGCAAAAACTGCTCACTAAACGGCAAGGTATCTGAATGCCAGGGCTGGCAAACCAGACCCAGCCGGATCAAGTCTCCGCGCGACAGTGTACTCACATCGTCAAACGCCAGATAAGCCATCAAGGGCATGCGCTGATATTCAATTTCACGGTAACGCAACTCGCCAGACTGGCCGGAGTAATGTTGCACGAGCGGCGACATCAGTGCTGACCAGTGCAATGAGACACAAGGGACGTGATTCTCTTTCACAAAGGCCAGGTAGCGGGCCTTGTCTTCATAATCAGAGGCAGCAATGACCTGATCGTGCTGATCCAGCCACTCCACCCGTTTTGCGCAATGCCCGCCCTCGCCGGTATCATCCCAGTAATTGGGATAGGTGCGGCCCAGACGGTAGAGGATTTCCATAGCGTCGTTGAGCGCGAGATCACTGGCAGTGACTTCAAGCGCCAGCATGGCAACATCAATATCAAAAAAGAAATATAGCTCGATATGCGCAACGCGCAAAGTAAGCGGGGTCGCATGCTCTGGCAAGGTGATACGGACGGCACGGATATCCTGACGACTAAAAATATGCAGTGGCGATTCGCCATAGCCGCCAGCTGCATGGCCATGCTTGCCCTCGCCATACAAAAAACGCTGGGCAAAAGGCATAAAGGTGACGAATTCTTGATAGCGCGTTTCACTTAAGTGCGGGGCGCTGTGTAAAAAATCGTCCTCAATTTCTACCCAGGGCGAATCCTTGATGGCATTGAGCGTTTCCCAGGGCGCATCTACGGCACCGGGGACAAGATGATCAGTCATCAATTGCACGGGCCACAGCAAAGTTTGCCGAAAATCCCTGACGATACTGGTGTGCAGATTGTCTGGCATGTGCAGTCTCCTGACCGCGATTGTGATGGCAAACTATAGCGCGTTTGACCATGGCGACATGGCGCAAAAAACAGTCATTTTGTGGACTAAATGACAAGATTGCTGGCCATAAAAAAACCGGCACGAGGCCGGTTTTTACAAGCTTAAGGCACCAAAAAATTACACTTTTTGATAAACCTCAGCGCCTTTTTTCACAAACTCGATGGCTTTTTCCTGCATGCCTTTTTCCAGCGCCACCTGTTCATCCACCCCCAGTTTATCGGCGTAGTCGCGCACATCCTGTGTAATTTTCATTGAACAGAAGTGCGGGCCACACATGGAGCAGAAGTGTGCCTGTTTGGCACCTTCTTGCGGCAAGGTTTCATCGTGGAATTCCTTGGCTTTTTCAGGATCAAGCCCGAGGTTAAACTGGTCCTCCCAGCGGAATTCGAAACGCGCCTTGGACAAGGCATTGTCCCGGATCTGGGCGCCTGGATGGCCTTTGGCCAGGTCAGCGGCATGCGCCGCAATCTTGTAGGTAATGATGCCTACGCGGACGTCTTCCTTGTCCGGCAAGCCCAGATGCTCTTTCGGGGTCACATAACACAGCATGGCGCAGCCGTACCAGCCGATCATGGCCGCACCGATACCGGAAGTAATGTGGTCATAGCCTGGCGCAATGTCGGTGGTCAATGGGCCCAGCGTGTAGAACGGGGCTTCGCCACAGTGCTCCAGTTGCAGGTCCATGTTTTCCTTGATCAGGTGCATAGGCACATGACCCGGGCCTTCGATCATGCATTGCACGTCATGTTTCCAGGCAATCTGGGTCAACTCACCCAAGGTCTTCAGCTCGGCAAATTGCGCTTCGTCGTTGGCATCGTAGATAGAGCCTGGACGCAAGCCGTCACCCAGCGAGAATGACACGTCATACTGCTTCATGATCTCGCAGATTTCTTCAAAGTGCGTATACAGGAAAGACTCTTTATGATGCGCCAGACACCATTTGGCCATGATAGAGCCGCCACGTGACACGATACCGGTCATGCGTTTGGCGGTCATGGGAATGTATGCCAGGCGCACACCAGCGTGAATCGTAAAATAGTCTACGCCCTGCTCTGCCTGTTCAATCAGCGTGTCGCGGAAGATTTCCCAGGTCAGGTCTTCGGCCTTGCCGTTCACTTTTTCCAACGCCTGGTAGATAGGCACGGTACCAATTGGCACCGGTGAGTTGCGGATAATCCACTCACGGGTTTCATGGATGTTTTTACCGGTGGACAGATCCATCACGGTATCGCCACCCCAACGGGTGCCCCATACCATTTTTTCCACTTCCTCTGAGATGGAAGAACCCAGCGCCGAGTTACCGATGTTGGCGTTGATCTTGACCAGGAAGTTACGGCCAATAATCATCGGTTCGATTTCCGGGTGGTTGATGTTGGCAGGGATAATGGCACGGCCACGCGCCACTTCGTCACGCACAAATTCAGGTGTGATGACTTTAGGAATGCTGGCACCGTAGTTCTGGCCCGGATGCTGGGTTTGCAGCAGTTCGCTCATGTTTTCACGGCGCTGGTTTTCACGGATGGCGATAAACTCCATCTCGGGTGTGATGATGCCTTGCCGCGCATAATGCATCTGGCTGACATTTTTACCCGCTTTGGCACGCAGCGGTTTGCGATGCAGGTTAAAGCGCATTTGTGACAACTCTGGATCGACCAGGCGCTGATGACCGAATTCAGACGTCGGGCCATCCAGCTGCTCTACATCACCCCGCTCCATAATCCATTGCGCACGCAACGCTGGCAGACCGTTACGGATATCGATCTCTACATTCGGGTCAGTGTAAGGGCCGGAAGTGTCATACACAACCACAGGTGGATTGGTATCCCCACCAAAGCTGGAAGGGGTATCACTCAGTGAAATTTCACGAAATGGCACACGGATATCAGGGCGTGAACCTTCAACGTAAATTTTGCGCGATTTGGCAAACGGTTTGGTAGCAGCTTCGTCAACTTTGGCATCCGCGTTGACGAATTTGATGTTCTTATCAATAGCGTTCATTAGGCATCCTTAAAAGAAAAGACGTAAGGATGCGAAGACTTGCATTCCCTACGGCGGTATGACCCGCATCAGGTTCGAAGGGTAACTCTCACTGCAAAAACCTCACAAAATGAAGTATTTACAGACCCCTAGCAACGGACGAATTGTGCGGGAAAACGCCTGATAACGCAAGTAAAACAAAGTTTTGCGTCTGCCTGCGCTTGACAAGTAGACAGACCTGTCTACAATTCACCTGCCCGACACAAAAAACATCACGGGTTAATTTTTTAATAGGCTCAGGAGAGAAAATATGAACGTGTTATTAATAGGTGCAGTGGCTTGTATCACTGCGTTGATTTTGTCTGCATGGCTGATGACTTTTGCCCGCTGGTTTCCGATCAAGGGTATAGATGGCGAGTTTTTGGTGGACTATAAAACCATGATACGCGCCCATGTCGACTACGCCCTTATGGCCCTGTTTGGACTGGGATTTTATGGCGCAGCCAAGGCCGCAGGCATAGAGTTGCATTATTTTGCCTGTGTGTGCGTGGCTATCGGCGGCTTTACCAACCCGACCGTGTTTGTGATTGCCGCATTTGATCCCGACTTCTGGAGCAAAACCAAATGGAAAGTCTATTCTGCCATCAGCTTCGTGCTCACCACCATCGGCTTTATGACGATCTCATGGCAGCTGATTTGCCATGCCCTGGGCCAATAGCAAATAGATGAACTAAGGGGGCTAATCCGAGTTTATCCAGTTTTAGTTTGATGCTTGCCAGCCGATAATCAGTTATGCGTGTGACGGTCGTCATGCGCAGGCAGCAAATGACTTTACACTTGAAATGCTAACAGGAGATCAGAATGAAAAAATTCGCAGCTTTAGTATTGGTAATGATGGCCGTATTCTCAAATGTTTCTTTTGCAGATGAGCATTGCAAAGACCATCACGACAAAGAGCATTGCAAGTAATCCTGAGCTACAAAGCTTAGAGAGTCGTGTCAAAAAACAAACCCCGCCAAAAGCGGGGTTTGTTTTTTTATCCAACTGCCAATTAAGGGACTAGCCCAACATCTTCTTGAGAAGCTCATTGACCTGCGCCGGATTCGCCTTGCCTTTAGAGGCTTTCATACACTGGCCAACCAGCGCATTAAAGGCTTTCTCCTTGCCAGATTTGTACTCATCGACCATGGCCTGGTTCGCCGCCAGCACCTCTTTGATGATGGCCTCAATCGCGCCTGTATCAGACACTTGCTTGAGTCCTTTGGCTTCGATAATGGCATCGACTTCACCCTCGCATGCCCACAAGCCTTCAAACACCTGTTTGGCAGCGTTGTTGGAGATCGTATTGTCTGCAATACGCTTGAGCAAGGCAGCCAACTGCTGGGCAGAGACGGGACTGTCAGTAATCGTTTTTTCTTCCGCATTGAGCTTGGCAGAAAGCGCGCCCATCAGCCAGTTAGCCGCCTGTTTGGGCTCGGTACCTGCTTGTACCGTGGCCATAAAATAATCAGCCATGCTGCGTGAAGCCGTCAATGTGCTGGCATCATAAGCAGAGAGTTGGTACTCGCTCACCAACCGCGCCTGCAAGGCTTGTGGCAACTCTGGCATATCGGCGCGCACGCGTGCTTTATCGGCCTCAGTCACTTCCAGCGGCAGCAGGTCCGGGTCAGGGAAATAGCGATAATCATTGGCTTCTTCCTTGGTACGCATGGCGCGCGTTTCACCGGTGTCCGGGTTAAACAGGACAGTCGCTTGCTGAATGGTGCCGCCATCCTCCAGCGTTTCTATTTGCCACTGGGTCTCATACTCAATGGCTTGCTGCATGAACTTGAATGAGTTCAGGTTTTTGATCTCGCGGCGGGTACCGAACTTTTCAGTTCCCTTGGGGCGCACCGAGACGTTGACGTCACAACGGAAAGAACCTTCCTGCATATTGCCGTCGCAAATGCCTATCCACTGCACCAGCTCATGTAACTTCTTGGCATAAGCGACCGCTTCGGCGGCACTCCTCATATCGGGCTCGGTGACAATTTCCAACAAGGGCGTCCCCGCACGGTTCAAGTCTATGCCGGACATGCCTTCGACGGCACCATGCACAGATTTACCAGCATCTTCTTCAAGGTGCGCACGCGTGATATTGATCACCTTCTCATAGGCCTCGGTATTTTTGCCCGCTGGGACCTGAATGGTCAGCTGACCTTTGCCCACTACCGGCAGCTCAAACTGGCTGATCTGGTAGCCCTTGGGCAAATCGGGATAAAAATAATTTTTACGTGAGAATACGCTGCGTGGCGCCATTTCGGCATCAATCGCCAGGCCAAATTTAATCGCGCATTCCACGGCTTTTTTGTTGAGCACAGGCAACACCCCTGGCAGCGCGATACTCACCTCACAGGCTTGCGTATTTGGCGCCGCACCATAAGTGGTGGAGGCCCCGCTAAACTGTTTGGACTTGGTTTGTAACTGTACGTGGGTTTCCAACCCGATCACGACTTCCCACTGCATGTTAGATGTTCTCCAAACCGACTGGCATGCGTGTATGCCAGTCTGTGACTTGTTGATAGGCATGGCCGACATTGAGCATGCGCGCCTCATCAAAATAATTGCCAATAATCTGCAAACCAACCGGCAAGGCCTTGCCTTCGCTGCTGGTGGTAAACCCGGCCGGGATGCTCATGCCTGGCAAGCCCGCCAGGTTCACGGCAATGGTGTATAAGTCTTCGAGATACATGGCGACGGGGTCGCTGGTTTTTTCACCGGCTTTAAAGGCTGTTGAAGGCGCGGCCGGGCCCATGATTACATCACACTGCTTGAAGGCTTCCACAAAGTCCTGGGCAATCAGGCGGCGGATTTGCTGAGCCTTGAGGTAGTAGGCATCGTAATAACCGGCACTGAGCACATAGGTACCAATCAGGATACGGCGCTTGACCTCGGCACCAAAACCTTCTGCGCGCGACTTCATGTACATGTCGAGCAGGTCATTGTATTCCGCCGCACGGTGACCATAACGGACGCCGTCATAACGTGACAGGTTGCTCGATGCCTCGGCTGGGGCAAGCACGTAATAGACTGGAATCGACAGATTGTTGTTTGGCAAGCTGATCTCGACAATCTCTGCACCCAGCTTTTTGTATTCTGCAATCGCCGTTTCAATCACTTTAGCCACGTCAGCATTCAAACCTTCGGCAAAATATTCTTTGGGCAGGCCAATCCGCAAGCCTTTGAGCGGCTGCGTGCCTTGCATGGCGCTCAAGCCACGCGTGTAATCTTCTTGCTCGCGCTGCACGCTGGTGGAGTCACGCTCGTCAAAACCGGCCATGACATTCAGCATCAACGCACAGTCTTCAGCCGACTTGGCCATGGGGCCTGCCTGGTCCAGCGACGAAGCAAAAGCGATCATGCCGTAACGGGAGACCAGGCCATAAGTTGGTTTAAGGCCAGTAAAGCCGCACAATGAAGCGGGTTGGCGGATGGAACCGCCAGTATCTGTCCCGGTGGCCGCAGCACACAAGCGGGCGGCCACAGCCGCCGCGGAACCGCCAGAGCTACCGCCAGGCACACGATCAAAGTCCCATGGATTTTTGACGCCGCCAAAATAACTGGTTTCGTTGGAGGAACCCATGGCGAACTCATCCATATTGGTTTTGCCCAGATTCACTGCACCGGCCGCATCAAACTGGCTGATCACATGCGCGTCATAGGGGGCAATAAAGTTTTCCAGCATTTTGGAGCTACAGGTGGTGCGCCAGCCCTGGGCACAAAAAATATCTTTTTGCGCGATGGGGATGCCAGTGAGCGGGCCGGCTGTACCGGCGGCGATACGGGCATCTGCCGCTTGCGCCTGCGCCAGGGTTTTTTGTTCGTCTATGGTGACATAGGCATTGATGCTGGGGTTGAGTTTGGCCATGCGTTGCAAATAGGCCTGCGTCAACTCCACGCTGGAAACTTGTTTGCTGGCCAACTGCTGGCCCAGCTGTTTTAAACTACTGTTTATCATAATGGAAACCGTAAAAATGAACCGTCAAAGCAGGGGCTGGCAAGCGCTTATTCAATGACTTTGGGCACCAGGTATAAGCCATCTTGCGTGGCTGGTGCAATGGATTGAAACAGTTCGCGCTGGTTGGTTTTAGTCACCACGTCTTCACGCAGACGCTGTGTCACGTCTTGCGAGTGCGACATTGGGGTGATGCCGGTGGTGTCCACCGCCTGCATTTGCTCAATCAGCCCCAGAATACCGGAAAGTTTGCTTAGGGTTTCTTGCGCTTCACTGTCGCTGACCTCGATGCGGGCCAGGTGCGCGATACGCTTGATATCATCTAGATTCAGTGCCATGTGTGGTTAATTGTCTATAAGATTTTGAAAACACATCTTAATTTCATGTGCGTTTTGCGCTATTATACCTTGATTTTATGCCGCACCCAGCGGGCAGCACCAAAGTCAGAATTTTCACAGGATAAAACATGTTCGGTTCAATCAACAGCTACTTCTCCAATGACCTTGCCATTGACCTTGGCACCGCCAACACGCTGATTTACGTACGCGGCAAAGGGGTGGTGCTGGATGAGCCCTCAGTGGTGGCGATTCGTACCGAAGGCGGCCCCAACGGCAAAAAAGTGCTGCTGGCAGTCGGCTCTGATGCAAAAAGCATGCTGGGCCGCGCGCCAGCCAACATTCAGGCCATCCGCCCGATGAAAGACGGTGTGATCGCCGACTTCACCATCACCGAGCAAATGCTCAAGTTCTTTATCCGCAAGGTACACGAATCTCGCTGGTTCTCTCCCAGCCCACGCATCATCATCTGCGTCCCCGTGGGCTCCACCCAGGTAGAGCGTCGTGCGATTAAAGAATCTGCCGAGCGCGCAGGTGCCAAGCAGGTGTTTCTGATTGAAGAACCGATGGCCGCTGCGATTGGTGCCGATATGCCTGTGGCCGAAGCCACCGGCTCCATGGTCGTCGATATTGGTGGCGGCACGACTGAAGTTGGCGTGATCTCACTGGGCGGCATTGTCTACGCCAAGTCCGAGCGCGTCGGTGGTGACAAGTTTGACCAGGCGATTATTGACTACATCCGCCGTAACTACGGCATGCAAATCTCCGAACCAACTGCTGAGGCGATCAAGAAAAAAATCGGCTCCGCCTTCCCCGGCTCTGAAGTGCTTGAAATGGAAGTGACTGGCCGCAACCTGGCTGAAGGCTTGCCGCGCAAATTCACCATCTCCAGCAACGAGATTCTTGAGGCACTGACTGAGCCGCTGAATGCCATCGTCGGTGCAGTGAAATCGGCACTTGAACAAACGCCGCCAGAGCTGGGCGCAGACATTGCCGAAAAAGGCATGGTGTTGACCGGTGGTGGTGCCTTGTTGCGCGACCTGGACCGTTTGCTGGTAGAAGAAACCGGCTTGCCAGTCATCGTGGCTGAAGATCCACTGACCTGTGTCGCCCGTGGCTGTGGCCGCGCACTTGAGGAAATGGACAAGCTGGGCAACGTATTCGCTAGCGAATAAATCCGCACCCAGTTGGCGCGACCCTGACTATGCTTAAAGGCATCCACCAACAGCTTGATCCGCAAGAGTCGCCGGCCTTTTTTATCCAGGGGCCCAAGCCTTTCTCGCGCCTGATGTTTTTTTGTACGCTGTCTTTGGTCATGATGGCGGTCGATGCACGCTTTGATTATTTGAGCCAGGTAAGGCAATGGTTCAGTACCGCCCTGCACCCGCTTGAAGTGATCGCCAGCGCCCCTAACGAATGGGGGCGCAACATCAATACCTACTTTACCTCGCATAACCAGCTGATTCAGGATAACTTCAAGCTCAAACAGCAGGCGCTGATCGATCATGCAGCCTTGCAGCGCCTGGCCACTGTCGATGCCGAAAATGCGCATTTACGCACATTGCTGGCCGGGGATGCACCGATTATCCCGGAAGCCACGCTGGGTGAAGTCATGCATATGGGGCGCGACCCATTTAGCAACATCATCACGCTGAACCGTGGCAGTCACCACCACATCACCCCCGGGCAAGCGGTGGTTGATGAACAGGGCGTGGTGGGTCAGATCACCCGGGTGTATCCGTTCACCAGCGAAGTCACGCTGATCACGGATAAAAAACTATCGATTCCTATTCAGATCGAGCGCAACCAATTACGCGCCATTGCCTTTGGGGAGGGCAAACGCAACACGCTGGACATTCCCTACCTGCCCACCAGCGTCGACATCAAGGTTGGTGACAAACTGGTAACCTCGGGCATTGACGGCGTCTATCCCGCCGGTTTGGCAGTGGCTATCGTCACCCAGATCAAGCAAAGCCAGGATTCGCCGTTTGCCAAGATCATCAGCCGCCCGATTGCCGGCGTGAATAACCACAAACATGTGCTGATCCTCAAAGTGCCAGAGTCTCCGGCCACCAATCCGATGTCCGAAAGCCGCCCCATGTTGCAACGCAACAACGCGCAGCACCTGGATCAGTCAGTGGTGGATGTCTTGCAAAAGAACAATGCGCTGGTTGACCCCAACCCGGTCACCACACCGCCCGTACTGGATGCCGGACAGCCGCCAGACACCGAAATGACCGCACAACCAGACAGCGCAACGCCTACTGACCCAGTGGCGCCGCCCACTCCACCAACCACACCGGAGCGTCGATGAAACCGGTTAAGTTCAGCACGTTCTTTTTCACCTTGCTGGTCGGGTTGATTTTTCAACTTTACCCCTGGTCAAATGCGGGCATTATTGTGCGCCCAGATTTTCTGCTGGTCATCATGCTGTATTGGCTGTTGCAAGCCCCCTACCACTGCAATATTGGCTGGGTGTGGTTTGCTGGCTTGCTGGTGGACTTATCCACGGGCAGCCTGCTCGGACAACATGCCCTGACATTTGCAATCACCGCCTTTCTCGGCCTGATCTATCAACGCAGGCTGGTGCTGTTCAATCGCTGGCAGCTCTATTTATATGTGTTGTTTTTGTTTGGCGTAGAGCGCGGGCTGATTTTGCTGCTCAAGCTGTTTGCCGGCGGCGAATTGCCCGACTGGACCTACGCCTTCCCCATCGTGTCTGACCTGATACTGTGGCAATTCATGATTATCTGGTTTGGCGAACTGACCCGCCCGAAGAAATTGTAAGCACATGGGGTATAGCACTGAACTCAAAAACCATCAAAACGAACAGCACAAGTTCCGGGTTCGTCTGGTTTTTCTGGTACTGTTGGTTTTGGCAGCGTTTTCTGCGCTGCTGGGCCGCTTTTATTTTCTGCAAGTCTTTCGCTATGACTATTATCAAACACTGGCAGAAAACAACCGGATTTCGATTGTCCCCATCACTCCGAACCGTGGCCTGATTTCTGACCGTAACGGCATTATTCTGGCGCATAACTTTTTTGTGTATACGCTGGAAATCACGCCCTCCAAAACCGAAGACTTGCAGGACACAATTGCCGAGCTGGGCAAACTGGTCGAGATTTCGCCAACGGATCTCAAGCGCTTTAAAAAACTGCGGGCGCAAAGCCATACGTTTGAAAGCATTCCGATCCGCACCCACCTTAATGAATACGAAGCCGCCAAGTTTGCCGTGAACCGCTTCCGGTTTCCTGGCGTTGAGCTCAAATCGCGCCTGTTCCGCCATTACCCCTATGGCACCCTGGGCACGCATGGTATCGGCTATATCAGCCGGATCAATGAACACGATCTCAAGCAGCTCAAGGAAAACAACCAGCTGTCGAACTACAAAGGCACTGAGCATATTGGCAAGGCGGGCGTCGAGCAAGCCTATGAAACCGAGCTGCATGGCGTCACCGGCTTTCAGCAGGTAGAAATTGATGCAGATGGCCGGGCTGTGCGCGTGCTGTCAAGCGCCTCGCCCACCTCGGGCAACAACGTGGTGTTGTCCATGGACGCCAAAATGCAAGAAATCGCCGAGCAGGAGTTTGCCGGACGTCGCGGCGCGCTGGTGGCGATCCAACCCAAAACAGGAGAAGTCCTGGCCATGGCCAGCATGCCGTCGTTTGATGCCAACCTGTTTGTGGATGGCATTGATTTTGATAACTGGAACCTGTTGAACAATTCGCTGGATAAACCGCTGATCAACCGCACCTTGAAGGGGATTTACCCGCCTGGTTCCACCTTCAAGCCCTTTGTCGCGCTGGCCGGGCTGGAATCAGGCAAGCGGCAACCGCCGTTTACCATCAGCGACCCGGGCTACTACATGCTGCCCAACAGCCATCACCGCTACCGCGACTGGAAACCATCCGGCCATGGTTCGGTCGATATGCGCAAGGCGATTACCGTGTCTTGCGATACGTTTTTTTATGGGCTGGCCGTCGAGCTTGGCATAGACCGGCTGACCGACTTTGTCAGACATTTTGGTTTTGGTGAAAAAACCAATATTGATATCCAGGGCGAATTGGCGGGCTTGCTGCCGACGCCGGGCTGGAAGCAAAGACGCTTCAAACAGCCCTGGTATATGGGTGAAACTGTCATTGTAGGCATTGGTCAGGGGTATACGCTGGTCACGCCCATGCAATTGGCCTACGCCACGGCCACGCTGGCCAATAGTGGCAAGGCCATCCAGCCGCATCTGGTCAATGCGATTGTGAATGCCAAAACCAACGAAGTCAGGATGTTGCCGCATAAAGTGGCGGACCAGTTGAACCTGAGCCCGGAGAATCTGGAGATTGTGAAACTGGGCATGATGGATGTGACACGCCCGGGAGGCACAGCAGCCTCAGTGGGCGCCAATGCAGGCTATGACATCGCTGCCAAAACCGGTACGGCGCAAGTGGTGGGTATCAAGCAAAATGAAAAATATAACGAAAAAGCCACTGCAGAACGTCATCGCGACCACGCCTGGTTTATTGCTTACGCCCCGGCTGAAGACCCCAAAATTGCCGTGGCCGTCATTGTGGAAAACGGTGGCCACGGTGGCTCGGCGGCGGGGCCGATTGCACGCAAGGTGATGGACTATTATTTGCTGGGCAAAATACCCGCAGTGGCAGCCCCTGCGGTGCCCGCCGAAACACAAGCACAGAACACACCCCCAGTCGTTGAGGAGGAAGAGCATGATTAAACAGTGGATCGGCCATTTTATCCGCCATATTGACTCCATCTTGCTGGCCACCGTTCTCATGGTGCTAGTGGTTGCGCTCATGGTGCTCTATAGCGCCTCGGGCCAGTCCCTGCTCAAGGTCAATGCACAGCTGATTAATATCCTGGTAATGATGGGCGTGATGTTTCTGGTTGCAAACACACAGCCGCAACACATTGAACGCATTGCCCTGCCCGCCTATTTGTTCGGGCTGGCATTGTTGATTGCGGTAGCGCTGGTCGGCGATATTAGCCATGGCGCCAGGCGCTGGCTCAATCTGGGCGTGACCAAAATCCAGCCCTCGGAACTCATGAAATTGGCCGTGCCGATTATGCTGTCCTGGTATTTTTCAAAACGTGAATCCTTGTTACGCACCACGGACTATGTCGTCGCCGGGGTCATTTTGCTGGTGCCGGTCTTGCTGATTGCCAAGCAGCCCGACCTCGGGACCGCCACCCTGGTCTTTGCCGCCGGTTTTTATGTGATTTTTCTGGCTGGTCTGAGCTGGAAATTTATTTTTGGCAGCGCGATTGCCTTTGGCGCGGCGCTGCCCATTTTATGGTCCATGCTGCATGACTATCAGCGGCGGCGGGTGGAAATTCTCATCGATCCTAGCCAGGACCCGCTTGGCGCGGGTTATCACATTATTCAGGCCACCATTGCCATTGGCTCTGGCGGCATGACCGGCAAAGGCTGGCTCAACGGCACCCAGTCACAGTTAGACTTTGTGCCAGAACGCACCACAGACTTTATTTTTGCCGTGTTTGCAGAAGAGTTTGGTCTGGTAGGCTGCAGCCTGTTATTGCTGCTGTTCGCCATTATTATTGGCCGCGCTTTCATCATCGCGTCACAAGCCAAGAGTACTTTTTCCCGCTTATTGGCTGGCAGCATTGCCGCCACCTTTTTTACCTATTGCTTCGTCAACATGGGCATGGTGAGCGGCATTCTGCCTGTGGTCGGCATTCCCTTGCCGCTGGTCAGTTATGGCGGCACCTCACTCTTGACCTTAGGGCTAAGCCTGGGTTTGCTGATGAGCGTGCAGTCGCATAAACGGCTGGTAGCCACCGATTAACGTGGCCAGAAACCACTGAAGGACCTCGATGTCATTGTCCCTACAAAGACTCTTTATCGTGCTGCTGGCTGCCGGGCTGGTTGCCTGCGAAAGCAGCATGCCGTCACGTCCAACGGCGCCTGCGCCAATAAAACCCGTGCCCACGCCACGCCCTGCCGCGCCCGCAGCCTCGCCTGCGCCGCCTGCGGTATTGCCGGGCAGCAGTGCGCCCCTAGGCGCACCCAAAGTCATTAATATTGACCCCAAACCCGAGAGCACTGGCAATGCCACCGAAGGCATTGATCCGAACATTCCACTGGAAACCTCGGTGACGCCCAAGTTGGAGCCCATCGTGAAAGGGACCACCAAGCCTTATATCGTGAATGGGGAACTGGTGTCTCCAATGTCGGAAATTACAACGCCGTTTACGCAAACCGGACACGCTTCCTGGTATGGTAAAAAATTTCATGGCCGCCGTACCGCCAGTGGTGAGCCTTATAACATGTATAAACTCAGCGCCGCCCACCGCACACTGCCAATTCCAAGTTATGTGCGCGTCACCAACCTGAGCAATGGCAAAAACCTGATTGCCAGGGTCAATGACCGCGGCCCTTTTGGCCGCGACCGCATCATCGATTTATCGTATGCCGCGGCCAAACAACTCGATATCACCCAGCATGGCTCGGCCCAGGTAGAGATCACTTTAATTGACCCCAACCAGCCGGAGATAGCTGCGGCCCCGAGCAGTGCAGGCGTCGCCAGAGACATTGCGCCGGCAAGCATGCCCAAAGCATCGGCAAAACCAGCTGCCTCACTCGACAACACCGGTGTGTATGTACAGGTCGGCGCCTTTGGCGTTGAAGAAAATGCCGACCGCCTGCAGCAGCGCATTTCCAATGCGGTACCCGAGACACAAAGCCTGCTGAACAAAGTGTATAATGGCAAGATGTTCCAGGTTGTTCTGGGCCCATATCCTGATCACGCCATGGCCGCGCAAGCAGCCAATCAGATGCGTGACCAATTGCAGTTGCCAGCGCTTGTTTTTTCCCGCTAGCACCGTTTTCTCGTTAAGTATTTTTTCTCGTTAAATGATGACCATGTGGCGTTCTTGTATTGCTTTTCTACTTTCCATTCCTTTAATGACGGTGGCGGCTGAAGCCATTACCGGCAATGTACCTGTACCCACGCTGGCTGCCAAAGCCTTTGTGCTGCGCGATGCTAATACCGGCAATCTGCTGGCTGCGAACAACCCCGATATGCCGGTGGAACCTGCGTCACTGACCAAAGTAATGACCGCTTACCTGACCTTTGAAGCGGTCAAGCAAAAGCGCTTGTCACTGACACAGACCTTGCCCGTAAGTCAAAAAGCCTGGAAGGTCGAAGGCTCAAAAATGTTTATCGACACGACGATGACCGTCACTGTGGATGAATTGCTTCATGGCCTGATTATTCAGTCAGGCAATGATGCGGCAATTACCCTGGCCGAAGGCATTGCGGGCAGTGAAGAATTGTTCGCCACGCTGATGAACAAAAAAGCGGCAGCGCTGGGCATGAAAAATAGCCATTTTATGAATGCGACAGGCTTGCCAGACCCGGCCCATGTCACCACCGCACGTGACTTGTCCATGTTGGCCAATGCGCTGATTCGGGACTTTCCGCAAGACTACGCGCGCTTGTATTCGCAAAAGTCTTACACCTATAACAATATCACCCAGCCTAACCGCAACCGCTTGCTGTTTATAGACCCCACGGTTGATGGCATGAAAACCGGCCACACCGAATCCGCCGGTTATTGCCTGATTTCTTCGGCCAAACGCAATGACTTCCGCTTGATTTCTGTGGTACTTGGCACCACCTCTGACAATGTACGCGCCGCTGAGAGTCAAAAATTACTGAATTTTGGCTTCCAGTTTTATGAATCCAGACTGATTTATGCGGCGGACAAAGCGATTACGCGGCAAAAGGTATGGAAAGGGACAGAAAACCAGGTTGACCTCACAGTGGTAAAACCGGTTTACCTGACGCTGCCCCAGGGTGAATATGCCAATATGAAAGCGAATCTACGCGTGCCCAAACCGCTTGAAGCGCCGTTAAAAGCACATCAAACGGTTGGTGCGGTGGATTTCAGCCTCAATGGCAAGGTGGTGCATAGCGTGCCGCTGGTCACCATGCAGGCAGTCGAGGCCAGCAATATCTTTTCACGCATGATCGATCAGGTCCGCTTGTATTTGCAATAAACAGGCTGACCGTCACTCACTGTTTAAAAGGTAGGTAACATATGACCAAGTTCGAGCAATTACCGGAAATAGAAGAGACCCTGATTGAGTTTCCCACCAATTTCCCGATCAAGGTCATGGGTGAAACGCATGATGATTTCGCCAGCGAAATTACCCGCACCATCCAGTTGCACTGGCCAGACTTTGATACACACCTGATTGAAATGCGTGGCAGCAGCAATGGCAAATACCTGAGCCTGACCTGTCTGGTGTATGTCACCTCCAAGCCACAACTGGATGATATTTACCGCAGCCTGACCGCTCACCCCATGGTCAAGGTTGTGCTATAAGCCTTTTTCGATCATGCCTGCCTTGGAAATCCGCCAGTTGGGGCTGACTGATTATGCAGCCACGCTGGCTGCCATGCAGGCATACACTGCCCAACGCACGACCAGTACTCCTGACCAGCTCTGGGTCACCGAACATCCGCCTGTGTATACGCTAGGCCTCAACCGCCGCGGCGTGCGCCTGCCACAGAATGCAATTCCGGTGGTGAATGTAGACCGCGGTGGCAAAATCACCTACCACGGCCCTGGCCAACTCATTATTTATTGCCTGATCGATCTGGCACGCGGCCACTTGAATGTCCGGCAACTTGTCTCCATCTTGGAAGACAGCCTGATAGAATGGCTGGCCGCGCACGGCGTGGTGGCTGTGGCCCGCGCGGATGCCCCTGGCGTGTATGTAGACGGCAAAAAAATTGCCTCGCTGGGGCTACGCTTGAAAAACCAGTGCTGCTACCATGGCCTGAGTTTGAATATAGACATGGATTTACAGCCGTTTGCCGATATAGACCCGTGTGGTTATGCCGGCATGCAAATGACGCAAACCCGGGAATTAAATATTGCGCTGCAAATGCCTGACATTGCCGCCGATTTAACCCACCGATTGAAAGAGAAACTGACGCATGTCAGATAATTCGACCCCAATAGATGCAAGCAGCCGCCCGGCCAAGAAAGTGGCTGGCGTGAAAGAAATCGACGCAGCAAAAACCTCGCGTATCCCGATCAAGATCGTGCCGCAACCCATGCTGCGCAAGCCCGAATGGATACGCATGAAAGTGCCGGACTCGGCACGGTTCCAGGAAATCAAGCAAGTCCTGCGCGACAACAATCTGCATACCGTCTGTGAAGAAGCCAGCTGCCCTAATATTGGCGAATGCTTTAGTGGCGGCACAGCGACCTTTATGATTTTGGGCGATATCTGTACCCGCCGTTGCCCGTTTTGTGATGTGGCGCATGGCAAACCCTTGCCGCCGGATCCAAATGAGCCAGAAAACCTCGCCCGCACCATCGCACAGATGAAACTGCGTTATGTGGTCGTCACCTCAGTAGACCGCGATGATTTGCCTGACGGTGGCGCGCAGCATTTTGTCGACTGCATCCGCGCCATTCGCGCCCAGTCACCAGCCATTAAAATTGAAATTCTGGTGCCAGATTTTAGGGGCCGCCGCGACATCTCGCTCAAAATTCTGCGTGAAGCACCGCCAGATGTCATGAACCATAACCTGGAAACGGTGCCGCGCTTGTATAAACAGGCGCGCCCTGGTTCTGACTACCAGCATTCGCTGGATTTGCTCAAACAGTTTGGTGAACTGTACCCAACGGTGCCGACCAAATCTGGCTTGATGCTGGGCCTGGGTGAAACGGATGAAGAAATTTTAGAGGTCATGCGTGACTTGCGCGCACATGGTGTCAGCATGCTTACCCTGGGGCAATACTTGCAACCCAGCGTGCATCACTTGCCGGTGTTGAGATATGTCACGCCAGAGCGTTTTGAATGGTTTAAACAACAAGCCGATGCCATGGGCTTTGACAATGCGGCCAGCGGGCCCATGGTGCGCAGCAGCTATCATGCCGACCAGCAGGCGCATGGGGTCATCGCCTAATCATTGCATCAGCAGTGCCGGATAACCGGTGAATAAAATAACAAGCACAGGAGCAACCATGGTTCCACACTTAACCACGGCTTTAAGCGGCCCTCTCTACACACTGGAAAAACGCGTTTTGCAAGCCATGCCGGATATTGAGCACTGGTTCCGCACCAAATGGCAGGAGATTCCCGCCCCGTTTTATGCCAGCGTGGACCTGCGCAATGCCGGCTTCAAGATTGCCCCGGTGGATACCAACCTGTTTCCAGGCGGCTTTAATAACCTGAATCCCGAATTTTTGAGCCTGGCTGTGCAAGCCGCACAAATGGCGGTCGAGAAAATCTGTCCAGATGCGCGCCGTTTACTACTGATCCCCGAAAACCATACCCGCAACACGTACTACCTGCGTAATGTGGTTGAGCTCTGTCACATTCTCAAAACCGCCGGCATGGAAGTCCGTGTCGGCAGCTTGTCGCCAGAGATTACAGAGATCACCAAACTAGAAACCCATGATGGCTTGCCGCTGGTACTGGAACCGCTGGTGCGCGTAAACAACCGCCTGCAACTGAAGGCGGCAACGTTTGAAGGCGTGGAATACCCGGCCTTTGACAGCTGTGCCATTCTGCTCAATAACGATTTGTCCGGTGGCGTGCCCGACCTGCTGCAAGGCCTGGAGCAAACCCTGATTCCACCGTTACATGCAGGCTGGTTCAGCCGACGCAAGTCACAGCACTTTAGCGCGTATAACACTGTCGTCGATGAATTCTCGCAATTGCTGCAAATTGACCCCTGGTTGCTAAATCCTTACTTTGATACCGCCAGCGGCCTGGACTTTCACGCCCGGGTGGGTGAAGACCTGCTGGCCGATAAGGTCGAAGCCATCCTGAAAAAAACGCAGGCCAAATACGACGAATATGGCATCACGCAGCCACCGTTTGCGATTGTCAAAGCCGATGCAGGTACCTATGGCATGGGCATCATGAGCGTGAAATCGGCCGACGAGGTACGCGACCTCAATCGCAAGGCGCGTAACAAAATGTCGGTGATCAAAGAAGGCATGCAAGTGTCTGAAGTGATGATCCAGGAAGGCGTTTATACCTTTGAAAGTATCAATGACGCGGTAGCCGAGCCAGTGGTGTATATGATGGATCACTTTGTGATTGGCGGTTTTTACCGTGTGCACACCGGCCGTGGCGTCGATGAGAACCTGAATGCGCCCGGCATGCACTTTGCCCCGCTCGCGTTTGAAAAACCCTGCACCCTGCCCGACTGTGCCGGCGCCCCCGACGCGCCCCCCAACCGCTTCTATGCTTATGGCGTGGTCGCAAGACTGGCCCTGTTAGCGGCTGGCCTCGAGCTGCAAGCGCGGGACCTGCCGGAAAACGACCTGCTCACCGCATAGCAAAGGTTCATCATGAAACTGCTGTTTATTCTTGATCCGCTGGCCTCACTCAAAAGTTACAAAGACACCAGCCTTGCCATCATGCGCGCGGCGCAAGCGCGTGGACACGTGCTATGGGTCTGCGAACAACACGACTGGCACTTGCAGCAAGCCGAGGTCAAGGTGGATGCGCAGACATTTGCATTCAATGCAGACGGGCACTGGCAAACCGGTGACAAAATCACACAAGCCCCCGCAAGTTTTGATGCGGTGCTGATGCGTAAAGACCCGCCGTTTGATAACGAATACCTGTATAGCACCTATTTGCTTGAGCTGGCGCAACAGCAAGGGGCACGTATCATTAACGACCCGTCATCCATTCGCGGCTGGAACGAAAAACTATCTGTCGCGCGCTTTCCGCAATTTGCCCCGCCGTTTATCGTCACCAGCCTGCAAAGCAAAATTCTGGCCTTTCTGGCCGAACATCAGGACATCATCGTCAAACCGCTGGATGGCATGGGCGGCAGTGGCATTTTCCGCTTGCGTCAGGACGACCCCAATATTTACGCCATCCTGGAAACGCTGACCCGATTTGAAGCACAAACCATCATGGTCCAGCGCTATATTCCAGAGATCGTCAAAGGTGACAAGCGCATCCTGATCATCAACGGTGAACCCCTGCCCTACGCCCTCGCCCGCATCCCAAAAACCGGCGAAACCCGTGGCAACCTGGCCGCCGGCGGCAAAGGCGTGGCCCAGCCCCTGAGCGCCCGTGACAAAGAAATTGCCGAGACCGTCGGCAGTGTGCTGAAACAACACGGCCTGTTTTTAGTCGGGCTGGATGTGATTGGCGACTACCTGACCGAAGTGAATGTCACCAGCCCGACTGGCATGGTAGAGATTGCGGCACAAACAGACTGTGATCCGGCCAGAGTGATGGTAGAGGCGCTGGAAAAACAGATGGCCTGACCGCCCGTCTCATCCTTAACGCGATCATATTCCCCCTGCTGACAGCCGATTTTGTTAACATCATCCAGTGCGGGTAAGTCCATCATGACTGCCTCACATCGTTGCAGGAGTGTCATCATGCGGGTCTTAGTGCTGGGTTCCGGGGTGATAGGCGTGACAAGCGCTTATTATCTGGCGTTAAAAGGCTTTGAAGTCACGGTCATAGACCGTCAACCAGCGGTCGCCCTGGAGACCAGTTTTGCCAATGCAGGGCAAATTTCACCGGGTTATTCCGCCCCTTGGGCCAGCCCGGATGTGCCCCTCAAGGCGCTTAAATGGCTGTTTCAGCGCCATGCGCCACTCTCACTCAAACCGGATTTCACGCGTTGGCAATGTCATTGGATTGCACAGTTTTTAAGCAATTGCTCGCTCGAACGTTATGAATTGAATAAATCGCGCATGGTGCGTCTGGCCGAGTATAGCCGCGATTGTCTGCGTCGTTTGCGCGCAGAGACGGGCTTGCATTATGAGCAACGCAGTCAAGGGACCTTACAAGTATTCCGCACCAAAAAACAACTCGCCGCCGAAGCCAAGGATATTGCCGTACTTGAACGCATGGGCGTGCCGTTTGAGCATTTGGATGCTGCAGGCTGTGTACGCATTGAACCTGCCCTGATTCACGTACAAGATGCGTTGCTGGGTGGGTTGTATCTGCCTGGGGATGAAACCGGGGATTGCCAGCTATTTACCACGCAACTGGCAGCCAAGGCGCAAGCGCTTGGGGTGAAGTTCAGACAAGAAACACAAATACACCGCTTACTGACACAGCAAAGCCAGCTGCTTGGCGTAGAGGTGCAAACGGCAAATGGCGTAGAAGTATTGCAGGCAGACCATTATGTGGTCGCCCTTGGCAGCTACTCGCGCCAACTTTCGCAGGCGTTGGGACTCAATCTGCCGGTCTATCCCGTAAAAGGCTATTCTTTGACCGTGCCCCTGATCAACGCTGCAGCCGCCCCCGTGTCCACCGTGATGGATGAGACTTACAAGGTGGCCATTACGCGCTTTGATCAGCGCATCCGGGTGGGCGGGATGGCGGAATTGCATGGGTTTGATTTAAGCCTCAACCCAAGCCGCAGGGCCACGCTGGAATTTGTATTCAACGGCTTGTTCCCGTATGCCGGGGATGTCGCACAAGCGCAATTCTGGACGGGGCTACGCCCCATGACTCCGGATGGCACGCCGCTGATCGGCCAGGCAAGCGCGGCTTACCCCAATGTGTGGCTCAATACCGGGCACGGCACGCTGGGTTGGACCATGGCTTGCGGCTCCGGGCAAGTGCTGGCCGATTTAATGGCGCAGGAGACACCGGCCATCGAGACGCAAGACCTGCAACTTTCCCGCTATCTCTAGCCGCGGTCACCCAAGCCATCGCTGCTACTGAGTAAAATCACTCAGTAGAGAAATCGTCTGTGCACTTACATCAGTACAAATTCTTTGGCGGTCGGCAACGCGGGCAAATCACTTTGCCCCAAGGCTTCCATGAGCTCAATGTCTATGACTTCAGTCAGCGCGTTGATCGGCAGCGCATTGGCAATCGGGGCAAAAGGCTCTTCGAGTTCATTACCGAGGGCATCGAGTCCAAACAGGGTATAAGCTGCCAATGCAGTCACAAACGGCGTGGCCCAGCCCAGGGTATTGGCAAAACAAAAGGGCATCAAAAAACAAAAAGTATAGGCGGTGCGGTGCAACAATAAGGTGTAGCCAAACGGAATCGGCGTGTTCTGGATCCGTTCACAGGCGGCTTGCGTCGCCGCCAGCTTCTGAATCAATTCTTCGAGCAAATTAAACTGTATAGGCTGGATGCGGCCCTCCGCCAATGCCTGTATCAGGATGCGCTCCATGGCACGTAAAATGACTTCTGGCGGATTTTTGCTCTGCAAGTATGCTTCTGCCACGGGCGCGGCTAACAGTTGCTTGATCCGTGGCAGTTGATCCCCTGGACGCAGCTGCTTTAGCAACGCGTGCGCGTAAGCAATATTGCATTCCAGCAATTGCTTGCGGGCGGCACTGTGTTCACCCTGGGTATCCAGTATCTGGCTCAAGCGTGCCAGGTTTCTCGCGGTGAGCATAAACTCACCCCACACCTTCCTCGCCTCCCACCAGCGCTCATAACAGGCGTTATTTCTAAAGGCAAGAAAAATAGACAGCGTGATGCCAAGCAAGGCGAACGGCCCGCCATCAAACTTGGGTAACCAGTCGGGCTTCAAGGTATAAATCGAGACCACGACAGCTGACAGTGTTGCCACAAATGTCAGCAGCGGCATGATCTTGAGCACGATAGAACCTTTGATGATAAAAAACAGTTCAAACAAGTGCGGTCTTGGTCTAACAATCAAGGCATGTCTCCCATCTGGTGAACTATCACACCAGTGATATACTCGATAGTTTGTAGTTTATCTGTCAGTGCTGGCAGCAAATGTGGCGATAAGACATGGAAATGCATGATTTAACGCCGTTTTCCCAGTGCTAAACAAGATGAGAACCTTCAACAGTAACAAGTCACCGGGTTGGAAATTGATGGATGGATACCATGCTTAAATGGAAAGATATACTTAAACTCTCGCGCGAAGGGAATCTGCCCCCAGAACGCAAATTGCAAAAATCCGTGCGTGCCTGGCGAGAGATTTTGGATGAAGAGGTGTTTGCCATTACACGTTTAAGTGCCACCGAGCGGCCGTTTTCATCAGAAATGTGTGTGGCGTTTACGCCAGGGCGCTATGCCTGCGCCTGTTGCGCGCAAACGCTGTTTGATTCTAGCCAAAAGTTTGACTCTGCCTCAGGTTGGCCTTCCTTTGACCAGCCCCTTGCAAAGAATGCGATTGCTTATTACGCCGACGATAGCCATGGCATGCAACGCGTAGAAGTGAAGTGCAATGTGTGTGATGCGCATTTGGGCCACGTCTTCCCCGATGGCAAAACAGAGAGTGGACTGCGCTATTGCATTAATGGCAAAGCGATTGCATTTGTCGCCCAGTAGTTGGCCGGCGTTAAAAGCAAACGGCGCGGTTTGCTCACGCAAACAACGCCGTTTCAGATTCAGCTCGCCATGCTTTGCTGAATAAGCTTAATGCGCCAATCTTCTGCCATAACTGACGGCATAAGCCGCTGGTCTGGCCAGCAAAATAGGATCTTTGCTAGGCGCAATGCCGTCTGTCAGCTGTAGCGGATTGAACATGATGGGCTTTTCAGCCGCTTTACTGTCTGCCACAGCCTTATTCAAGGTCAGTGTTCCTAACTCAATCACCTTGCGGCTGTCCGGCCAAACGACGGTCGCGTTGTTGACTTCATCCCCGGCGTCAGCCAGTTGCAGCAATAATTTATATTGCACCGCGCCTGTTTTTACACGCTCGACAATATCGGTCATCAGGTAGTCAGGTGCAGCTTTGTCAGCCGCTTCCTGGCTCAAAAATTTGGCGCCGGCCACGGGCACAATCTGGTACCGGCCAAAGACGGTTTTACCTGCAGCATTGGTAAACTCAAACGCGTTCACGCCATAAAAAGGTTGCGTCGCAAAACTCACAGGCGCCGGTTTGGGTGTGGTCACAAATTTGAGTGCAGCTGGATGGCTGCCTAAAAACTGCTCGACTGGGCTAGGCTTGGCCGTACTGCCCTGAGAGTCACGCACGGCATTGAGCAAGCCCAGAAAGTCTTCTGGCGTCGCCGTTGGAAAAGCATTCACCGAGATACTGACGATATCCGTTGCGGTGCCATCCGGTAATTGAAAGCGGATCGCAATGCCTTTAGGAAACGCATTGCCATTGGCATCCGGAATATTTGGCACGCCGGTGGCATTCGAGTAGCGGACCAACACCGGCGTTGCCTTTTGGAAGTGTGTTGCTTTACTGACCGAAGCCGCCTGTGCAGAAGGGGTAAATGTCCCCTCCACCATCACGCCTTTGGCATGGTTGGCGCGGTAGCCGGCATGGGGGCCGCCGGATAAAGTGGTCAAGGTGTCCACCAATTGTTCGGTCACCGGTTTTTCCTCTGCAAATACCGACGGGCTGGAGACAGTCAATGCTGTGGCAAATAACACGGCAACTAACGCTTGTATCTTCATGTTGAATCCTTTCTATGAAAATTCATATTGTTTAAAATTAAATCGCACACTACTTAAAACACCATAAACCATTTGTTTATGTTTACTACGCTTGATGCTGAATCAAATGGTTGCGCAGCGCGTTTAAGCGCTCGCGTAACTCACCGACCTCTTGCAATGAACAGCCCATGGCACACAACATGTCATCCATAATCCCGGCGGCCTTGAGCCTCAGCTGACGGCCGGTCTGCGTCAGGCAGATAATCACTTGCCTTTCATCTTCGGTCGAGCGCACACGCTGCAAAAATTCAGCAGCTTCCAGCCTTTTCAACAAAGGGGTCAGCGTTGCCGAATCCAGAAACAATTGCTCACCAATATCACTGACGGTACGCTGATCGCTCTCCCATAACACCATCATGACCAAATACTGCGGATAGGTTAATTCCAGCGTTTTGAGCAGTGGGCGATATACTTTGTTAATCGCCAGCGACAGCGAATACACAGAAAAACATAACTGCTCATTAAGCAATGGCGTTTGGGTTGATGCAGAATTATTCATATACTGCGATTATAAATCGCGTGCTATTATATTTTCAACAACTTTTTAATCTTATTTGTTCAGCCACTGCATCATGTAGTGAATGATGAAGTTGGCTTTCTTGTGCATTCTGATTTGGCTCATCTTGCGCTCCTTTCATGTATGAAGTGCATGATAAAACGCTTTTATTTTTAAATAAAATTGAATTATTTAATTCAATCGATAAATAATTCTTATAGATAGGCCAGTTGCCTTGAAATCAAGGCCTGGTGCGTAGCATTGAATTAATTGAGGTTATCCAGCGTGTAGGGGTCTTGAGGCGCCGGCTCGATATCGAGCGGATTGACGGCATAGTTAAAATCATCGCCGATATCAATGTCTATGTCGTTTTGACCTTGCCAGCGCTCGAGCCAGATCGAAAAGTCTTTTTCTGGCATGGGCTTGCCAATAAAGTAGCCTTGCCCCTCATTGCAACCGAGCTTGGCCAACTGGTTGAGCACCAGTTCGTTTTCTATGCCTTCGGCCACCACGATCAAGCCCAGGTTGTGCGCCAGATCGATGGTCGATTTCACGATGCTGGCATCGCCGGCGTTTTTATCCATAAACATGACAAATGAGCGGTCAATTTTAAGTTCTTGCACCGGCAGTTGACGCAAATAAGCCAGCGAGGAGTAGCCGGTACCAAAGTCATCAATGGCCAGATGCAATCCCATAGCCGCCAGTTTGCGCACGACAATTTCCGCCCGCTCAGGATCCTGCATCAAGCTGCCTTCGGTGATTTCAAGCTTGAGTGATTTGGTGGTCAAGCCATGTGCGGCCAACAAATCGGCAATCTGTTGCGGCAACTCCATGTTGTTGAGGTCACGGGTTGAAAGATTCACCGCCAGGCTGATATGCAAGCCTTGTTTTTTGAAATCCGCCAACGCTTCACAGGCGCGGCGCAACATCCATTGCGTGAGGTCACTGATAATACCGGTCTGTTCTGCAAACGGAATAAACTGGTCAGGGAAAATCATGCCTTTTTGCGGATGCACCCAACGAATCAGGGCTTCACCGCCCAGCGCACGGCGGGTCGAGACATCGACCTTGGGCTGGATGTAGAGCAATAACTGGTTTTGCTGGATGGCTTCCTTAAGGTCAGAGATCAGGGTCAATGTCTCGGACTGGTCAATTTCCAGCGAGGTATTGTAGACAATCCAGGGCGTCTTTTTGAGTCTGGATTCTTGCAGTGCCGTCTCGGCGTGGTTGAGTAAAGATTCTTCGTCCATGCCATGTTCGGGATACAGCGCAATCCCCATGCCCGCCTGTACATCAATGGCTTGGCCCTGCACCTGCACCGGTTGCTCAAATACCTGTTGGATGGCATCTGCAAAGCGGGTGGCTTGCGCCTGATCGGCATGCTGTAACAACACGGCAAATTCATCAGCATCAAGGCGCGCCACCATGTCTTGCTCACTCAATACATGCTGTTTGAGCACCTGACCGACGTGGCGCAGCAAATCATCGCCAAAATCCCGACCTAGCGTTTTGTTGATAGGCTTGAAGCGGTGAATATTGATGACCAGAATACTCAGCTTGGCATTGCTCTGGGCATGGGCCAGCATGGCCTGATGTACGCCTTGGGTAAATGCCAGGCGGTTGGAAAGACCAGTCAGCTCATCATTAAATGCCAGCCGCTGGATGCGCAAGCTGCGTTGCAACACCGCTTCACGCATGCTGTTGAGGGCGGTTGCCAGCAATCCGATCTCATCCGTACTGGTCACCTGAATTGGCTTGTCATAATTGCCCATGGCAATGTCATCGGCATTTTTAACCAGCGTCGCAATCGGTTCGGTAGTTTTGCGCGAAACATACCAGATCAAGGCAGCGAAAATGACCACACCAAGCAAGGTCAGGAAAATCATCACTTTAAAAAGCGTGTTCAAATCCTGCAGGTAAGGTTCTACCGAGCCCTGCAGCACCACCAGCAAAGCTTCATCCTTGGTTTCATGCAAGGAACGTATTTTAAGATGGTAGGTAATGCCATCCAGGTCGACCTTGTGTAAAGACAGCTTCTGCGCATACACATCGGAAACGGTTTTGACCAGCAGGTTTGAAAGTTCGTGGTTGGCAGTCCCCGTAACCAGCGCCCAATCGTGCTGATGGGTTTTTTGTACAAAGGTGACATCCAGGTGCGTCAGTTGCTTGATTTGCGCGGCCAGGCGGTTATCCACGGCAAACCCCATCACTACCCAGCCGATCACTTCGGGTGCTTTAACCGGCACGGCAATCAACTGATAAGGTTTGCCATCCACCAGTTCAAACTTGAGTGTGCCGGTTTGATTCTCGATAATGGCCTGTACAAACTCCTGATGGGCCGCACTGCCAGAAATGGCAGACTCGCTTTCCTGGGTGCCGATGACCATCGCTTCATCTTGACTGACGAAATAGGCGACCTGAGCATGGATGCGGCCCTGGTAGCTTTCCAGTGCGGAGGCAATCGTTTCCGCATCGTTGGTGGCAACGGCTTCCCTAAAGGCATAATCCGCGGCCAACACTTGCGTCGCCTGTTTGAGACTTTGCGTGTTGTGTTGCAGCAAATTGACAAATACCCGTTCGCCGACCTCCATCTGCTCTTCGGCCAGGCGGTTGGCATGTTTTACCAGGGCGTATTTAAGCGGAACCAGACCTGCCAACTGAATGGCAATGACCACGGTTAAGAATGTAAAAGCAATTCGCGAACGAATGTGTTTGAACTGGATCATGCAGTGAGAATGTTAGGGAAGCGCAATTTTCAGCTCGGTTGCGGCCCCTTCAATATTTACCTTTTGTTCTGTACCAGGTTTATTTTGTCCTGGTAGCCAGGCTTGATAACTGTATTGACCATCACTGAGCTTGATCATGGCCTTGCCTTGGTCGTCCGTTTTGACAAAAAACGGGGTATCGACGACATAAATATACCCTACCATAGAATCATGAATGTTGCATCCTAATGTCACCAATCCCGCCTGATCAAACAACACGGGGTCCGTTGGCACGCCGGAATACAACTTCAGCTCGAATTTTTTGGCAGGTGAAAATGAATAGACATGGTGCCTCACCGTATCTTCATTCGGAAAATTCACCTTGGTACCGGTCTGGATTACGGTTACCTTGGGGTTAAACATTTTGTTTTTTTGCACGATCTTGCCAGGGGCTGGACTGATTGCCGGGGTTTTCTTGTCATAAAACGCGACGACCGCATCGGTGACCGGCCGGCCCGCAGCATCAGTCACAGTGAGCGTCACTTCCGCGGCGTGCGCAGACAGCCCCAGACAGAGTAACCAGAGTCCTGCGCCAAGCAGCGGCCTGCTCAAAAAACGCATCTTCTTATCCTTTGCAAGCTTAATCACTGACCACGTCCCGCTTCATGGGCGCCAGTATCTTCAACAGCTCATTCTTTTCTTTGGTGCCTACGCCATTGATATCCATGCGCTCCCGCAATACCTCAACCATAATTTCGAATTCTGCCATGGTGATATGGGCATCGGCATGCGCATTTTTCATGGTTTCGCCCTCATACTCACATTGCCCGCCAGTTTTAACACATAAAAAATTGGTCAGACTCTGTTTAAGCGTGACCATTTTCACCCCTTCAAATGAGCGGGCTGTACGTGGATCCTTGCTGACAATATCCAAAGTTTGATTCGACAAGCGGCTCAGCATCGGCAGGCCGCCGATACGGCTGAACAAGCTTGCATCAGGCTTGGGCTGGGCGGGACACCCCGCCATGCACAGCAACAAGCTAATCCAGATCAACCTTCGCATTTCTTCCTCCGTTAAATTGCCACACTATCAGCATATTACGTGAGCTTAAAAAGTTTGAAACCATGAAAAAGCCAATCAAATCAATCGCTATTTTCGCAATGATTCTTATCGCGAAAACGAGATAATGATGCTATTCGATCAAATTTTGAAAGCGTTACCATGCATTCTTCTCCCCTTCTGATCGGCTGCATTGCAGTGGCAACAGCAATGACCTTGCCTTTCGTAGCCAACGCAGGCGATCGCCTGTTAGCGACCGGTGGCGTCACCCAGATTGAGGGGGCGGCAGGCGGTGGCTTGATGCCTTGGGCTGTGATTAGCGGTTATGGCACAGACAAACAAATTGGCGGCTCGGTGTTTTATACGCATGCACAAACCAAGGGCGACTTTAAATTAAATACCTCTGGGATCGCGATTGGTGCTTTCAATCGCATCGAACTCAGTGCCAGCCAGGCGCGGTTCGGCTTGAGCGATACGGTGCCTGGCGAGGAAGTCCGCCTGAACACATTAGGCATAAAATTACGCCTGATAGGCGACGCCGTCTATGAACAGGACAGCTGGCTGCCACAAATCTCGGTGGGGGCCCAATACAAATATAACGAGGACTACCACTTTGTGCCCAAGGAGCTGGGCGCCAAAGATCGCGATGGCATTGATTATTATGTGGCCACCAGCAAGCTGTTTTTGGGTGCGCTGAATGGCTACAACTTGCTCATCAATGCCAATCTGCATGCCAGTAAAGCCAACCAGTTTGGCCTCTTGGGATTTGGCGGGGACCGGCATGACCGCTATCGTATCCTGCCAGCCGTCTCGGCAGCGATCATGCTTTCGGATAACTGGCTCATCGGCACTGAATATCGCGATAAACCGAACAACCTGTCGGTATACAAAGAAAACAGTGCGCACGATATTTTCATGACCTGGTTTCCGCACCGCAACATGTCTATCACTGGCGCCTATATTGATTTGGGCAGAATCGCCAACAAGGACGACCAGACCGGTTGGTACTTGTCAGGCCAGTTAAATTACTAAGTGAACCCACAAGTCATTATTTGAGCGTCTGCAGACCGCATGTCGCCTGCAAGGCTTTGTCCAGTTGCTTGTAAGCCGCACCATTGCCAGTCGCAAAGGCATACGGATTGGTCAAAAGATAGTGGTTGTAACGCACTTGCCGGTAACTATACTTTTGCGCAAGACCGAGTGCATAGCAGTCGCAGGCCTGCGTCATATCGTCGGCATGGTAGCGCTGCTGGCAAGTCTGCTTCAGTGCCTGCTGATCCGCACCCGTCCAGGGCTTGGGCGTGGATACTGCATCGGCCCTGGCCTGGGTCAACATCGCATACATGAGTTCCACGCTGGCGCGCAATTTACCCAGTGGCGCAGTCTGCAAGGTATCGCGATGCAGCGGCTGCAAGCTGGCCGCATCTAGACTAAAATCAGCCTGATTGTCTGTCGTCTCAGGTACTTGATAGCCTTGCGCAGCCAACATGATTTGCTTGGCCGGATCGGCTTGCAACAAGGCGTGTGCTTCGGCGAGGTCTGCCGCTGGCAATTGTAACTGCCAGTGGATCTGACAAGGTTGCGTCGTGGTGACGGACATGCTGCCACTGACCTGCTGATCAGCCACTGCATCCGCAAATGCAGGTGGGATACGCTGCAGCATGTAATGCATTTCCTTGTCTGCCAGCGTTTTTAAAGACTGATCATCCGGACAGGCAATGACGGTGGCATGGACCATCCATAACCCCAGGGTGGAGCAGATTTGAGTCAGGCATTTCATAAGGCCAGGCATAGTGAATTCTCTCAAATGATTCTGGCATTTGAGCAGGCTTGACCAGAAAAGTTTTGTGCGGCATCTTTTATCAAGATAACAGAGTAGCCGGAAATGAAAACGGGCGCTAAAGCGCCCGTTCATGCCATCAGGAACAAATTATTTGTTCATAACGTACATAGTTACTTCAAAGCCGAAACGCATTTCGGTAGCAGCTGGTTTAGTCCACATAGTCATTTCTCCTTTATCCTAAATTCGTCTTAGCAGTTGCTATCAACGTGTGACCATATTAAAACTCGGCTAAAAGATTGTCGTGATTAAACTGCGCAACATGCGTTCATGATTTTCATGAGTATCGCCTGATATACCCCTTAATCAGCCCGTGACTTGATCTGGCGCAACAATTTGCTGATGCCTTTGCGGCCGATGGTGCGCTTGAGGCTCACCTTGAAGTCATAGACGTAAAACGGCCATAAAAACTGCCAGCTCAGGCGGCGACCGCTCATGCCGAGATATATTTGCAAAAACTGCTTGCGGCCTTCCCAATGCAGTTTGTTCAAGGCGCGCGTCAAGTCGGCCAGACGATTTGACATCGGCGTCGCTCTCGGCGTCGCATGCAAGCGGGCGGTGTCTATCAGCACAAACTGTAACTGATCCCCTTCACGCTGCACCAGAATATTACCCCCGGAAAAGTCGCGGAAATAAATCCCCGAATGGTGCATATGCAGGCAAAACCGGGCAAAGGCCTGATACAAATGCTCGGCAGTCAGGCCCTCGTATTCGGTCGCGCCCTCGCGAAAAGCCAAAAACGCCTTGGAAATGGCAAACTGATGCGGCACAAAATCACAGATATAAAAATTGCGGCGCAATGTGGTGTCATGCGTATGCTCGATGAATGCGACAGGCATGGCAGTACCCACGCCTCGCCGCAGCAATTCCATCGCCCCGTTCCAGCTGCGCTTGGCTTTGCTGGGTTTAAATCTGTCCAGTAGCGTTTTATGCCAATACATGCGCACCGGTTTTTTCACAGTCACTTGCTGACCGGGAGTTCTCGGATCAGGCAAGGACCAAATCGCATTTCTGGCATGGCGCAACGCCTGCTGTTTGGCAGGCGGAGTCAGCGTTTCCGGATGCCAGGCCTGCCATAATTGTCTGGCTTCTTCCGCATCCTTGGCCAGAATCAAGCCGCGCCAATCGCCTTCATGTACCGGAAAATACTGCTTACCGCCTATATGCGCATGAATCACCGTGCCACTCAAGGCAGGTTGCGCCGTACGCAGCAGCATCTGGTCCGGCTCTGGCCACACCAGATACACCGGTGACTCGGTCACTAATTGCCGGTCTGGTGCCGGCCGGCCGTCACGGTCAAAGATTTGCGCGAGCTGCAAGCAATGCGGGGAATAGACTTGGTCGAGCACTGCACATTGACCGTTGACGGTCCAGGCGATATGCACGGTTTTCCCATGCTGCTGTAATTCGTGGATTTCGAGTCCATGGCCGGTACTCACAGGCGCAATATAGTGCGCCCCGTTCAGCCAGTCGCATGCCGTTTTAAATGCCGCAAAACTGGGTCTGTGCTGATAGTGTTCGCGCTGGCCATCGGCCGATTTGTAATAGGCGACGCGCTCCAGTGCCGGATACTCTGCATCCTTGAGGCCATCATCGATCAAGCCTTCACGGTGACAAATGAAGGCGCCCCAGTTTGCGTGCTGCAAAGCGCCAGAGGCGGCCAACAAAGTAAAGTAGCGTGCGACGTAATCGGCCTGTTTTTGCGCGCCATCCGGCAAGTGGCGTTTGATGCGGTAAATCGCCCAGAAGGCCACCGGCGACACCAGCGCAGGTACACCAAAATCTTCCCCCACTTTTTGCAACAAACGGGCTTTTTTGATCAGGTTAAACTTGAGGTGTCGGGTCCACTGATATTTGAAAATGCGCTCATCGGACAGCTCGGGCTCAATCACGCGTTCCACAAACAGGTTGTTGCTGTGCACATCGGGCAAGCGCCGGGTCTGAGCCAGCGTTTTCAGCAGACTGACGTTATACAGCGGCTCAAAATCCTGCACATTCGGGCCCACCACCCGCACCTGATATTGTCTGGCCAGATCGTAAGCCAGCTGCCAGGCTAACATAAAGCCAGGCATGTCATAGCCCGCCCATTTTTTGCGGTTGACCGTGTTACCAATCTCCAGCGCCGCAATGCGTCCCGCATAGGCTTGCAATAGCTCAGACACAAAAGTTGCCCACGCTTGCTGCACACTGGCGTCGCGCATATTTCTTGCCGCGGCAAATGGCTGCACCACATGCAAGGTCACCGAGAGGCCAGCCGCTAACAAACGGCGCAAAAAACGCTCTTGATGGGGGCGTGCATCATCATCGCTGATATCCAGCCGTACCCTGGTCACACCCAGCATCTGCAATTGCGTCAAGACGTAATCATCTGTGGCAGGATCCTGATTACTCGCGACACAGATCCCGATAAAGTCGTCAGGGATGGCATGGTCGAGTTTTGGTAAGTGGCTGTGTTTGAGCCAGAAACCACCTGTGGCCAGATATTTCAAGCCATCAAGAATGACCTGTCGGGTCAGCATGGAGGGTTGTTTTTTCAAAGTCAGCCCTTACTCTGGCAAGCGATAACGCTGCTCTTGATACAACAAGGCAGGCAACAGGCTGTTAGCTAGGGCGCGTTCAGCCAATGCCGCGGCATCCGCTGGCGGTGCGGTATTCTGCAACTGCTTACTGAGTGGATTGTAGTGACCAAAGGCAGGCGCCTTGCCCTCACGCAACACCACCACTTCGTTATCTGCGACCGTTGGGCCAGTTTGCTGCATCCAGCCAAAGTTGTAGTTGTACTGCATCATGGCGCGACCACGATAGTCAGCGCTCACATTGGACAAATCATGCCCGGTCATCGGATGCTTGGCGTCTATGCCCATCAGTGACAACACGGTCACCGGCAGGTCAATCTGGCTGGCAATTGCTTCAACGGTTTTAGGTTGCACCGCCCCGCCCAGAATCAACGCCGGGATATGAAAGTGTTCGATCGGCACCAGCGAATCGCCACGCACGCGAATGTCATGGTCGGCCACAATCAAAAACACGGTATCGTTCCAATAAGGGCTGGCTTTGGCTTTTTTAAAGAACTCGCCGATGGCGTAGTCGGCATATTTCACTGCATTGTTGTCAGTCGCCTTGGGCTGCTCATACAGCTCGATACGCCCATCCGGGAACTCAAAGGGTGCGTGGTTAGACGAGCTGAACGCAAGTGTAAAAAACGGCTTGCCGCTGGCGTGGTGTGCCATCAGCTGCTCATGCGTTTTGTTGAGCAAATCTTCGTCAGAAGCCCCCCAGCTGGCAACAAACACCGGATTGATGAAATCCGGTTGGTCCGTGATCTGCTGAAAACCATTGCCCATGAAAAAACTGCGCATATTGTCAAAATGGGATTCCCCCCCGTAAATAAACTCGGTCAGGTAACCACGTTTGGACAATAGCGAAGCCAGCGTAAAAAAGTTCTTCTGGCTCAAGTCCAGCTTGACGGTACTGTCTGACGGCGTCGGCTGAAAACCGGTAACGACCGCCTCAATCCCGCGCACCGAGCGCGTCCCGGTCGCATACAGATGCGTAAACCAGATGCCCTCAGCTTTGAGCTTTTCCAGATTTGGCGTCACCGGCTTGCCGCCCAGAGATTCGACAAAGCCTGCGCCCAGACTCTCTTGCAGCAAAATCACCAGGTTCAATGGTTTGTCTCGCTGCACACTGGGTGTCAGCGTGGTCAGGGTCGGGATATCGGTATCTTGCGCACCGGTCAAGGCAAAGATTTTTTCGCGCGGCAGTTTGCCGTAAATGGCACTGGATTTTGCCTCATGCTGCAAACTGTAGGCGGCATAAAATACCGAATAGCTTGAGTTTAAAATCAGGCTGTTGACCATGCTGTCCTGGGTAATGGCAAACAAGGCCGGATTGGCCGGGCGGTGGCCCAGGCTAGAGCGGATGCCGAAAATCGTCAACACCAGCAATAATGGCCAGACCAGCCATACCGCCAAATTATTCCATTTAGGCTCGGCTTGACGCCAGGGTTTCAATAAACGCGCAACCAGTGCAACAGCCACCAAGCTCATGGCCAAGCCAAAAAACAGTTCGACTTTAAAGCCTTGCCACAACATGCCAAACACTTCATGCGGATACTTGAGATATTCGACAAAGATGCGGTTGGGGCGGACATCATACTCAAGAATAAATCCTGGCGTGGCCGCTTCTAAAAACACCAATAACACCAATGACAACAACACCCACCAAAAGGTGAATCGGCGCCAAACCTTGAACAGGCCACGGGTCGCCAGCACCGGCGACACTAACACCGGGATCAAGGCCAGCAAACCAAGCTGAATGACATCCACACGCACGCCCTGCAGCAAGATCTGACACAGTTCACCGGTCGCCTGTACGCGCTCCCACTTCCAGATCACCAGCCCCAGGCGAGTGAGAGAAAGCAAGACCAGCCCACTGATAAACATGACAATCAGCGGTGCATAAGGGCCAAACCAGTGGGCAAATCTCCACAGTTTTGAAGACGGGCGAGGCGTGCCGAAATAGATAGGTTGCATAAAGGCTTAATCTGTTTGAATCAAGCTTGGAATTATAACGGGTTATCTCGTTTATGGCCCTACCGGCAAGCATCCGCCTGCAGATGTGCGATTAAAAGGATTTTTTACGTAAATCGAGGTAGACCATGGACAGCAAAGCGACCGGGATCACAAAGCCCACCAGCAAAGGCACTAAATCCACCAGCATATCCACCATGCCGGTCTGGCTGGTGAACAGGCTCCAGCCTTTAGCCAACAAAGGTACGACCGTGAATAACAGCGTGGGAATCAGAAACCAAACCGTGCTGCTTGCCCCGCGTTTGGCCAAACGCGCACAAAAAAATGTGACCAGCGCCACAATAATGGCAGCCCCGGCACCCCAGATAGCCCCGGCAACGATCGTAATCCAGGTCCCTACCTGATACAGCAATAAACAAATGATGGCGGTTAGTATCAGCTTGCGGTTCATCGCAACTTGCATGTCACACTCCTCTGAATGAATGGCTTGTTTTAATGATAAGTGTGACAACGGAGGCGTTAAAAGTTGCAAACCGTCCTGCGTGTTTGAGTATGCTGATCCAGAGAGCCCGCCTCCGCTCAGCCGGGAATTCAAGTTCGCCAGCCAGGCCCATGGCCTATACACGCATTAGCCAGGCCATCTGCCCTTTTATGCCTTAACGTTTTCTGTGTTTTAACCATCTCACCATCTGCATGCCCAACAGCACCAAGACCCCGATCACACTAAGCAAACATAGGATTGCAGGCAATGGAATCAGACTCACAGCTTGCGGCTGACGCGCAAGCCCCTCTTTTAAAGACGCCGGCAACCGGTTTGGCGTCACTGGAATCACTTTCCATTGGCTGCGATCCGCTGGCGCTTGTTGCAGATACTCGGCAAAGCTATATACAGGCGCGAGACCAAACTCACGGCTGGATGGAATTTGCGGAATACGTACAAAGTAAATGGCTTCAAGCTGATCGGCCAGAGGCGCCATACGCGGTGAAGTTAATGTGGACCGGTCACCAGTTTGAGCCATATTGAGCAGGTCATGCCCGATGGCGTCAAATGCTACCGCAGGAAACAGCCGAGTCATTTCAGTATTCAGGTAATCATAAATGGCACGGCCTTTTTGCAGACTCTGCTGCGTGGCAGCCACATACCAGTAAGCGGCACTGGCCTTGAGCAGGCTCTCGACTCCTCGCCGGGGCACTTGCCAGCCCAGTTGGCGTAAAGTATCTATGCTGATGCCAGCACAGTTATCCCTGGCGTGATCATAGACAAAGTCATTGTGGTAAAAATGCTGCATGACCCGGTTATTCAATGCCTGGACTTGCAGAGGAATCGTCGGCTGACTGAACACCGCGACCAGCATATAAGATGGCCGGTAAAATGCTTGCCCACTATTGAGATCGCCCATGTATTTATCGAAAGGCGTGACCCCGGCAATGATGCCCTTTTCACTATTGATGGCTAGGTTATAGTAGTTATTAACCAACCAGTTTGCATATTCGCCTTGCGCACCGACGATCCCGGTAGCCAAGGCAAAGTGACCGCCATGGGCCTCATCATCATCGCCCTGTGCACCATTGAGCAAAATACCGACGGCGGTTTTGCCTGACGACTGTTGCGCCAGGCCTGGCGACTTCTCCCATAACAGTCGGCTTTGATAAGGGCTGCGGGCACCCCCGTTGGCAAACTGTACCAAGGATTGCAAGGTTTCATCCTTTTGCAACGGTTGCGGGTCAGCGGTTAAATCAAGCTTAAACGCATGTGGCCATACGGTGCGCGCCGTCAAGGTCTCGCCCTCTAACTCACCGCGTATCCACAGTTTGGACTGGCTTAAATAAGCACTCGTATCCGCATTCCAGTAAGATCGGTTACTGGCAAGTTTGGGAACCAATTTAAAATGGAAGCGCTCCCCTGTTGCGGTTGAGACCGAACTGCCTGCAGCGGTTAGCGTCATTTCTGACCAGCGTTGAGTTGCGCCGGTCCAGACCAGTGACGGTAAAGCCACAGGATTGAGTGCCGCACCATCCTCGACTCCACGCATCTGGGTGTCGATGCGTGTTACTGGCTCGCCATCAGCCGGGACAGAAAACGTCTCATGGCGGAAATACCATAAGGTTTGCGGCAACGTCTGGCAGTGCTGGCAAGCCCACTGCATCGTTTGAAATTGCGTGCTGGAATAGGGGCCTAATTTATCCACTTCGGACTCCGCATGAACAAACGACGACATCAGGCCGATGCCGAATCCAAATCCGACCCCAACCATACGCCGCATGCTATCGCTCCCAAACACGCAAGTAATTGCACACACTGACCCAATATTCCGGCTGGCGCCAGCACAAATAAATTGCCACCAGCACATTGAGCATGGCCGTGATACCAAACAACTGCGGGATGCTGACACCCATGCCAAACAGCAAGACTGAAAATCCGGCAGAGAGCACCATAAACAGTGCATTCATGATGTTGTTAGACGCAATCACACGGGATTGATAGCCCGGTTGCGCGCGACTCTGTAGCAACACGTACAAGGGCACAATATACAAGCCGCCACAAATGCCGAGCAAAGCCACATCCAGCAACATGCGGTCATCGCTCCAGCCAGGCAAGCGATGCAAAGTCAGGCCCGGATGTGCCAATAACTGCTGCTGGATATCGCCGGTCACATGGGCAAAATCCCAGGCAAACACAGACATGCCAGCCGCCCCCAGCATGACCAAGCCTAGCTCCTGTTTGCCTTTGGAGAGCTTTTCACACCAGACAGAACCGACGCCTACCCCCACCGAAAAGATCGATAACAGACTGATAAAGTCACGCTCCGTGCCCTGCAATACATGCTTGGCCAGGTTGGGAAATTGCGCCAGCAAGGTCGCGCCAAAAAACCAGAACCAGGAGATCGCAACAATCGCGACCCACAACGTTTGCTGCGCCCAAAAGGTCCGTACGTTCTTGATGGTCTCGGTCACGGGGTTCCAGTTCACCTGGATCTCGGGCACCGGTGGCGGAGAAAGCGGAATGCTGCGGCTCAAGTGATAGCCGGAAATCGCAATCAACAGCACACTCAAGCTGGTGAACAAGGCATGTTGCTCCAAACTGCCTAACCACGCCCCCAATACCTGCCCCAGCAAAATGGCGACAAAACTGCCCATCTCGACCAGGCCATTGCCCGCGGTCAACTCGTTCACTTGCAAATGTTGCGGCAGGTAGGAATATTTCACTGGACCAAACAGGGTTGAATGTACCCCCATTAAAAACAGGGCCAGGGCCAACATGACCAGGCTGCGGCTTAAAAAGCCGATGCCTGCAAACAGCATGATGCCAATCTCCAATAGTTTTACCCAGCGGATCAACTGCGACTTTTCGTATTTATCCGCCAATTGCCCGGCCGACGCCGAAAACAGGAAAAACGGCAGGATAAACAGGCCGGGCAACAAAGTTGCCAGCATCTTGCCATCCAGGGTGGTCAGGCTGGCGGTATTAAACGCCACCTGCGTAATCAATGCGGTTTTAAACACATTGTCATTAAACGCCCCCAGACCCTGCGTCCAGAAAAAAGGGCCAAACCGCTGTTGGCTTAGTAATTGGAAAGGACTCTTCATGCCGCTTTTTCCGCCATTTGTTTGAGGGTGACGTAGTCAGTTTTACCCGTCCCCAATACCGGAATCTGCTCCACCACCACCAACTTACGGGCAATGGCGATTTCTGGGGAGCCAAGGTTTTTGGCCACAATCTGCAAATCCTCACGCTTGAGTCTGGCATCGGTGGTGAACAGCACGATATTCTCGCCACGGCTGGCATCGGCGACCGTCGTCGCGGCATGCTGATGCTCGGGTGCGGCGGTATGGGCGATTTTCTCGACGACTTCGAGCGAGACCATTTCACCGGCCACTTTGGCAAAGCGTTTCACCCGGCCCTTGATGTGGATAAACCCCTCGGTATCGACCTCTACCACATCGCCGGTTTCATACCAGCCATCCTTGGGCGAAACCAGGACGCCAGGCTGGTCATACAGATAGTAGCCCTGCATGATGTTGTCGCCCTTGACATAGAGCAAGCCGCCTTTTTCGATGCCTGGCACCGGCTCCAAACGGTATTCGATCCCCGGGAAAAACTGGCCTACCGTGCCATGGCGATTCGCCATCGGCGTATTTGCCGCGAGTACTGGGGCACATTCGGTCGTGCCATAGCCTTCGAGGATGCGGATACCAAATTTTTCGTGATAGATTTTGCGCACTTCTTCATTGAGTTTTTCAGCCCCGGCAAACACCACGCGCAACTTGTAAAAATCATAGGGGTGCGCAAACTTCGCATAATTGCCCAGAAAGGTGCTGGTAGAGAAAAACACGGTGCAGCCCTTGTCATAAATGACTTCCGGGATCAATTTATATTGCAAGGGCGACGGGAACAGCAAAATCGGGATGCCATTCAGGAAAGGCAACAAGGTGCCGGTAAAGCCAAAGGCATGAAACAGTGGCAATGCCATCATGAATTTATCAGTAGGATTGAAATCCAGCATGGCCAGAATCTGGTGCGTATTCGCCACAATACTTTTATGGTTATGCACCACGCCTTTGGGCTTGCCCTCGGAGCCGGAAGTAAACAGGATGACTGCGGTGTCGTTTTCTGTCGCGGGCTCCATGGCGGCACGCGGATAATGCAAGGCATAGCCCATGAGCCAGGCGCGATCCAGCATGCCAAACTGGGCACGCAAGTCTTCAAGATACACAATATTCAGATCACTCATTTTGGCGATGGTGTCTTCAAGCTTGGCGGCTTCAATAAACTTTCGCGAACTGATAATGGTGCGGACATTGGCGGCAATACAGGCGTTACGCATGCCCTCTGCCCCTGCGGTGTAATTGAGCATGGCCGGGACACGCCTAAACGCGGTCATCCCTAATAGCAAAGCCAGCGTATTGGTGATATTCGGCATCAACACGCCAACCGCCTCATCCCGCTGACTGACTTTGGTGGCAATGCGGCCCAGCGCCAGGCTGCGTTTGAGCACTTCCTGATACGTCTCTTCGACCTGGTTCATGTCTTCGATGATGCGCGTTTTGGCACCATATTTATCCATGGCATCCAGCATGGCTTCAAACAGGGTGGTGCTGCGCTGCGTCTTGAACAGCATGTGCTGCATGATATTACGCATGGCTTCACCAGCTATGCGGCGGCGCTGCTTGGCCGTCAACGGCGCGTGATGCCCATGCGGCTCAATCTGAATCTGGGTGGGCGGTAAAATGGTCAAGGTGACTTTAGGCAACAGCTTGCGTGGATGCGCATCTGACAAGCGGCCAAAATAAGACTGCGCCGCCCCCTCTACCCTCACGGGCAAAATCTTGACGCCGGTTTTTGCCGCGACAAAACCAGGGCCGTCATACACCTTCATCAAGGCCCCCGTCAGCGTGATGCGGCCTTCAGGAAAAATCACCACGTTTTCACCGGCATTCAGCCGCTGAATGACTTTTTTCATCGCCAGAGGACTGGCGGGGTCCACCGACAAATGCGGTGTCATCTTCAGCCATAGCCGGAAGAAGAAATGCTTTAACACCCCGGTATGCACGACAAAAGTGGCCCGCTTGGGCAGAAACAGGCCAAGCAACAGGCCGTCCAGAAAAGATTCGTGGTTGGCAATAATCAACAACCGGTCTTCGTTTGGCACATTTTCGAGGCCGGTAACACGCACCCTGAACAATAAACGACAGATACCCCTTAATAAACTGACTAGCATATTCACTTCCTACCCTTTTATATTTCGTTTTTTATATAGTCCAGCACATTTTCCAGTGCTTGTTGCATGAACGCTTTATTGACCCAGAAAAAGACTTCGCGCCCGATTTTTTCACTCTGTAACGCGCCACCACGCTCCAGCACCTTGAGATGGTGGGTGACGGCTGTGCGGCTTAATTGAGAGCTTTCCACAATCTGCAGGATGGTCAACCGCTCGTTTTTTTCAAACGATAGCAAAATCCGTTGTCTGTGCGCATCCCCCAGCGCCTCAAAGAGGGCCGAAATGTCTGTCCAGGCTTCTGGAATGTGAGTGACTGTTTTCATATAACTAAATAATTAGTTATTTAGTTTATTTTGTCAAGCGCTGACCGCAAAATATTTAGTCCCCGCCCTAATCCGGTTTTCATTAAATCATCATTTACCGCAAAACAGAGGCCATTACACTATGTTAAAACATTTAAACATAAATAATTCAGGGAATAAAAATGGGACGATACGCCGCACTTTTTTCATTGATGGCAGCACTACCTGTGGCGGCACATGCCAATGCAGCGATCAACCTTGCCAGCACTAGCTGCAGTGGTGCGTTGTCGATTTCATCACTCACTGGCGCCTCGCTCAGCTGTGCAGGCAATTTGACCTTGAATGGCGGCTGGATAGACTCTGACGATAACATCTTCATTCGTGCAGAGGGGGATTTGCTGCTTGAAAACCTTAATCTGAAGGCACCAGAAATTTCGTTTTCGACGATCCAAGGGGGGATTCAGATCGCGAGCACTGTGAACATTCAGTCAATGGAAAATCAAGCCCATAGGGGTGGGCCGTTGCTAATAGGTTGGCAACCGATTAAACGAGATATCATCTGGAACAGTTTTAACCTTGGCCTCAACCCGGGTAGTAATATTCAAATTAGCTCACAAAATACGAATAGTAGTGCGGTGATCCCTCTAACAGGGAATGGAAGAATTTATATGATGAATACTACCGGGATTGTATTTTCGAATCCGACTATTAGCATCGGACATTTAACCACTACTGAATCTATCACTCTCAACAACGCTATCAGCGTTTCATCCGTCCCAGAGGCAAACACGGGCGCAATGTTGTTGCTAGGCGTGGGCTTGCTGGCATTAAGACGCAGAGCCTGTTAATCCGCCAGTGCGGAAAGGCACTTTAAGTCTGAAGATGGTTTTGCAATAACGCCAGCATGGCGCTATCCCCGGAAACGCCACTGCAGTAAACCGTCAAACCCGCCGCACTTGCCTGCTCGGCAATACGGGCATGGTTAACAAACAAAGGCGTGGCTTGCAGCCAGGCTGCATCCTGCGCCAGGTCGAGCAAAAAGCGCAAAGCCTCACTGCTAGTCACGACGATACCCTGCAATTTGCCTTCATCATAAGCCTGCGCCAGCACTTGTGCACTGCTTTGCGGATTGACGCGGCGGTAACATTCACCAAACACGACCTCCGCCCCGCGCTGTTTCAAGGTCTCGGCCAGCACTTCGCGTCCGCCCACCCCGCGCACAATCAATACGCGTTGCGCTGACATCGCCTGAAAGGCCTCTAATGCCAGCAGCGACTCACTATCAAACCGGTCTTGCGGGGTCAGTACTTGCGGAATACCAAACGCCTGCAAACTGGCTGCAGTCGTTGGGCCAATCGCGGCAAACTTGAGGCTGGGTGGGATGCCTGCCTGCTGCAGTAAAGGCATGCCATGTTGCACTGCATTGCTGCTTATAAAAATGACCCAGTCAAACTGGGCCAAGGGCGTGATGGCTTGATCAAAGCCACTGAGATCAGGCAATGCCTGAATATCCAGCAGCGGAAACGAGATCACCGCACCGCCGGCGGCCTCGATGGCGGCCGTTAGCTTGGTCGCTTGCTCTGGGGGGCGCGTGACGGCAATCCAGCGTCCGGCCAAAGGCAAGGTCATTTCACGCCGTCCAAGCTTGCCAAAATCTTGTCGGCACCACGCGCCACCAGTTGCAAGGCCAGTTGCTGACCCAGTTTTTCAGCTTCTGCTGCGGATCCCGTGACGGTCTCTTTCAGCATTTGTTGGCCATCCACGCTGGCGACAAATCCCTGCATGGTGATGGTGTCATTTTGCTTGGTGGCATAAGCGCCCAGCGGCACCGTGCAACTCCCCGCCAATGCGCGGCTAAAGCCACGCTCGGCCAGCACGCAAAGCTCGGTGTCGGGGTGATTGAGCGGCGCCAGAATAGTTTTCAAATCCGTCCGCGCGGCATTGATCTCAATGCCCAAGGCACCCTGACCCACTGCCGGAATGCTCTCTTGCGGAGAAATAAACTGGCGGATGCGATGACCCAATTCGAGACGGATCAATCCAGCCGCCGCCAGAATAATCGCGGCATATTGGCCTTCGTCCAGCTTGCGTAACCTGGTTTGCAGATTACCGCGCAAGGATTCAATCTTAAGCGTGGGAAAACGCGCCTGTAACTGGCTTTGTCTGCGCAAACTGGAGGTGCCCACCACACTGCCAGCGGGCAGGTCTTCCAGACGGGCATAATCATTGGAGACAAACGCATCGCGCGGATCCTCGCGCTCGCCGGTTGCCACCAGCGTAAAGCCTTCCGGCAGGTGCATGGGCACATCTTTCATACTGTGCACAGCCAAATCGGCACGGCCATCTGCCAGCGCGTTTTCAAGCTCTTTGACAAATAGGCCTTTACCGCCAATTCTCGATAACGGCGAATCCAAAATCTGATCGCCCATGGTTGTCATGCCCAAAATACTGACGTCACATTGTGGATACAAGGCCTGTAATCTGGCCTGGATGTGCTTGGCCTGCCACATGGCAAGTGCGCTTTCGCGGGAGGCAATGACCAACTTGGCGGGAGAGTTCAGTGTGCTCAAAATGAATAACCTGTGATGAAGTTAGCTGGATTAAGCTGCGCATTTTAACACGGCATGTCCAGATAGCCGCGCAAGCAGCGAAGATGAACCTTTGAGCCACAAGGGAGTCGGATTGAGTTATGCTGAGCATTCGGCAAACACCTCAAGTGGCGATAAAAGTCATGCTTTTAAACATAAAGAGGAGGACTACTCATGCAGTACCAAATCGAAATTTTTCTTTCTTCTCTCAATCAATTCTGGATCGAACTCGTACATTTTGTGCCCAAATTACTGGCAGCCATGGTGATCCTGTTTTTTGGCTGGCTGGTAGCCAAAGCAGTCCGGTTGGGCGTAAAGCGTATTCTGGAACTCTCGCATTTTGATACCTTTGCGCAAAAGTCAGGCCTGGAAGCCTTTATGCGTAGCGCCAATTACAAAGTGAGCCTGAGCGGCATTATCAGCCAGGTAGTGTATTGGCTGGTGATTCTGCTGTTTGTCATTACCGGTGCCAATTCGCTGGGCCTGAGTGAAGTGGCCGCCCTGTTAAAAGAACTGGCCAGCTATCTGCCACACATCATTGTGGCGATTTTGGTCGTGATCTTTGGGACGCTATTTGCCCGCTTTATCAATCGCCTGGTGTTTGCCTGGCTGCACAGCATCAAATTTGATCAGGCACTGGTAATCAGCACTTCGGCCGAGTATTGCATCCAGATCCTGGCGATTTTCATCGCACTGGAGCAATTAGGCATCGGCATGCAGCTGATACATTCATTATTTGTGATTGTGTTTGGCGCGGTGTTTTTAGCGCTAGCCATCGCCTTTGGTCTGGGTGGCCGTGATTGGGCCGCAAAAGTGATAGACCAGGCGCAACAGAAGAAAAAATAGCGGCATAGGGCCACTACTTAAGTGGCCTTAATGATGTGCTGGTGACGGCGGCTGACCATCAGGGTCTCGGGAATACCCTTAAGCAAGACCACCCAGGCTGCCTCGCCCGCCTCATCGCCCTCGGTCATGCGTTGTTTTTCAAAGCCGCTGATGGCTGCGCGTGCCACCAGTGCGTTGCGGTGTATACGGATGAACAGATCGGGATAACTTTGCTCCAGCTGTGTGAGCGAGCCCTCGAGTAAATAACTTTTTTCGCGCGTGCGCACGGTAATGTATTTAAGCTCAGCGCGCAAATAAAGCACCTCGGCAATGGGCACCAGCATGATTTTGCCACGTTCGTGGATGCTTAAATGATCATGGGTTTGCTGCAAAGGCTGCAATGCTTGTGACTGCGCCGCTGGCAAAGGCTGCGCTTTGGCCAAGGCCGTTGCCAGGCGCTCACTTCGAATCGGTTTCAGCAAATAATCAATCGCATTGAGATCAAAGGCTTGCAGCGCATAATGGTCATAAGCCGTGGTAAAAATCAGTTTGGGCGGCGTTGCCAGGCCACGCAAATGCTGGGCCAGCTCAATGCCATCCATCACGGGCATGCGGATATCCACCAGCACAATCTCGGCTGCGTGTTGCTGCAACAGCGATAATGCCTCCACGCCATTGGCTGCCTCACCAACAATCTCATAACCACCGATATCCCCCACCAGGTCGCGCAAGCGCTGCCTGGCCAAGGGCTCATCGTCTACAATCAACAGACGCTGGCTAGCCATGCACCACCTCGGACAAAGGCCGGGTCGGGATCACGATTTCAACGATATAACGTTGATCCGCTTCGTACTGACGCAACTGCGCCTCGAGGTCGTAATGCAAGCGCAGGCGTTCACGAATATTCTTGAGCGCCATTTTATTGCCACTCGCCCGGTTGCTTGGCGGGGGGAGCGGGTTGCTTATCCTTAACAGCAAGCTTTTGCCGCTGGGTTTGATCTCAATATGCACCACGCCGCCTTGCGGCTGCGGCTCAATGCCGTGATAAATGGCATTCTCAAGCAAAGGCTGCAAAATCAGCGGCGGAATCATCATCTCTGGTGGCAGCTCAGACAATTGCCAGTCACATTGCAGCCGTTCATCCAGACGCAGCTTTTCGATATTGAGGTATTGGTGGCACAAGGCAATCTCTTGCGACAATGGCACCAAGTCACGGTTATCCGCCATCAGCACGCGGAATAGTTCAGCCATATCCTCCAGCGCCGTTTCAGCACGCTGTGGCTGGCTGCGGATCAATGACAAGGCCGCATTCAGGCTATTAAACAAAAAATGCGGGCGAATGCGCGCCTGCAAGGCCTGCAACCGGGCCTCGGCGATGGCGGGCGAATACGCCCGCTGCAACAGGTCGAGGTAATACAGGCAGAGCAGGACATCGGCAGCAGAGAGCAATAGCACCTGACACCATTGCGCGGCACGCAAAGGGACAATCCACACATGGTAGCCTTCCGTGGCCAATGCGGTCAGGCCAACCGCCAGCAGCACAATCCCTGCCAGGGCCGGGCGATACGCCCAGCGGCTCATCCACGGATAAGCCAGGGTCAGCGCCCCCATCACCAGCAACAATGGCGGCAGCCACTGGCTACTGATCTGCGTCAGTGCGTTTACCCAGGCGCTAATACTTGCGTCCGGCTGTCCATCGTAGACCACCAGCAACGCCAGCAAACACAGATGCAGCAACAGTACACGTAAGTGTATGCCCAGATTGCGGAAATTGGGAATGCGGCTAGTTTTACGCACAGCGTGATGTTCATTTATAATGTGGCTCCAGCATCATAAGTATTCAGCGCCTCTCGCGCAAGCCAGCCTTATTGGCAGAAAGAATTTGTTTTGACCGCACCCAAACCGACAACCCAGTCTTCTTTGCATCAAAAAGACCAAGCCTGGTCCGGCCGCTTCAATGAGCCGGTGGCAGAGCTGGTCAAGCGTTATACCGCCTCGGTCGATTTTGACAAACGCCTGGCCAGGTTTGATATTGAAGGCTCGATTGCCCACGCCATCATGCTCGGCGCGCAAGGCATCATTTCGGCGCAGGATGTAGAAGAGATCAAACGCGGCCTGGGCGAAATTCTGGCGGAGATTGAAGCAGGCCAATTTGAATGGCTGCTCGATCTTGAAGACGTACACCTGAATATCGAAAAACGCCTGACCGAGAAAATCGGCGATGCTGGCAAACGCCTGCACACCGGCCGTTCACGCAATGACCAAGTTGCCACCGATGTGCGGCTGTGGTTGCGTAGCGTGGTCGATGACGCGATTGCCGGTATCCGCGCCCTGCAAACATCATTGCTAGATTTGGCCGAACAGAACGCTGCCACCATCATGCCTGGCTTTACCCATCTGCAAGTCGCGCAACCGGTGACCTTTGGCCACCACCTGATGGCCTATTTTGAAATGCTCAACCGCGATGCCGAGCGCTTTGCCGATGCCCGCAAGCGGATCAACCGCCTGCCCTTGGGCGCTGCCGCACTGGCGGGCACCAGCTACCCGATCAAGCGCGAGCTGGTGGCTGAACTGCTGGGGTTTGACAGCGTATGCCAGAACTCGCTCGATGCCGTGTCTGACCGCGACTTTGCCATTGAATTTAATGCCGCGGCCTCGTTGCTCATGATGCACTTGTCGCGCTTCTCCGAAGAGCTGATTCTATGGATGAGTCCACGTTTCGGCTTTATTGATATTGCCGACCGCTTCTGTACCGGCTCGTCTATCATGCCGCAGAAGAAAAACCCGGATGTGCCAGAACTGGTGCGCGGCAAAACCGGCCGCGTCTATGGCCATTTAATCGGGCTGCTGACTCTGATGAAAGGCCAGCCACTGGCCTACAACAAAGACAACCAGGAAGACAAAGAACCGCTGTTTGATGTGGCTGACACGCTGCTGGTGACCTTGCAGATTTATGCCGACATGCTGCGTGGCATTACCGTCAAGGCCGACAATATGCGCCAGGCGGCGCTGGAAGGTTTTGCCACCGCCACCGACCTCGCCGATTACCTGGTGAAAAAAGGCATGCCGTTCCGTGATGCGCACGAAGTCGTCGCGCATGCCGTCAAAGCGGGTGTGGAATCTGGCCGCGACCTGGCCGAATTCAGCCTGGCTGAGTTACAAGCATTTAGCAGCACCATCAGCGACGACGTGTTTGAAGTGCTGACGCTCGAAGGCTCCGTCGCCAGCCGCAACCACACTGGCGGCACCGCCCCAGAACAAGTGCGCCGCGCCATTGCGCAAGCCAGAGTACAGTTAGGGCGCTGATGATCCTCCGCCACCCTCACCAATGGAATCTCAGATCATACTTGGTGATGATGGCGGGCTTGATGATTGTCATCGGCGTGATGCTCCGGCTATTTAACCATCCCGTGCAGGCCGCGTTTGGCATAGCCAATCCCAAGCAAGAGCAATCCATGCTCTGGCCCTTGCTGCCCGGTGAAAGCGTCAACAGTCTCGCCGCCAAACTTTACCCGCAAAGCCCCGTCCTCCAGCAACGCTTTGTGCAGCAATCACTCACGCTGAGCCGCAGCCGCGGCATCCTGCTCAAGGCCGACCAAGCGGCCAAGTATGCGCAACTCATCGCTGTGCCCAATGCACAAACCCTGCACACCATCACCCACCGCATCAAAAAAGCCGATGAAGTCGATCCGCAAACCTTTGTCACACCCGGCCTGGTAATGAGTGTGCAACTCTCGCAAGGCGCCCAGCAAAGCTCGGGGTGGCATTTGCCAAAGCTTTCGCTGCCAACCGTGCACCTGCCAGAATTACCGGCACTTAAAGGCTATTCCTTCTCGGTGGATCATTTAACGCGCCGTGTCATGGCCGTGAGAACGCATGTGGTAGACACCTACCAGGCTAATGCAACAGCGATTGCTAACACCCCGCTCAACAAGCTTTATCAAACACCGCAATTGGCGGTGATTGTATTGAGTGCGCTATTGTTGCTGGTGTTGAGTTTGGTTTGGGGTGTTTTGGAAGAGCGACGGCCTAAGCGGTAACCTTTGCATTACATTCTTTTTCGCCTTTAGGCGACCGTTCTTTCTTATGCTTGTCCATAAGAAAGAAGGCAAAGAACAAGACACCCTAGCTTCCGCTTGTTGCCTGCGCTACTCGGCGCGGCAGATAGGGGCCCGAAAACCCATGAGCACCATCGATTGTGCATTGAATAAAAAGAATTTTGTTTTTGTACCCTCCAAATTTCTACTATGTGAGTTTGGCGAGTCAAATCCCATTCATCACGCTGAGTAGCGGAGACAAAGTAAGAAATAAGGGAGCGACTGTCTGAGCTCCGCGGCAGCTTGCGGTGTGTGCAAGCTGCTAGGGCGAGTTTCGTGACCGCTTACTTTGTTGAGCAACGCAAGGCAGCCGTTAGGCCGTGATGGCTGGGTGCCCTCTTCTTTGGTTACTTTCTGTGGGGCAAGCAACAGAAAGTAACTCGCCAAGAGGCTAAATAGATCCTTTATTAGTCAGCAAAAATTCTGACTATGGCAAAAACATCCCCAATAACTCATTCAAAAACCGCTGCCCTTTCAATGTCGGTGCAATCACCTCACTCTGCTCCGCCAACAACCCCTGTTGCTGCGCCGCCAGCAAGGTCGACTGAATAGTCCTTAATGGCAATCCCGTCCGTTGCTGAAACAAACTAGCCTCTACCCCATCCACCAGCCTTAACGCATTCATCATAAATTCAAACGCCAGGTCCTCACGCCCAATCTGCCATTCACTATCCACCATCTGGCCACTAACGATAGACTCGAGATACTTTTTCGGATGCTTGTGACGACTTTGGCGAATGATCTTGTCATGAAAGCTGAGTTTGGAATGCGCGCCTGCGCCTATGCCCAGGTAATCGCCAAACGCCCAGTAATTGAGGTTGTGATGGCACTGCTGGCCAGGCTGGGCAAAAGCTGAGGTTTCGTAATGTTGATACCCACTCTCAGCAAGTATTTTCTCGATTTCTTCCTGCATGGTGGCGCTGGTATCGTCGTCGGGCAAGCTCGGTGGCGTGCGGTGAAACGGTGTGTTGGGTTCCAGCGTCAGGTGATAAAAAGACAAATGTGCAGGCTTGATCTGGCAGGCGGTTTCGGCATCTTTCAATGCATCCTCAAGACTTTGTTCTGGTAATGCATACATCACATCCAGATTAACCTTTTCAAAGGTACTCAGCGCCAACTCGGCGGCGGCCAAGGCTTGGTCGCGGTCATGAATGCGGCCTAGCGATTTGAGATATTGCGGCTGAAAACTCTGAATGCCAAGTGACACACGATTCACCCCCGCCTGGCGGTAACCCTTGAAATTGGCGATATCCACTGTGCCCGGGTTGGCTTCAAGCGTGACTTCAGCGCCATATTCCAGCGGCGTGAGCATACGCACATGGCTCAAAATCTTATCAATCGACTCGGCAGAAAAAATGCTGGGCGTGCCGCCGCCAAAAAACACACTGCGGATTTTGCGGCCCCACACCAGTGGCGTGGCTTGTTCGAGATCGGCAATCAAGGCATCCACATACGCGGCTTCCGGGACTTCCTGCCGTGCTTCGTGCGAATTAAAGTCGCAATAAGGGCATTTGCGCACGCACCACGGGATATGGATATACAACGAAAGTGGCGGCGGATTGGTGAGGCCGCTCAGCGTGATGTCGCCTTGTAGCGGCGCATCTTTCAGGCTATTGGCAGGATAAATCGGAATCATGCGCGTATTTTAACCTGTATCCATCCAGGCACAGGGACTTAAACACTTTGCAACAAGGCTCTGGGTGGCTGGTTAAACTGGTTGCGCGCCACCAGCCAGGCAGACAAGGGCACCAGCACCATCGCCGCCAGCAATGCCTGAGTGGTCAGCCAGGCGTTGAATTGATAGTCCATCTCCAGCACCCGCGTCGCCAAGGCATAAGCGGCAATATTGGTAAAAATATTGGCAACGATACTGGCCAATAGGCCTATGCATAAAAACTCCACCAGCATCGCCAGCACCACCTGCTTTCTTGAAGCGCCCAGCACCCGCATCAAGGTGCTTTCGCGCACGCGCTCTTCGCGGGTTGCCATCAGCGCGGCATACAGCACGGCCAGGCCAGCCAGCAGGCTAAAGCCAAATACAAACTCAATCGCGTAACTCATTTTGCTGATCAGGCTTTGAATCTGCTCCAGCACCGCTGCCACATTGATGATGGTTAAATTGGGGAATGTTTTGACCAGTTGATTCAGGGCGTCTTCTTTGCCCGCTGGCAGGTGAAAGCTGGTGAGGTAATTGGCAGCATAGTGATCCAGCACCTGGGGTGGTGTGACCGCAAAGAAATTCACATGCATGCTGTTCCACTCCACCTTGCGCACGCTGGTGATGGTGAGCTCAAGCTGAGTGCCCGCTACATCGTAAGACAATTTATCGCCCAGCTTTAAATTAAGTGTCTCGGCCAGCCCTTGCTCTAACGACAACAGCGGTTTACCAGCATCCTCGGCGCGCCACCACTGCCCTGCCACCAGTTCGTTATCGGCCTGCATTTCTGTCGCCCAAGATAAATTAAACTCCCGCTCAGCCAGACGCTTGGCGCGATCATCTTTGTACGCTTCAATATTAAGCGGCTTACCATTTACCGAGATCAGCCTGGCGCGCACCATGGGGAAAATATCGGCATGCTGAATAGCATGCGCACTTAATAGCGCATTGATGCCGGGAATCTGGTCGGCCTGGATATTGATGACAAAGCGGTTAGGCGCATCTGCGGGTAACGAGGTCTGCCAGTTTTTCAGCAGGTCATTACGCACAAACGCCAGCAGCAAGATCGCCATCAGGCCCATGCTTAAGCCAACCACCTGGGCGATAGTCAACATCGGTCGGCGTCTTAAGCCCATGAACCCGAGCTTGATCACACCGAAATCTCGCACACTGAACGTCTGCACGAAACGCATGCCCACATAAGCCAGCAAACCAGCCACCACGACCAATCCAAATAGCGCAGCCAATACAATCCCGGCCAGCTTGATATCCCCCGCATGCCAAAACACCAGCCCGGCCAATACCAGCAATGCGGGTAAAAACATCAGACCATGGCTGCGCACATTGCCTTCTAAATCCTGACGCAAAATACGCAGTGCTGGCACCGCCCGTAAACGCTGCAATTGCGGCCACACCACCGTCAGTAAAGTAGCAAAGCCAGTGGCGAAACCCAAGACGACGGGCATCCAGCCCGGGGCTGGCAACGTTTCGAGAAACAGGCGGCCAGCAAGTATCGCCAAGCCATATTGCGCGGCAAAGCCCAGCACACACCCGATCACACTACCCACCAATGCCAACAGCAAGGTTTGGTAGAGCAAAATCTGCGTAATCAGCTTTTTGGTCGCGCCAAAGCAGCGCATCAACGCATAGGAATCCAGGCTCTTTTGCACATAGGGGATACTCGCCAGCAACATGGCCACCATCGCCAGAATCACGCCGACCATGGAGGCAATGCCGAGGAATTGTTGTGCTTTGTTCAGCGCATTACGCATTTCCGGGCGGGCGCTGCGGATATCGTCTACCCGTTCACCGCGGGCTAATTGCGGTTTCAGCCATTCGGCGTAGTCTTCCATAGCCTGATTTACCGCTGCGCCATCGGTATTGGCAGCCACCAGTAACTGGTATTTCACACGGCTGCCAAACTGCACCAAGCCGGTCGCAGACACATCGGCGCTATTCATAAACAAACGTGGCGCAATGCTGAACATATCCCCACCACGCGATGGCTCCTGCAATACAAAGGCCGCGACCATAAACTGGCTGTCACCGACGCTAATTTCATCGCCAATCTTCAACGCAAGCTTTTGCGCCAGTCGTGGCTCCATCCACACCGTTCCGCGAGCAGGGATCTCTGTTGAAAGAGATTCTTTCGGCGCAGTTACTGACTGCCTGCTAATGGTCAAATGACCACGTAGCGGAAACCCCGCTTCCACCGCCTTGATCTCGGCCAGCTCACTACTGTCGTCTTTCAACACCATGCTGGAAAACTCCAGCGCCTGCGTGGTCTGGTATTGGCGCCGCTGTGCCTCGGCAAGATATTTTTCCGGGAGAACATGGTCTGAATTCACCACCAGATCCGCCCCAAGCAACACATTGCCCTGGGTTTGCATGCTGGCTTTGATACGGTCCGTGAAAAAGCTGACTGAGGTGGTTGCGGTGACCGCAAGGATTAGCGCAAACAGCAATACGCGGATTTCACCCGAAGACCACAGGCTGCGGCACTGACGCCAGGCAATGGAGAAGGCCAGCATTAATGCGCCCCTGCCTGCGTATCGGCTATCGCGATCTCGCTGAGCACGCCACCCTGCAAATTCAACACGCGCTGGCAACGCCTTGCCAGATTCATATCGTGCGTGACCAGCACCAGCGTGGTGCCGCTCTTGGCGTTTAAATCGAATAACAATTTGATAATCGCCTCGCCGGTCGCCACATCCAGGTTACCGGTTGGCTCATCGGCGAATAAAATAGAAGGCTTGGCAGCAAATGCCCTGGCAATTGCCACCCGCTGCTGCTCACCGCCTGACAACTGTTTTGGGTAATGCGTGGCCCGTGCTGCCAGACCTACACTGTCGAGAGCAGCGATGGCAATCGCCTGCGCATCCCGCTGGCCCGCCAGCTGCAAAGGCAGCATCACATTTTCCAACGCGGTCAGTGAACCCAGCAATTGGAATGATTGAAAGACAAATCCCATGTATCTGGCACGTATCGCCGCACGGCCATCTTCATCCATCTGGCCGATATCTTCACCCGCAATCAGGACTTTTCCGCTGCTTGCCGTGTCCAAGCCAGCCAGTAATCCTAGCAATGTCGACTTACCCGACCCCGAGCTACCAATAATCGCCAGCCGCTCACCCTGCGGCACGGCCAGATTCAAACCAGTCAAAATAGGGAGTGTTGTATCATTGCTCACAACCGATTTACTTAACGATACCGCTTCAACGGCATAAGGACTTTGCATTAATGATGTTCCGATTTCTCAAGATATTAAGCGTATGCACTACTCTATTTTTTGCCGATGCCGCCCTGGCTGAAACAACATCCAAACCGGTGATTCTGGTGTTTGGAGACAGTTTATCCGCCGCCTATGGCATCCCCAAAGAAAAAGGTTGGGTGAATTTATTGGCGCAAAGAATAAAAGACAAGCAATTACCCTACGAAGTTGCCAACGCCAGCGTCAGTGGCGAAACAACCGCGGGCGGCCTCAGCCGTTTGCCTGCCGCAATTCAGCAGTTTAACCCCAGTATTGTGGTGATAGAACTAGGCGCTAACGACGGCCTACGCGGCTTACCGCTGGATGCGATGAAAAATAACCTTGAGAAAATGATTCAAGCCAGCAAACAAGCCAATGCGCAAGTGGTTTTGCTAGGTATGTTTATTCCACCGAATTACGGCCCGAAATATACTAATGGTTTTAAACAGGTTTATCTGGAGTTATCGCAAACCTACAAAACACCCTTTGTGCCATTTTTTCTGGAAGGTGTGAGTGGTCACAGTGATCTGGTGATTGAAGATGGATTGCATCCTAATGTGATTGCGCAGCCTAAGATATTGGAGAATGTTTGGCCAACTTTGAAGCCCTTATTATCTAGTAATATCAAATCCACTAAATGACCAATAAGCTATCACTCAAACGATCCCACTTCAAATAGACTAAATGTCAGCAAAGTGCCCTACTGCAACTAAACAAAGTTTGAATGATCGCTAAGATGCTCAGTGGACTTAGAATAAGCTTCTTTTTGGACTCTGATAACAGAAAATATACTTTCAATATCTCTTTGTAATCTAGATTTGCAAATGTGCCCAAGATAAATTGAGTGGCTTTTAGATATGAATGAAAATGACTTTTCCTCTTCTACTGACAACATGGTTATATGTGCAATAGGCAGCAGACTCTGAATCTTATTTTTGCAATCTATTGCACTGTTACAAGATACTAGCGACAGCTTTTCATGAATTAAGAGCAAATCAATATCCCGATATGCACAATTGCCCTTGAAGAATGACCCAAAACCATATACCTCAATGCAATTTTGATGCTCAATCATCTATTGGTACTCTCCTTCTCATCCTCTGTCATATATTCCCAGTAATTTTTTTTGTGTATAGCTGCCATGAATCCTTTCATATCAAATATACCTACCCTATCTGCCATGCACTCCATTTTCAGAGCTAAGGAATATCCGCACCAGTTAGAGTTAATCACAACACTATCCACATGACCAACCTGTTGTAAGGTTTCAACATATTCGGCTCCACCAAATGAATAACATTCACAGATAAAAACCCTAAGAGTTTGTCCATTAGTAAGCGTTATGTCGTATAACCCTGTAGAAACTTTTTTTATTCTAGAAACTTTATTATGGTTACTTAATTGATTTTCAAAAAATTGATAATGTCCATAATAACTTAGCCATGGAAACTCACTGTTGTGTGCTGGCATCCCCATCTCCCATAATAAGGCCGTTGAAACTGTTAGGGAAACGCTCAACAGCTTGATAAGCTAATTCATTAGTAACCCATTTTTCATAACTATTAACGTGTAACAAAAATTGACTGATGATCTCTTGCTCACTTCGAGCAAACATTTTTCTATATTGTGTGAGTAGATTTGCAATAACTCTGTTGTTCGGCACAATTGTCGACAGTCGTTCATTCAACCATAAACTATATAGCTCATCACTATGCGGATTCATCATTGCCAATTCAGAATTGGGTCCATATTTTTTCCAAACTTGATAACTCTCCGCTAAGAGCACAGCGATTGCATCTTTTAAGTCTTCAAGGTTAGTTATGTTTTGTGGGGTAAGAGCCATTAACACGTACTCCTCATGCTTTTTCTTTGCGTCTATTAACCACTCAACTGAATATTTTCCTTCATTCTCAGGTTTATCAATTTCAGAATGATGATTAGGGCAAAGAAGAATCAAATTTTCGTATAGATCTCGCTCTTCGTTAGGCTGGTTTTGATCATAGCGATTTGATCCTTTCTTATTACCTTTTATATGCGCCATTTGCCCAAGAGTGTAATGCGGTGAGGTTTCTGTGTGTACCGAAGTTAACCTCTCTGTGCAATCCGGAAACGAGCATCTCCCAGCCGCGCTAGCCCATAGTATTTTTATTGATTTTTCTGATATAGCCATAGCGCGTCCTGAAATTGTAAATCTTTAATTCTAAGTATAGTGGTATAAAAGTCTTTTAAACCATAACTTACAATAACTGTAAAAACACATCACCATACTTCTGCAATTTGGCCTGTCCTATCCCGCTAATCTGCCCCATTTCATCCAAGGTTTGCGGTTATGAATTTCCAACAAGAGACTATCGTGAAAAATCACATACGGCGGCATGCCCTGTTACCTTGCCAGTTCCAGCCTTTTGGCTTGAAGTGTTCGTAAGAGCGGCGAGCCATCGTTATCTGCAGTTTTCAATAATTCTAAACTCTTTTTTTGATTGTCATGGTGATGATATATTAACAATTGTTAACAAAAAACACGTATGTTGTCGATTGACAACCAACATCACCAGGAATAACATGGCACTCAAGCATCCAAACAAAGAAATCAATGCGGCCATTGAATATGCCATTTCAAAACAATGGAAAATCACTGTTGGTGGTGGGCATTGTTGGGGAAAGATGTATTGCCCGTTTAATGATGAGGAATGCCGCTGCGGTGAATTTTGTGTGACCAGTATTTGGAGCACGCCCAGAAGCCCAGAGAATCATGCTAAAGCTTTACGACGTGTGGTAGATAAGTGTGTAGGGAAAGTGGATGAGGACGCCTCAAAGACCCTGCCCAAAGGTAAAAAATAGGTGAGTGATGATGGAATACGAGTTTATTTTAAAATATGCCCTGCCTGATGAAAACGCAGATGCTTCGCAATATTTAAATACGCTGTTTGAAGCTGGCTGTGATGATGCGACGATAGGCGTAGGTAAAACAGGGGTGATTGCGCTTGAGTTTGTGCGTGAGGCAGCTTCTGCTGATGAAGCCGTTTTAAGTGCGATTGCAGATGTGAAAAAGGCGATACCTGAGGCAGAACTGATTGAAGTATCCCCTGACTTGGTAACCCCTACTGAAATTGCCAGCGTGATTGGTTGCTCTCGGCAGAATATTCAAAAAATCATCGCCAACCCCAAAAAGCGCTTTCCTAACCCGATTCATCAAAGCTCTGCGGGTGGTATCTGGCATTTGGAGCCTGTACTGCGCTGGTTTATAGAAGATGGCGTCTCCATCAATAAAAACTTGCTTGAGATTGCTGAAATCTCAATGACAGCCAATTTAACCCATCAAAGTCAGAAGGTGAATCCTAAAATTCAGTCGAAATTTCTGGATATCATTTAGGCGTTCTTTTTTCACAGTACTCCGTGGTTTTTAAGCCATTTCTTCAAGCACCTGCAAAAAAGCATCACCATATTTCTGCAATTTTGCCTGCCCTATCCCGCTAATCTGCCCCATTTCATCCAAGGTTTGTGGTTTGCGGTTGTGAATTTCTAGCAGTGTACTATCGTGAAAAATCACATACGGTGGTACGCCCTGCTCTCTTGCCAGTTCCAGCCGTTTGGCTTTAAGCGCTTGCCAGAGTGGGTCATCATTGGCACCTTCAAAGGCTTCTTTGGCGCGGGCGCTACGTTCAGCTTTGCTCATGCGTTTTTCGGGTTCGGCATCGCGGCGTAACCAGACTTCTTGCTCGCCTTTTAATACTGGCCTTGCAGCTTCAGTTAGTTTCAAGCCGCCATAGGCAGCCATGTCTGCTTCCAGTAATCCCGCCGCAATCAGCTGGCGATAGACGCCGCTCCATTGGTTTTGATTGAGGGTTTTACCTATGCCGAAGGTGCTGACTTTATCGTGATTAAAGCGCTCGACTTGCGGGGTGACTTTACCTATCAGCACATCAATTAGATGGCCGACGCCGAATCTTTGGCCGGTGCGGTAGACGCAGGAAAGTGCCATTTGGGCGACCTGGGTGGCTTGCCAGGTTTCGACCGGGTGCAGGCAGTTATCGCATTGGCCGCAGGCGCCAGGATGGCTTTCGCCGAAGTAGCGCAGAATGCTTTGGTGACGGCAGGTGGTGGATTCGCAGTAACCTAGCAAGGCATCCAGTTTCAGGCGTTCCAGCCGTTTGCGTTCTTCGGAGGCTTCGCCGCTATCGAGCATTTGCCGCATGGAGACAACATCACCCATGCCGTAGACCATCCAGGCATTGGCTTGCAGGCCATCGCGCCCGGCGCGGCCGGTTTCCTGGTAGTAGCCTTCCATGCTTTTTGGCAAATCTAAATGTGCGACAAAGCGTACATTGGGTTTATCGATGCCCATGCCGAATGCGATGGTTGCCACCATAATGATGCCCTCTTCTCGCAAAAAACGCCGCTGATGCAGCTCACGTAATTGTGCGGGCAAACCGGCGTGGTAAGGCAACGCTGACCAGCCTTTTTCAACCAGCCAGGCAGCGGTTTCTTCCACCTTTCTGCGGGATAGGCAATAAATAATGCCAGCGTCATTCGGATGCTCGCGCTCTAAAAATGCTTGCAGTTGCTGGCGGGCATTATTTTTGATGCCGACGTGGTAGCGGATATTTGGCCTATCAAAACTGGAAACGAACTGGCGGGCGTTTTCGAGGTTGAGCTGGCTGATGATCTCGGCACGGGTCGGTGCATCGGCGGTCGCCGTGAGTGCGATACGCGGCACCTCGGGGAAGCGGTTATGCAATATCGTCAGCTGACGATACTCCGGCCGGAAATCATGCCCCCATTGCGATACGCAATGTGCTTCATCAATCGCAAACAAGGCAAGGCCGACATGTTGCTGCACTTCATCAAGCAGGCTTAAAAAGCTGCCGACCATCAAACGCTCGGGCGCAACGTATAATAATTTGATTTCGCCGCTGACCACCTGGCGGGTGATACGGGCGTTATCCTCAGCGCTTAAACTGGAATTGAGGAAGGCGGCGTTGACGCCCAGTTGTTGCAGGGCTTCGACCTGGTCTTGCATCAGGGCAATCAGCGGCGAGACAACAATCGCCAGCCCATCACGCGCCAAGGCTGGAATTTGATAGCAAAGCGATTTGCCACCACCGGTGGGCATGAGCACCAGCGCATCCTGCCCGCTGATGACATGTTCTACGATGGCTTGTTGCTGCTGGCGAAACTGGTTGTAACCAAAAACGTCTTGGAGGATTTGTTGCGGTGAGAGGGTTGCCATTTGGCAAGCCTAAGGAAGCACTGAATAATTGACTGCGCGGGCAAATTGCTGCGTTGCGCGGTGCTCGCAACCGAGCCGTACACCGCGTACTGTCTCGGTTCCTGTGCTCCGTGCGCCTTGCACTTTATCCCGCTCGCTCAATTATTCAGCACTTCCCTAAATCTTGTTATAAGGATTAACTAAGGCGTCAACAAGCTCGTGCAACGCTTTGCGCATCTGCGCTTCGCTGACTTCCATCAGCAAGCCGTCTTCCAGCGCGTCCTGGGCAATTTGTTTCAGCTCGTCAAAATTTTCGGCCATGACTTTGACCTTTTCGGTGCAGGACACCACCGAACCGTCATCGCGTACCCATTTTGGCCATTCATTGCTCATGGTCTTGTTTACTCACCCAGTGTTTTCAGTTGTTGCAGCAGTTTGGCCATCGCTTGCCCACGGTGACTCAACTGACTTTTGATCTCAAGCGGTAATTCTGCCACGGTTTTGCCCGTCTGCGTATCCAGAAACAGTGGGTCGTAGCCAAAGCCTTCGGTACCGCGGAACTCACGCAGGATTTCACCGCGCCATAGGCCATCGGCAATGATCGGTTGCGGATCTTGCGGATGGCGCACCAGCACAACCACGCTGTAAAAATAGGCACGGCGGTTGGCGATGCGTTCCATGGCTGTGAGCAATTTATCGTTATTGCGCTCGTCTTGTGTGAGCAGGCTTTTGGCTGGCTGTGGCCCGGCATAGCGTGCAGAAATTACGCCTGGTGCGCCTTGCAATGCATCCACGCACAGGCCGGAATCATCTGCCAACGCGGGTAAGCCAGTGTGTTGGCTGGCATGGCGCGCCTTGGCGAGGGCGTTTTCAATAAAGGTGCCATACGGCTCGGGGCACTCTGGCACATTAAACTCGGATTGTGGCAGCACTGCGAGATTGAGTGGTGCCAGCAAATGTGCAATTTCACGGAGTTTGCCTTTGTTGCCAGAGGCAATGACCAGTTTTTCAAACGGCAAGGCCATATTAAGCGGCCAGTGCGGTTTGCTGAATCACGGCAATTTCGCTGATGCCCTTGGCGGCAAGGTCCAGCATCTGGTTCATGGTTTCGCGGGCAAAGGGCTCGCCTTCGGCGGTGCCCTGAATCTCGACAAAGCCACCGTTGCCGGTTATGACCACGTTCATGTCTGTATCGCAGTCAGAGTCTTCGATATAGTCCAAATCCAGCACGGGTGTGCCTTGGTAAACGCCGACGGAAATGGCGGCCACAGAGTCTTTGATCGGTGTTTCGGTCAACAGGCCTTTTTGCAGCAAGGTTGACACGGCATCGACCATGGCAACATAGGCGCCGGTGATACTGGCGGTGCGGGTGCCGCCATCTGCCTGAATCACATCACAGTCAAAGTGGATGGTGCGTTCACCGAGTTTTTCGAGGTCGATGATGGCGCGCAGACTGCGGCCGATCAGGCGCTGAATCTCTTGCGTGCGGCCAGTTTGCTTGCCGCGCGCGGCCTCACGGTCCATGCGGGAACCGGTAGAACGTGGCAGCATGCCGTATTCTGCCGTCACCCAACCCTGGCCTTTACCTTTTAAAAAGCCTGGCACTTTTTCTTCTACGCTGGCAGTACAAATCACCTGGGTATCGCCAAATTTAACCAGTACTGAGCCTTCTGCATGCTTGGTGTAATGGCGAATGATTTCGATGGCACGCAACTGGTCGTTGGCGCGCTGGCTGGGTCTGGTCATGGTTACTTTCTCTTATTTAATCAATTGCCGGGTTCTGCCCAGCGCTTCTTGTATCTCGGCAATCGCCTTTTCGATTTCTTCGTCAGTCAGATCTAACGCATACGGACTGGGCGTGGCCGGGCTTTCATTCATCATGGTGGTGGTGACGTCTAGCGGTAAATCCAGCGTTGAAATCGTCAGCGGGGTGACAATGCGTTCGCCCCACTGCAGCGCAATGGCGCTCATGTTATCACCAACGGTAATACTGGCGGCATCGGCATCGTCGAGCAAACGCGTGACACCATCATGGATATCCGCCGCCAGCATGTGTTGCGCCATACTGATCTCGGACACCACGTTCCAGACGCCATCCGAGCACAGCAACACCACATCGCCCTCCCGCAACGGAATCGGCGCAGTCAGTTCGACCTGCGGTTCACGATCCCCGCCGACGCAATTATAAATTTTATTGCGGTGCGGGTGATGGTTGACCTCGTCAGCGCGGATTTTACCCTCGCGCAACAAGGATTGCACCACAGAATGATCTTCTGTTTGAAACTCGACCAGGCCGTTACGGTAGAGGTAGGCGCGGGAATCGCCGACATGGGCGCAAAACAGTTTGTTGTGTTGAATCAAAGCCACGACGATGGTGGTACGCGGCGACTCTTGCAAACGCTTTTGCAGGCGGACGTTTTCGATCACCTCATGCACCTGTGCAATCTGCTCGCGCAAAAATTGCGCGGGTTGCGCAATCATAGGCTTTGATTCGCGCTGAAAGGCATCGATCATGGTTTTGACCGCGATTTCGGCCGCCACATCGCCATGCTGGTGCCCGCCCATGCCATCTGCCAATACCATGAAAATGGCATGCCGATGGTAAGAGTAAGCCAGCCGGTCCTGATTATAGGGTCGCGGCCCCTGGCGACTGCCTTGTGCAATGGTGAATTTCATAGGATGAATTTCATAGTGGCTTGGTCAACACTTTAATAATTTTATCCACCAGCGAGCCACGCGGATCTTCAGCCACATGGATGCCAATCATTTTTTTCTGCAATGAAAACACACTTTGCGGTCTGAGCATATAATCCAGCTGCATGCACTCATCAATAATCGCCAGCAATTTTTCAGAGTAGATCTGTTGCCCCAACTCCACGGCCGGCACCAGCGTATCGTGCTTGAGGCGCTGGTTGGCCGCGATCGGCGAGGCCCGGTGCAGACAGGCATACATACTGGCGCCTATGCTGTAAATATCGCTCCAGGGGCCCAGATGTTTGCGGTCTATATATTGCTCAGGCGGGGCATAGCCCGGCGTGTAAGTGGGCGCCAGCGTCACCTCGGACAAAGCCTGGCGCGCCGAACCGAAGTCCAGCAGCACTGGCGAGCCATCCAGGCGGATATAGATATTGGCCGGTTTGATATCAAGGTGCAGCAATTTGCGTGAGTGCACCTCACGCAATCCATTGAGCAACTCAACGAACATGCGGATCAGAAAATTCTCGGGCACAGGCTGCGCTAACGCCATGATGTAGTCTTGCAGCGATTTGCCACGCTCATATTTCATGACCATATAGACGGTGCTGTTGGCGCGGAAGAAGTTTTTCACGCGCACGATGTTTTTGTGCTCGATATTGGCCAGCGCCAGACCTTCTTCAAAAAAGCACTTCATGCCATGTTTGTAGGCGGCTTCATTTTTGCCATTAGAGCGGATATGCGTGTCGCCCTCGCGCTCGGCTAAAGTCACCGGCATGTATTCCTTGATAGCAACCGTGGTTTTCTGCGCATCTTGCGCCAGATAGACGAAGCTGAACCCGCCCAGACTCAGCACCTTGGTAATGGTGTAGTCATGCAGCACAGTGCCTACCGGCAAGGCAAAATCGTATTTATGAGCGAGCTTCACTAGCGCTTTAACGTCACAATCATGGCTTTTATTAAGGGCATGGCATCAGCAGAGGTTGTGATTTGTTCTGCGCGCCGCCTTGTTTGTACCATTTTCGCATAACGATACCGCATTTGATACAATCAGTGAGTTTGCCAGGAGCCAGATGATGACGATAAAAAATTCCCCCGCTAGCCAACCGATGTTGAGCATGACCGGCTTTGCGGCCACCGAAAGCCGCTTTACTGGCGGGCTGCTGCTGATTGAGCTGCGGGCAGTCAACCACCGTTATCTTGAGCTCAATGTCAAAATCGATGACAACTTGCGCCAGTTTGAGGCGCAAGTACGTGAATTGCTGCAGTCCCGCCTGGGACGTGGCAAGGTGGAATGTCGCATCAATCTCAAAAGCGATGCCGCGGTGGCTAACCTGACGCTCAACCCTGAAATGGTCGGGCAGATCTCGCAAACCCTGGCCGCGTTACAGCAACATTTTCCGCAGGCGCAACCAGTCAATCTGGTTGAAGTGCTCAAGCTGCCCGGTGTTTGCCAAACGGAGAGCATCGATACCGAGGCCATGGCGCAGAGCCTGCTCAATGGCTTGTCGCAGGCCATTGATGAACTGATTGCCGCCCGCCAGCGCGAAGGTGAAAAACTCAAGCAAGTGCTGCTCGACCGTCTGCAAGGCGTCCGTGAGCAGATCAGCATCGTCAAACCGCTGTTACCTGCCCTGATCAGCCAATATCAGGATAAACTGACCACCAAACTGCGTGAAGCCATGCAGGCAGAGGATGACCGCGTACGTCAGGAAATCGTGCTCTATGCCCAACGGATTGATGTCGATGAAGAGCTGGCGCGGCTCAATGCCCACATTGTTGAAATGGACCGCATCCTCACGGCTGGCGGCACCATGGGCAAAAAGCTGGACTTTTTGATGCAGGAAATGAACCGGGAAGCCAACACACTAGGCTCCAAATCGGTGGCGATTGAAACGACACAAGTCTCTATGCAACTGAAAGTGTTGATCGAACAGATGCGTGAACAGATTCAGAATATTGAATAAGCCCTATTTAACACATGGTTTGCACCAAAACCGTGATTCGAGAGTGCACCATTTAGGTGCGCTTTCTTTCTGAAACCCGCTCATATAAAACATAAACTCATGATTTAAATGGGTTTTACAGGCTGGCACACGGCTTGCTCTTGTTTAAATGAATTTTACAAGTAAGGCAAAGGTCCAGCACGATGACGCAAACGGCCAAACAGTTTTTTGATGAAATGCAGGGCTATGGGGGCAATGTAAGGGCGATTTACCAGGCCTATAACCGCTGGTTGGCGAATGTGCCTACCCAGCAACTGGCGGCCAAACGCGCAGAAGCGGAAGTCCTGTTCCGCCGCGTCGGCATCACGTTTAACGTGTATGGTGAAGAAGATGGTGCCGAGCGCCTGATTCCGTTTGATGTGATTCCACGCATGATTTCGGCCAGTGAATGGGCGCATTTGTCCAAAGGTGCCGTCCAGCGCGTACGCGCCCTCAATATGTTTCTGCATGATATTTATCATGATCAGGAAATCATCAAGGCCGGCATTGTCCCGCACAGCATCCTGACCAATTCGCAATACCGCCCGGAAATGGTGGGTGTGACTGTACCTAACCAGGTGTATGCGCATGTGGCAGGGATAGACCTGGTCCGCACCAGCGAGTCACAGTTTTACGTGCTTGAAGACAACCTGCGTACCCCTTCCGGCGTGTCTTACATGCTCGAAGACCGCAAGATGATGATGCGGCTGTTCCCGGATTTGTTTAAAAAATACCCGATTGCCCCTGTGGAACATTACCCCAGTGTACTGCTGAACAACCTGCGCTCGGTCGCCCAGACCGGCGTCACTGACCCGACCGTGGTATTGCTCTCACCCGGCGCTTACAACAGCGCTTACTTTGAACACGCCTTCCTCGCCCAGCAAATGGGCATAGAACTGGTGGAAGGCCAGGATTTGTTTGTCCGTAATAACGCCGTCTATATGCGCACCACGCAAGGCCCGCAAAGGGTGGACGTGATCTACCGCCGCATTGACGACGACTTCCTCGACCCTCTGGTGTTCAAGCCCGATTCCCTGTTGGGCGTGCCAGGTCTGCTCTCCGTTTACCGCAATGGTGGCGTCACATTGGCCAACGCTGTAGGCACCGGCGTGGCCGATGACAAGGCGACGTATATTTACGTGCCGGAGATGATCAAGTTCTACTTGGGTGAATCCCCCATCTTGCAGAACGTGCCTACGTATCAACTCAGCAAGGAAGATGATCTGGCCTATGTGCTGGATCATCTGCCCGAGCTGGTCGTCAAGGAAGTGCAGGGCTCAGGCGGCTACGGCATGCTGGTGGGCCCCACAGCCAGCAAGCAGGAAATTGAAGAATTCCGTTTACGCATTGTCTCCAAACCCGCTAACTACATCGCGCAGCCGACGCTGGCACTGTCAACCTGCCCGACGCTGGTCGACCAGGGCATTGCGCCGCGTCATGTGGATTTACGGCCATTTGTGCTGTCTGGCAAAACGGTCAGTGTGGTGCCGGGTGGCCTGTCGCGGGTAGCGCTCAAAGAAGGGTCACTGGTGGTGAACTCCTCGCAAGGGGGCGGCACCAAGGATACCTGGGTGCTGGAGCGGGACGATGTCAGTGCAGAAACCGTGCAGTCGCAAATGGCTGCCCAACAAGCAACGCAAGAGGCCGTCATATGTTAAGCCGTACCGCAGATCATTTATATTGGATGGCACGTTATATCGAGCGTGCTGAAAACGTGGCCCGTGTGCTGGACGTGACTTATAACATGTCCCTGTTGCCTTCAGACAGCAGCAACGAAGCAGAACTCTGGGATGCCGTGCTTGAAATTGCCGGGATCCGCGACATTTATGACAGCAATTACAAAGAACTGTCGGCCGCCAACGTCATCAAACATCTGGTCATGGATAGCCAGAACCCGTCCAGCATTTACAGCTCATTGCGTAGTGCGCGTGAAAACGCCCGTGCCGTGCGTGTGGCCATGACCACCGAGACCTGGGAAAACATGAACACACTGTGGATTGAGTTTGGGCAATATATCAAACAGGACCTGACCCAATCCGGCTTGAGCGAATTTTGCGAATGGGTAAAAAGCCGTTCGCACCTGTTCCGTGGCGTCTGTTTTGGCACCATGTTGCGTGACGAGGCCTTTAGCTTTGTGCGCCTGGGCACCTTTATGGAACGCGCAGACAATACTGCCCGCCTGCTGGATGTGAAGTATGAGTACCTGATGCCCATGCAAGAAGCCAATGACGGCGCGGTGGATTACTACGAATGGAGTGCGGTGTTGCGCTCGGTCTCGGCATTTCAGGCTTACCAAAAAGTCTACCGCGATGCCATTGAACCGACCAAGGTGTCTGAATTATTGATTCTGCGTGAAGACATGCCGCGGTCTCTGCATGCCTGTTACGCCGAGATCATGCCGATTTTGCGCCAGGTCGCTGGCAGCCGCCACACCGAAGCTGAACGACTGGCTGGCCAGATGCATGCCAGACTGCATTACGGCCGCATGCTGGATATTTTAAAAGATGGCGTACACCATTTTCTGGATGAATTTATTCTGGCCAACCGCAAACTGGGCGAAGAAATACAACGTAATTTTTTAAGCGCCACGGCCTGACGCCTGACACACGATTGCCATGAACCCCTCATGCGCAGATTGCTCTAAGACAGCACTGCGCTTTTTTATTTGGGAAGCGACATGCGGTTAACCATCGAACATCAAACCCAATATGTGTACAGCGAAATGGTGCCATACACCATACAGCAACTGCGCCTGACACCCCGCACCGACCCTCGCCAGCAAGTCAGACATTGGGAGATCAAGGCAGCCGGGCAGCTGACCCCGTTTGCAGATGCGTTTGGCAACCTGGCGCACACGCTGGTCGTCGACCAGCCGCACCAGGCTTTATTGATCACGGTGAGCGGTGAGGTCGACACAGGTGCCGCGACAATCGTAGACACGGCAACCTTGCCAGTGACTGTTTTTTTGCGAGACACGCCCCTCACCCAGCCCGATGATGCCATCATGGCCTTTGCGAAAGATTTTGCCCATGCGCCCGCGCAAGAGATGATGCAGGCCTTGCGCGACCGCATGCAATACAGCAAGGGCGCCACCGAAGTGAACACCCCCGCCGCCCTCGCCTTTGAACTGGGCAAGGGCGTCTGCCAGGACCATGCGCATGCTTTTATCGCTTGCTGCCGCAGCCTGGGCTGGCCCGCTCGTTATGTGAGTGGTTACCTGTTTACCGAGGATGGCAGCCTGATGCAAACCCATGCCTGGGTAGAAGTTTGGCAACAAGAGACATGGCTGGGGCTGGATGTCTCCAATGGTATTCCGGTGGATGAAACCCATGTCAAACTGGCGGTCGGTCTCGACTACCGCAGTGCCAGTCCGGTGACTGGCTCACGTATGGGTGGCGGCCAGGAAGGCATGGCCAGCATGGTGAGCGTCAACCGCCAGACAGCGCTGAGCGAAGCGCAACGGCAGGCACACTTACAGCAATTACGTGAGCAGGCACAAGCCGCCCAGCAATAGCAAGTACTCGCATGCTATGATATTTGTTAACTTGATAAATGACTGACTTGAGATGACTTACTGTGTAGGAATCCTGCTTGAACAAGGTCTGGTATTGGCCTCAGACACGCGCACCAATGCCGGGGTGGACCAGGTGGCGATTGCACCCAAGATGCATGTGTTTGAAGTGCCGGGCGAACGTATGATTGTGCTGCTGACCGCAGGCAATCTGGCGATCACGCAATCCGTGGTCAACCTGTGCCGCGAACAACTCAAGTCGGCAGAAGGCCATGCCAACCTGCACAATGTGCACTCGATGTTTGAAGCCGCCAGCGTGGTGGGTGCAGCCATGCGCAGCGTGCATCAGCGTGACGGCAAAGCACTCAAGGAGCACGGCATAGACTTTAGTGCCAGCGTACTGGTCGCAGGGCAAATCAAGGGCGAAAAGCCACGGCTGTTTAATGTGTATGCCGCCGGTAATTTTATCGAAGCGACCCCGGATACGCCTTACCTGCAAATTGGTGAAACCAAATACGGCAAGCCGATCATTGATCGCGTGATCAAACATCAAACCAATGTCGCAGATGCGGTAAAATGCGTGCTGATTTCTTTTGACTCCACCATCCGCAGTAACATTTCTGTGGCCTTACCGATTGATTTGATGATATACCGAACTGATACTTTAAGCGCCGGCAAACGGCAACGCCTGACAGAAGATGACCCTTGTTATGCCAGCATCCGTAAAGGCTGGAGCGAGGGTCTGAAAGCCGTGTTCTCTTCATTGCCTGACCCTGAATGGTGTGCATGATGAGTCACGGCCATTTATTTATTATCTCTGCCGCCTCTGGCGCCGGTAAAACCAGCCTGGTGCGCGCCATGCTGGCGCAAGACCCGATCCTGAAACTGTCTGTTTCGCACACCACGCGTGCACCGCGTCCGGGTGAAGAAGACGGCATCCACTATCATTTTGTTTCAGAGCCCGCGTTTCTGGAGATTCTAGACGCCGGCGGTTTTCTGGAAAGCGCGCATGTGCACAGCGCCCGCTATGGCACCGCGCAAAGCGAAGTCGAAGGCGCCCTGGCTGCCGGCCGCGATGTGATCCTCGAAATCGACTGGCAAGGCGCACAGCAGATTAGAACCTTATTCCCCAACGCGACCTCTATTTTTATTCTGCCGCCTTCCATCGAAGCGCTGGCGCACCGCCTCAACAGCCGCGGCCAGGACAGTGAAGCCGTGATTGCACAACGGCTGTCCGCCGCGCGTGAGGAGATGCGTCACGTGCATGAGTTTGATTATGTTACAATTAATGATAATTTTGACGTGGCCTTGCAGGATCTGATGGCGATTGTTCGCGCCCAGCGCTTGCAGTTAAACCGCCAGGTAGCCTGCCACGCGTCATTGATTCAATCCCTTACCTAAGCCGGCGCACGCCGCACTTCAGGTTCACACAGATAGAGGTTTTTATGGCACGTATTACTGTCGATGATTGCTTGGACAACATCCCTAACCGTTTTCAACTGACGCTGGTCGCGGCTTATCGCGCCAGACAATTGGCCAATGGTTCCGATCCACTCGTCAGTGGTTATTCACAAAAAGACAAACCGACCGTGATTGCCTTGCGTGAAATTGCTGCCGGTAAAATCGGTGTAGAGATCTTAGAGAAAAAGGGCCACGCTTAAGCAGCCATGCCCCACACCCAAGGCGACCATGCCCATCGCAAGTCCAAACCGCCGCTGAGCGAAGCGGACTTGCTCCCCGCTGACCGTGAGGATTCCCCCCTTACCCAGCTGATCCGCAAATATCTCAACGAAGAAGAAGTGCAACTGGTCTGGCAAGCGTATCGCTATGCCGACCAGGCGCATGCGGGACAAACCCGCAAAACCGGTGAACCGTATATCTCGCACCCGGTGGCGGTGACCTGTATTCTGGCTAAACTGCACCTGGATCTGCCTACCCTGCTGGCCGCATTGCTGCATGATGTGGTTGAGGATACCGAAGTCGACAGTGCCGCCATTGCCGAGCGCTTTGGCAAACAAGTGGCTGACCTAGTAGACGGCCTGACCAAGCTGGATAAGGTCGAGTTGCAAACTGCCATGCAGGCACAAGCGGAAAACTTCCGCAAAATGCTGCTGGCCATGAGCCAGGATGTCCGCGTGATCCTGGTCAAGCTCGCCGACCGGCTGCATAACATGCAAACACTGGACGCCATGCGGCCAGAAAAGCAAAAGCGCATCGCCCGTGAAACGCTGGATATTTATGCGCCCATTGCCAACCGGCTGGGCCTGAACCCGATTTACCATGAGCTGGAAGACCTGAGCCTCAAGTATTTATACCCCAACCGCTACCACGTGATCGACAAAGCCATCCGGCTGGCACGCGGTAACCGTAAAGAAGTGATCAGCAAGATCCTGGAGGCCATCCAGAACCAGCTATTGCAATACGGCATTGAGTACGATGTACAGGGCCGCGAAAAGCATCTGTTCAGTATTTACAAAAAGATGAGCGAAAAATCGATGAAATTGTCGCAAATCAACGACATTTACGGTTTTCGCGTCATCGTCAAAGACAACGCCGCCTGCTATCTGGCGTTAGGGGCGCTGCATGCGCTTTACAAACCTATTCCCGGCCGCTTCAAGGACTATATTGCCATCCCCAAGGCCAACGGTTATCAATCGTTGCACACCACCCTGTTTGGCCCGTTTGGCACGCCGATTGAGGTACAAATCCGCAGCCAGGAGATGCACAACATTGCCGATGCCGGGGTGGCCGCGCACTGGCTGTATAAAACCACCGATGCCCACCTGACCAAGCTGCAACAACAAACCCACCAGTGGCTGCAACGCTTGGTGGAAATCCAGACCGAAAGCGACGATAGCCACGAATTTCTGGAGAACTTCAAGGTCGACCTGTTCCCGGACGAGGTCTATGTGTTTACGCCCAAAGGCAACATCATGGCCTTGCCACGTGGCTCGACGGCGGTGGATTTTGCCTATGCCGTCCACTCTGATGTGGGCAATAGCTGTGTCGCGGTCAAGATCAATAATGAGCTGGCACCGCTACGTAGTGAAATGCGCAATGGCGACCATGTGGAAATCATTACTGCACCGCTGGCCAAACCCAATCCGGCCTGGCTCAATTATGTGGTGACGGGCAAGGCGCGCTCGCATATCCGCCATTACCTGAAAACGGTCAAGGTGGAAGAGTCGGCACAACTGGGCGAGCGTATGCTTAATGTGGCGTTACGCGCCATGCATATCGAGCCGGGCGACATTAGCGACAAACAATGGCAAAAAGTCATGAATGACTATGGCAGCAAAACGCGCCAGGCCATTCTGACCGATATCGGCCTCGGCAAACGTAACAGCCTGATGGTAGCGCACCAGCTGCTGGCCCATCCAGCCGAAACCGAAGATAAAACCGGCAAGGTACTCGATACGATTACCATCCGCGGCTCCGAGGGGATGGCTGTTCAGTTTGCGCCCTGCTGCCGCCCGATTCCTGGCGACCCGATTCTGGGCTTTATCAATAAAGATAAAGGCCTGGTCATTCACACGCATGATTGCCCCGCCATCCGCAAATTCCGGCTGGATCCGGAAAAATGGCTGGATGTGGAATGGGATGCGGATCCGAAAAAACTGTTCAGCGTCAACTTGCGTATCACGGTGGTGGATGAGCGCGGCATGCTGGCCAAGATTGCGGCCACCATTTCCAATGCAGAAGCCAACATTGACAATGTGAGTGTGGAGACCAGCGACGGCAGCCAGTACTCCAACGTCAACTTTACCTTGCAGGTCCACAACCGAGTGCATCTGGCTACCTTGATCCGCAACCTGCGCAAGATCCAGCAGATCGTGCGTATCAACCGCGTCAAAGGCAACCAGGTGGAGCAGCGCATCCAGTAAGCCTGACTTGACCGCATGCGTCCCTTGAGCGAAATCAAAGGTCTGTCGCCTGCCCTGCGCAGCCAGTTGGGCAAACTGGGGATTACCTCGGCCGAAGCCTTACTGCTGCACTTGCCCTTGCGTTATCTGGATGAAACGCGCATTACCGCCATCCGCGATTTGCGTCTGGGTGAACAAACGCAGGTTGAAGGTGTGGTGGTGCATCAGGAGGTCAGCTACAAACCGCGCAAAGCCCTCAATGTCAGCCTGCAAGATGACACCGGCATCCTGCATTTGCGCTTTTTACATTTTTATCCCAGCCAGATCGCCCTCATGCAACCAGGCCAGCGCTTACGCGTGTTTGGTGAAGTGCGTGGCGGCTTTTTTGGCTATGAAATGGTGCACCCCACCCAACGCAAAGTCAGTGAAGAAACGCCCGTCAATCAGGCACTGACGCCCGTCTACCCCACCACCGCAGGCTTGAGCCAGAATAGCCTGCGCAAAGCGGTCAATCTGGTATTGCAGCCTGCATTGTTAACCGAAACTCTGCCCGCCTGGGTATATGCCTCCCTGGCCCTGCCAGACTTTGCCAGCAGCGTGCACTTGCTGCACCAACCCTCGCCAGACAGCCCGCTTTCCAGCCTGGAAGACCGCAGCCATCCGGCCTGGCAACGCCTGGCTTATGACGAGTTGCTGGCCCAACAGTTATCCATGCGCCAGCATTATGCCCGGCGCAAACGCGCCACAGCCCCCGCGATTGCAGACACCCATGCGCTGGCTGACCGCCTGCTCGCCATGCTGCCGTTTGAGCTCACCGCAGCGCAGCAAAAAGTGGTGAAAGAAATCCGCCAGGACCTGAGCCAGCCCTACCCCATGCAGCGCTTGCTGCAAGGCGATGTTGGCAGTGGCAAAACTATCGTCGCTTGCCTGGCCGCGCTACAACTGATCGAACACGGCTGGCAAGTGGCGATGATGGCGCCGACCGAAATCCTGGCCGAACAACATTACAAGAAACTCAGTAGCTGGTTACAGCCCTTGGGCATCACGCTGGCCTGGCTGACAGGTAGCCAGCCAAAAAGGGAACGTGAGCAGTCACTGTCAATGATTGCCAATGGTGAAGCCATGTTAGCCGTGGGTACACATGCGCTTTTTCAAGACGAAGTGCAGTTCAAGCAACTGGGGTTGGCAATTGTGGATGAGCAGCACCGCTTTGGTGTCGGCCAGCGGCTGGCCCTTAGAAAAAAAGGCGCGACCAGCGGACAAGCCACGGCGCTGGAACCGCACCAGCTCATGATGTCGGCCACGCCGATTCCACGCACCTTGTCCATGAGCTACTATGCCGACCTCGATGTGTCGGTGATAGACGAACTACCGCCGGGCCGGACCCCTATCGTCACCAAACTGGTGGCGGATGACAGACGTGAAGAGATTTTGCAGCGCGTCTATGAGGCCTGCACGCAAGGACATCAAGCCTACTGGGTGTGTCCGCTAATTGAAGAGTCTGAGGCCTTGCAATTGCAAACCGCCAATGACACGTTTGCCTATATGCAGCAGGTGTTCCCTACCCTCAAGGTCGGGCTGGTGCATGGCCGCATGAAACCGGTAGAGAAGCAGGCCGTCATGCAGGCGTTTGCGGGCAATGAGATTCAGTTGCTGGTGGCCACCACCGTGATTGAGGTCGGCGTGGATGTACCGAATGCGAGTTTAATGGTGATTGAACACGCCGAACGCATGGGCCTGAGTCAGTTGCACCAGTTACGTGGACGCGTCGGCCGCGGTGCTGCAAAAAGTACCTGCATCCTGCTATATAGCAAACAGCAATGCTCACAAATTGGCCGCCAACGGCTGAAAGTGATTTATGAGAGCAATGATGGCTTTGCCATTGCGCAAGCCGACTTGCATATTCGCGGCCCGGGCGAGCTGCTAGGCACGCGTCAGAGCGGCGTGCCCATGCTCAAAATTGCCGACCTGGAACGGGACGAGCACCTGCTTGACGCGGCGAAGCCCGTGGCCGAAAAACTGCTGCAGACAGACCCTGCAGCGGTGAGCGCACATTTGCAACGCTGGTTAAGTCAGGCGGAAGAGTGGATCAAGGTTTAATAGAGGCCAGTCTGCAATCTGGCCAAAGCCTCAGGCTGCGTCAGAATCGCCTGCAAGCAGGCTTCAAACTCGGCCAGTGGCACCGGTTTGCTAAACAAATAGCCCTGAAAACGTTGGCAGCCCATATGCTGCAACATGGTCATCTGCTGCTGTAACTCCACGCCTTCGGCAATCACAGAGTGACTCAGATTTTTGCCCATATTGATGATGGTTTGCACAATGAATGAATCATAGTTGTTATGCGCAATATCTTTAATAAAGCTGCGGTCGATCTTGAGTTCATCCAGCGGCAAACGTCTTAATACCGACAATGAAGACTGGCCTATGCCAAAATCATCCAGCGAGAAGGTGATGCCCAGCGCTTTGAGCGCCTTGATCTTGCCAATCACCTCATCAATGTTTTTCACAATCAGACTCTCGGTCAACTCCAGGCACAGGTGGCGCGCATCACAGCCACTGGCCAGCACAATCTCTGTCACCTGCCGCACAAAGTCGGGCTGACTAAACTGCTTGGCACTGACATTGACGGATAGTTTAAGTCCAGCCGTGTGTGCAGAATCTGCCCAATGCTTGAGTTGCTGGCAGGCCTGGGCCAGCACCCAATGCCCGATGGGCACAATGTCGCCCGTCTCCTCTGCAATCGGGATAAACTGGTCGGGCGGAATCATGCCCAGTGTCGGATGTTGCCAGCGTAACAAGACTTCGGCACCAATGGGTTGCTGATCCGCATTCACCTGCACCTGGTAATACAACAACAGTTGATTGGCCTGCAAGGCAAATGCCAGCTCATTCTCAAGCGACGCACGTTGCTCAATGGCGGGATGGAGCGTCTCGTCATACATCTGGATACTGTTGAGCTTGTCCGATTTTTTGGCCTGATACATGGCAATATCTGAGCGACGCAACACCTCGGCTTCGTCGAAGTGATCCCCCATAAACAGGCAAATACCGATACTGGGCGAGGTGCGGTACAAACTGTCTTGCAGCTCAAACGGCGCAGAAAATACCGCCATCATATTTTCAGCCGCCCGATGCGCTGCGACCACCGCCTCAGCCTTATCTTTAGAGAGGTCATCCAGCACGGCAATAAATTCGTCGCCGCCCATGCGTGCAATCGTATCGCGTTTGCGCAAGCTCAAGGATAAGCGCGCCGCCACCTGCTGTAGCAATTCATCGCCAGCCTGATGGCCTTTGCTGTCATTGAGGCCCTTAAAATTATTCAGGTCCAGGCAGATGACCGCACCATAACTTTTGTGCCGTGCACAGCGTGCAAATGACTGGTTGAGCCTATCCGTTAACAAACGGCGGTTAGGCAGCCCGGTTAAAAAATCATAATAGGCCAATTGGTGGACTTTTTTATTGTCCAGGTTAGAGGCGATGCGCAGCATGATATTGTCACGCAAACTGCTGGCCAGGCTGCGGCCAGCCACCGTCACATAAATCACATAGACTATAAATAGCACCGCCAGCGCCAGCGACAACTGTGTGCCATGTAGCACAAAGCGTGGAATCATGAACAACAAAATCCCACCCGTGAACAGATTACTCGTCGTGGTATCCACCGAATAAATGACGATGCCTGCCCCGCAGACACCCACCAGCGCAAAGATTAAAAAGGCCTGATGTTCGGTATCGCTCTCGGGAAACAGCAGGATCCCCGCAAGACCCCAGGCGATGCCGCAAAACAGAGAGGTGGCGCGAAACCACTGCAACCATTGCCGGGTATGTGCCTCACGCACCGGGTCTTTGGCATATTGGTAGGTTAAAAAGGCACGTGCGCCATAGGCCAGCAGAAAAAGTACACTCCAAATCAGCAGAATCGGTGAGGCGATCAAATGCCGTTGCACGAGCAGCAACGCAGCCATGACAATAAACGCAGCCAGTAATGACCTGCGGTTATTGCCATACAGCATATCCACAATTTCAATGTGTAGCGCTGATGATTCTGCCGTGGTGTTGTTCAACGCACGCATCCCCCTGCCTATAATTGTTAATGTCTTAACAACGGTTAAAAGCGGCTGATACTTTAATTGCTTATCTTGGTATCATGCGCCAAAAAACGCAAAATGACAGCAGCCAAGCCACGATTTTTAGCTGAAGAATGGCAAAAAAATACTAAGAAATGTCAGTGATGCAAGCGTAACTTCAGTCGCCCCGGGTCACGGGGGCATCTACAGCGCCTGTAGAAATAAAGTGAGTCCCCTCAAGGGATTGCGGGAGGCAGTCTTTAGAATTCGTGTCCGGCTAGGCCACAAACAATGGCTTCAGGGCAGTCACTGCCAGGTCAATAAACCCGCGTAGCTTGGGTGGCATAAAGCGCTGCTTAGGATACACCAGGTGCACCGCATCAGCTTGGCCACGCCACTCTGGCAACAGACGTTGCAAGCCAGCCTGCCGCACTGCCGCCTGACAAATAAAGGTTGGCAATAAAGCCACCCCCTGCCCGCTCTCGGCCATGGTTTTGACAACACCGATATTATTGACCAACACCTGACCCGGCAACGGCACCCGGATCTGATTGGTGCCCCGCTGCAACTCCCAATGATGCCGCCCCATGGGCGTAAACTGCACACAGGGATGCTGTGCCAGCTCGACCGGAGAGTTGATAGGCGCGGCCTGCTGCAAATAAGCCGGGCTGGCAAATAACGCCCATTGTATGGTCCCCAGCGATTTGGCAATCAGGCTGGAGTCGCGTAACTCCCCCATGCGGATCGCTACGTCCACGCCTTCTGCGACCAAATCGACATACCGCTCGGTCAACCACAGCTCCAGTGACAATGCCGGATACCGCGCCTGCGTTTCGGCTAGCAAATGTCCCAACAGCGCATCGCCCAAATCCGCCGGAGCCGTCATTTTCAATGTCCCTTGCGGCTGTTGCCTGGCCTCATCAAGTGCGGCCTCTGCCTCCATTAAATACCCCAGCCCGGTCGAAGCATGTTCAAAATACAGGCTGCCCGCCTCGGTCAGGTGCAAACGGCGCGTGGTGCGTTGCAGCAAGGTCACACCCAGCCGCCGCTCCAGTCTTGCCACCCGCGTGCTCACTGTCGACGTCGGTAATCCCAATTGACGGGCGGCCGCGCTAAAGCTGCCGGCCTGCACCACCCTGACAAATACCGCCGCTTCGTTAAAGTCCATGATTATTCAACTAAATGAAAAGTAATTTCACATTTAACCATCTAGTCACCTGATTGTCATCTGTCTATAGTGTGATCCATGCAATCACGCACACCCCTGAACAAGGAGCAAACCATGAAAAAACTGGCATTTATCAAACGCAGTAACGGCAACCACTGGGTCGGTGACGGCTTTCCGGTACAAAGCATTTTTTCTTACCGCGATATCGCCAGTGATATTTCACCCTTTTTGCTGATGGATTATGCAGGCCCCACTAGCTTTGAGCCAACAGCACATAGACGAGGCGTCGGCCAACACCCGCACCGTGGCTTTGAGACGGTCACCATCGTCTACGATGGCCAGGTCTCGCACCATGATTCCACCAACGCGGGCGGCACCATCGGCCCGGGGGAAGTCCAGTGGATGACTGCAGGCTCAGGCATTATTCACGAGGAGTATCACGGCGATGACTATGCCCGCACAGGCGGTCCGTTTGAAATGATCCAGTTATGGGTCAACCTGCCTGCCAAGGACAAAATGACCGCGCCAGGCTATCAAGGCATTACCCATGCCCAGATTCCTGAGGTCACTCTGCCGCAAGAGGCAGGCAAGGTACGTGTCATTGCCGGTGAATATGACGGCAACCCAGGCCCGGCAAAGACCTTCACGCCAATGAACGTGTGGGATGTACGCCTCAACGCCGGGACACGCACTACCTTCACCTTGCCTGAGGGGCACACGACGGCGATTTTTGTGTTGCATGGCGCAGTGAAAACCGGTGAAGTGCATACCATCCGCCCTAGTGAGCTGGCCGTGATGCAGCGTGAAGGGACTGAACTGGTATTGCAGGCCCAGCAAGACACCACGTTGCTATTGCTCAATGGTGAGCCGCTCAATGAGCCGGTGATCGGGCATGGTCCTTTTGTCATGAATAGCTGGGAGGAAATCGACCAGGCCATTAATGACTACAACCAGGGCCGTTTTGCCACGGCTTAAGGGCCAGGCATCTTGATCACATAAAACAGCAGGCACCGCCGTCAACCAGCAGTACAGACGGCGGTAACCCAGCCAACCACATCTCGAGAGGATTACATTATGAAAAATACACCCTACACCCGTCTGGACCGTGACAACGCTGCCGTATTGTTGGTAGACCACCAAGCTGGCTTATTATCACTGGTACGCGATATCGAGCCAGACCGCTTTAAAAACAATGTGCTTGCATTGGCCGATGCCGCCAAATTTTTTAACCTGCCCACCATCCTAACCACCAGCTTTGAAACCGGCCCCAACGGCCCGCTTATGCCAGAGCTCAAGACACTGTTCCCCGATGCGCCCTACATCGCTCGCCCCGGCCAGATTAATGCCTGGGATAACCCGGACTTTGTACAGGCCATCAAGGCGACAGGTAAAAAGCAGCTCATTATTGCTGGCGTCGTCACCGAGGTTTGTGTCGCGTTTGTCGCACTCTCAGCCATTGAAGCCGGTTTTGAAGTATTTGTAGTCGCCGATGCCTCAGGCACTTTTAACGCCCTCACCCGCGATGCCGCCTGGCAACGCATGCAAGCCGCCGGGGTACACATGATGACCTGGTTTGGCGTGGCCTGTGAACTGCAGCGCGACTGGCGCCACGATATTGAAGGCCTGGGTGCCCTTTGTGCCAACCATATTCCAGATTACCGCAACTTGATGACGTCTTACCATGCTTTGTCTGCCGCCAACCCTTAAGGCTTTGCAAGCGTAAAGAATCCCGGTTTAAGGATTTTTTTAGCCTAAATGCGTTCAAAAGTTTATGACTGGCAACCCGTGGCATAAAGCGCTTCCTACAGTCGCTTAAGCCTGAACCGGATGCCCTACCGCCAGTTACCCGCGTAATCTGCAATTGTCGCGTTTGAAAATGAAGGTTGAATGAATTTTCGACTTCAGTTTGATAACCAGACAATACGGCAGCCATAACGGCTGCCGTTTGCACTCACGCAAAAGGAGGTGTGACATGCCCAGAGGTTCCAGCCCGAAACGGGAACGTGAATATGAAAAACTCAAAGAGGAATTTAAAAAGGATCACCGCTATCCTGGCCGCGAAGAAGAAGTCGCTGCACGTATTGTGAATAAACAACGCAAAGAAGCCGGTGAGACCAAAGAGTAATATCAGAGTGGGCGGTACCCCGCCCTCTAGAAATCGATGTGCTTGGCACTGATCCGATAAACCCAATTGCAAAAGGGGGTTGTGATGCAGCAAACAGATCAATTTGTAGTCTCGCCCCTAAATTACCAGCCCGATTACGAGGTGGTAGCCACCACCGAACGCACCTGCCAGCAGCACCTGCAGCAAACTCTGCACAAGCTCTCAGAAATCAGCAGCCAGGCCGCCACCCATGCTGCACGCAGTGTGCACCTGAAAAGCCACGGCCTGCTCACAGCCGAAATGCAAATCTATGACCAACTGCCGCCTGCCTATGCACAAGGCCTGTTTGCACGCCCGCAAACCCTGCCGCTGATTATGCGCTTTTCCACTGTCCCTGGTGACATCCTGCACGACAAACCCGGTACGCCCCGCAGCCTCGCGCTGAAGGTGGTAGGTGTAGAAGGCGAGCGCCTGCCAGGCAGTGAAGACGCCATCACGCAAAATTTTTTATTTGTAAACGGCGCCAGTTTTTTATCCTCCAGCGTGCAGGTGTTTTTAAACAACCTCAAACACTTAGCGTGTTCGCCCAACACCAGTACAGAATTCCGGCATTTCCTCGCGCAATTGTTCCGTTCTACCGCACATTTGGTCGAGTCGCTCAAATATGGCCAGCAATCGCAGCTTAACCACCTCTACCAGTCGCAAGAAACCAACTTGCTCGGTGAAACCTACATCAGCCAGGACCCGATCATGTATGGTGACTACATGGCTAAAATCGCGGTTGTCCCCATCGCCCCCGACCTCATCGCCCTCAGCAACAAACCCATAGACCTGTTCGCCTCAGACGGCCTCAGAAAATCCATCGTCGATTTTTTTATCAAGCGCACCGCCGTTTGGGAGCTACGCGTACAACTCTGCACCGATCTCCAAACCATGCCCATCGAAGACGCCACCATCATCTGGCCAGAAGAGCGCTCCCCTTATATCCCAGTCGCCCGCATCACCGCCAAACCCCAAATTGCCTGGAGCCCTTACCGTTCAAGGCTAATCGATGACGGCATGCTGTTCTCTCCCTGGCAAGGTCTGGCCTCGCACCGGCCGTTAGGCTCAGTCACCCGCCTCAGAAAAATGAACTACGAAATGGCAAAAAATCTGCATGCACTGCAGGAAAATGGCCGCATCTGCGAGCCAAAACATCTGGATGATTTGTGTTGATCAAGCATCAGCGATCGCTAATGCTTAAAAGTGCAGCTTTTAATTCAGCAGGTTCAATATCCCTGACCAAACGCGCCACTTCCACACCCGCTTTCATAAAAATGAGCGTCGGCCATAGTTTCACGTGAAACGACCGCCCCAACCTGCGGCCTTTACCATCTTCAATTTTAAGGTGGCGGATATGCGGGAACTGGATGAGTTCAGCGCTGATTGTAGATTGCGCCGCCTTGCAGTAGCTGCACCAACTGGCGCCAAACTCTAGTAGCGTGGCACCTATGAGGGCATTGATCTCTTCGCGGGTAGGTTCTGTATTTTCCATTTAATCATCCTCGTAAGTGCATCATGGGCATTAAGCATCATTGATACAAAACAAACACTCCCTGAAATCTTGAGGTGACTTTGGCTTCGCTGACCATTTGAGCCATGACTATAATTTTCGCCCTGCCCTTTTCCTGATAAGTCTTTTTAAAACTGTCCCAATCATCCGCTGATTGAAAACTCGCTACACATTCAAAGTCTGTTTTCACTGGCAATAGATAATCAATCTCTTGCCGCTTGATGACCAGGCTGCCTTTAAGCCCGGCTTGTTCAATTTTGGACTGCACCAGTGCCCAGGCCGTGGTAATCGAAATAGCAGCGATGCTGCCACCAAACACGATATCGAGGTGGTTTTTGTTGGGCAAAAAATCGCCGTGGGCGGTGAGTTGGTGTTCATTCATCCTGGCAATGTGTATCCCCAGGTTTTTAGTTTGGGGAATGCGTTGAAACAAGGTTTCTTCAAAATTTTGTTCGCGTTGGCTCATTTTGCTTCCTATGCATAATGCGATTTCAGTTAACTGGTTTTTTGCAGTAAACGACACCCTTCAAACAACTCTGCCACCCACTCGATAAATGCCCGCACTTTGGATGAGAGGTGCCGATTTTGTGGATAGAGTGCGTTAATCGGCAAACTCCCGGCCGGAAAATCGGCCAAGACCTTTTCTAATTTACCCTCAGTTAAATACCCTTGCACCATGAATGCGGGCAGCTGGCTGATACCTAACCCTGCCAGCGCAGCGGCGACGATGGCGTCACCATTGTTGATGGCGAGTTTACGCATGGCGGGGATTTCTTGCTCGGTGCCTGCATGCGTGAGCATAAAGGGGCGGATTTTGCCGGTTTTGGAGGAAAAAAAGTGTACGCCCTGGTGGTGTTGCAACGCCTCAGGGTACATAGGCCTGCCATAAGTGTTGAGGTATTGCGGGGCGGCGACCAGTAAAAACTGCATGGTGCCTACGCGCCTGGCAACCAGGCTGGCGTCTTGAGGATTGCCGACGCGGATCACGCAATCGACGCCCTCCTCCAGTAAATCAATTGGCCTGTCGTCACAGCCGATCTCCAGCTGGATCTCGGGATAGCGTTTAAAAAACTCGGCCAGGGCAGGAATAATCACTAACCGGCCTAAAGGCGTGGGCACGTCTACGCGCAAGCGGCCTTTTGCGCTGGCGGTGGACTGCGTGAGTGCGGCTTCGGTTTCTTCGAGCTCGTTTAAAAGCCGAATGGCGCGCTCGTAATAGGCAGCGCCATCCGTAGTCACGCTGATGCGTCTGGTAGTCCGGTGCAACAGTTTGACGCGCAAGCGTTTTTCCAGCGCCAGCACCTGGGCCGAGACCGTGGTTTTGGGCAGGTTGAGTGACATGGCGGCTTTGGTGAAGCTCTCGAGCTCGACCACCCTAGTAAAGGCCAACATGGTGTCAAAACGGTCCATATCCATCCTTGTTTGACTTGATTGTGCAATAAATTAGCACAGTGATTGCATTTTTAGGTGATTTATCTGGGTTTTTTATTTATTTATAGTGGTCACCAGTTTTAAACCACTTTATTAATTGAGGAGTATCAAGATGAGCAAGAAACTGGAAGGAAAAGTCGCTGTAGTCACTGGGGCCTCTAAAGGCATAGGGGCAGAAATTGCCAAACGCTTTGCCCGCGAGGGTGCAGCGGTGGTGGTGAATTATTTATCGAGCAAGGCTGGGGCTGACAAAGTAGTGGCCGAGATTACACAAGCGGGTGGCAAGGCGGTAGCGGTGGGCGGCAATGTCAGTGAGGTGGCTGATGCACACGCGCTGGTAGACGCAGCGATCACTCACTTTGGTAAGCTGGATATTTTGGTCAATAACTCCGGGGTGTATGAATTTGCCACCCTAGAAGAAATCACGCCTGACCATTTTCACAAGCAATTCAACATTAATGTGCTGGGCCTGTTGCTGACCTCGCAAGCCGCGGTCAAACACTTGCCTGAGGGCGGCAGCATTATCAATATTGGTTCGGTAGTGAGCCGTTTAACCCCCCCTGCGAGTGCCGTGTATACCGGCACCAAGGGCGCAGTGGATGCCATCACCGGCGTGCTGGCCAGAGAGTTGGGCCCACGCAAGATTCGCGTCAACGCCTTGAACCCTGGCCTGGTGGAAACAGAAGGCACGCATACCGCCGGGGTGATCGGTTCAGAAATGGAGTCCGCTTATGTGGCACAGACGCCACTGGGGCGCAGTGGGCAACCGAATGATATTGCCTCTGTCGCAGTGTTTCTGGCCTCTGAAGATGCTTATTGGCTGACTGGTGAGCAATTGCTGGTGGGGGGCGGTTTGCGCTAGTGGATGCCCAAATGCAGGCACGCAGCGCAGTGCCTGCATTAGCGTTTGCATCAACCCTACACCATGTGGACCACTACCTTTGAATATGCCGCCAGCGGCCACAGTATCAAGCTGCAGGTGTTTGGCCGCCACCACCGCCAAAAGCGAGGGCCAGCACTGCTGTATTTTCATGATGGCCTGTTTAATCAGGGCCAGATTGAGAGCGCGCATGCACTGGCTGAAGCCCTCTCAGACAGCTGTGTCGTGGTATGTGTAGATTATCCGCTGGCGCCGCGTGTGCAGTTTCCACAGAGTATAGAAGTCGCCTACCAGGCCTTGCAGTGGCTCAGTGAACATGCAAAAGTATTAGGGGCAAATGCGAAGCTGCTATTTGTAGGTGGCGAGCGCGCTGGCGGCAATCTGGCAGCCGTCACCGCCCTGCTTTACAGAGACCGCGGGCTGCGTGCACCTGCCCAACTGCAAGGGCAAGTCTTGATTAACCCCATGCTGGATGCCTTGCAAACCTCGCCGTCGCTCGCTCGCCTGACCGAGAGTCCCTGCCGGGCGGCATGGGCTGACTATGCGCCCTGCCCCAGTTTGGCCTGGCATCCTTATGTTTCGCCTGTCCAGTCGTGCCGACTGGCGGGGCTGGTTAATGCGCTCATCATTAGCGAACAAGGCCATCCGCTTGTGGATGAAGCAGCAGCCTATGCGAAAAAATTATTATTGGTGGGCGGGCAAGTACAACACTGGTGTGTAAGCGAGAAAGGTTGGGCGCAACATGCGCCGCTGATCCGGCAGTGGATGACTCTCTAAAAGGCAAAGGCCGTCTTAAACGGCGTTATGCGTAGGAGAGCTCATCCCAAGCCGAGGGGTCGTTAGCCGTGAGCGGTTCATCAAAGCTGTTTTGATGAAAGCGCTGCATTTTGTCTTGAACAGACAGGGTGAGCTCAAACTTGCTGACACCAGGCAGGCGGCGGAAAGGGCCGGAGGGGTCAAACGAGCGATAATGCAGGCTGATGAAAATGTCGGGGGAGACTTCCAGGTCAAAGCGCTGGGCGTAGGCAAAATCACTGGAGACATCGGTTTGGTTAAAGCCAAACGCGAGGGCATCGCGGCTGACGTTAAACCATTCTTTTTCATGGCAGGCTAAGTCAATCGAAAAACTTAATACATCAAAAATCTGATCAGCAAATTCTTTAGGCGTCTGCATAGCGGTTAATTCTTTAAAATGGCGTTTATGAATGGCTGATAGACACTTTAAACAAGCGTTTGTCAGTAATATATTGGTAGCAATCTGATAGTCATGTCAGATTTATCTGGCAAAGCATTTTTAGCAGCCGTTATTTCAATCTTTATTTCTCTTAAGGGCATCATGCATTCCACTTCTGACTTTCTGGTGCAAGCGGCCATTTACCTGTCTTTCGCCATTATTCTGGTGCCATTGTTCAAACGGCTCGGCCTGGGTTCGGTGCTGGGTTATCTGATTGCTGGGATTTTGCTGGGCCCTTATGCCTTGAAGTTGATTGCCGACCCGGAGCAAGTGCTGCACTTTGCCGAGTTTGGCGTGGTATTGATGTTGTTTTTAATTGGTCTGGAGCTGGAATCGCAAAAAGTATGGGAGTTGCGCAAGCTGTTGTTTGGCCTGGGTGGCTTGCAGGTAACACTGACCATCGCCGTGGTTGGCAACATCGCCTACTTAATGCACTTTTCATGGCAGGAGGCGCTGATTATCGGCATGGGCGTGGCGATGTCATCGACCGCCATTGGATTGACAGCGCTGATTGAGAAAAAGCAGTTACACACGCCGGGCGGACAAGCGGCCTTTGCCACTCTGCTGTTTCAGGATTTATCAGTGATCCCGCTGTTTATGATCCTGGCCTTGATTGCCCCGCATCACGCAAGCACCGGGTTTGATGTGATGGCGGTAGGCAAGGCCATTGCCGTGATTGTTGCCATTATTTTTGCCAGCCGCACGCTGTTGCCCCCGGTCATGCGCGTGATTGCCCAAACCGGCTTGCGCGAAATGTTTGTCGCTTTTTCATTGTTACTGGTGATCGGGGTCTCCCTGGCCATGCAATCGGTCGGCTTGTCGATGGCCCTCGGTACCTTTCTGGCGGGCGTGTTGCTCGCAGGCTCTGAATACCGTTATGAACTCAGGCTGGACATTGAACCAGTCAAGGGTCTGCTGTTAGGGCTGTTTTTCATTTCGGTCGGCATGACCGTCGATATCTCACTGGTCACACAACAGCCTGGATTGATTTTTGGCTTTGCCCTGCTCATTGTGGCGATCAAAATGGTCGTATTGATGGGCCTGGGTCAGGTCTTCAACTACTCGTTGCGCGACAAACTGTTATTGGGCCTGTCTATTTCGCAAATTGGCGAGTTTGCGTTTGTGATTTTTGGCTTGGCGTTAAGCCAGGAATCCTTGTCTCGTGACAGCTATAACACCCTCAATGCCATCGTCGCCGTGTCTATGCTCATCACCCCGCTGCTGCTGTTATTGTATGACCGCTTTTTAACCCTGCAATGCGGAGAACGTCCACGCGATGCCATCCCTGAAAATAATAACGTCATCATTGCCGGTTTTGGCCGCTTTGGCCAGATTGTTGGCCGTGTACTGTTAGCCAAAGGCATCAGCGCCACCCTGATTGATAACGACCCCAACCAGGTTGATTTAACCCGCCAGTTTGGCTGGCGATGCTACTACGGTGATGCGTCACGACTGGATGTGCTTGAAGAAGCTGGCATAGGCTCGGCCAAATTGCTAGTCATTGCTTTGAATGACACCCATGCCACACTAGAAATGGCCCGCCTGGTCAAGGAGCGCTGGCCACAGGTTAACATTGTGGTCAGGGCCAGAAGCCGGACCGATGCGTTTGATTTGCGCGAGCTGGATTTGCAACCCATCCGCGAAACGTTTTACTCCTCACTCGAAGCCGCCAGACAAGCCTTATTGGTCATTGGTGAAACAGCCACAGCAGCAAATCGAATCATCCAGCAATTTGAAAAACATGATGTAGAACAACTGGAAACCACGCTCAAAATCCGCCATGACAGAAAAGCCTTGTCGACCGTCATGGCGCAAGGGCGTGAGGATCTTAAAGCCCTGCTTGAATCAGAAAGCAGTCTGATAGATAAAACCTAAGCTTAAAACTGGCGGCTTTACTGCAGCGTTTCATAAATTTATGACAAATAAAAAAGGCTCCCTCAGGAGCCTTTTTAGTGAAACACTGATGCGCTTAAATATCCAGTGAACTGACACTTAAGGCGTTGCTTTCGATAAAGGCGCGGCGCGGTTCCACGTTATCACCCATCAAGGTAGTGAAGATTTCATCGGCACCGATGGCATCTTCAATCTGTACTTTGAGCAAGCGACGTACGGTCGGATCCATGGTTGTTTCCCACAGTTGTTCCGGGTTCATTTCGCCCAGACCTTTATACCGCTGAATATTCAGGTTATGTTTGGCTTCGCCTAGCAACCAGTCTAACGCCTGTTTAAAGGTGCTGACTTTTTGCTCTTTTTCACCGCGCTTGATCATGGCGCCTTCACCCAGCAGGTTATTCACCATTTGTGAAGTGCGGTTGATCTGGCGGTAATCGCCGCTGCCTACAAACTCGGCATCAATGACGCAACTTTGCAGGTTACCGTGCACGTATTTGTTCACTTCCAGACGATAGGCGCTGGTCTCTGTATCTTGTGACACAATCACTTCTGAGCCGACTGCACCGAGGATAGGACGCAGTTTTTCTGCCACATTGTTAGCGGCGGCCTCCGTGCTCAGGTCAACCTCGCCCACATCCTGAATGGCGCGCAAAACGCTTTCGTCATACAGATTAGCAATGCGGCGGATTACAGCTTCGGTCAGCACCATTTGTTTGGCGATGCTGGTCAAGGCTTCATCTTTCAGAATCTCGCCGCCCTCTTTGGTCACCAGTATGGCATCGCGCAAGGCTGAATTAAGCAGGTATTCATCGAGCTCATGCTCATCTTTGAGGTAACGCTCATCACGGCCTTGTTTGACTTTGTATAGCGGTGGCTGTGCGATGTAGATATGGCCATTTTCAACCAGCTCTGGCATCTGGCGATAGAAGAATGTCAGTAACAAGGTACGGATGTGCGCACCATCAACGTCCGCATCGGTCATGATGATGATGCGGTGATAGCGCAATTTTTCCAGGTTAAAGTCATCTTTACCAATGCCGGTGCCCATGGCCGTAATCAGTGTGGCAATTTCGGCAGAGCCCAGCAATTTGTCAAAACGTGCTTTTTCCACGTTTAAAATCTTACCCTTGAGTGGCAAAATGGCTTGGAATTTACGGTCACGGCCTTGTTTGGCAGAACCACCCGCAGAGTCCCCCTCGACCAGATAGAGTTCGCAGAGCGCCGGATTTTTTTCCTGGCAATCAGCCAGTTTGCCTGGCAGGCCCATGGTGTCCATTACGCCTTTACGGCGGGTGATTTCACGGGCTTTACGGGCTGCTTCGCGCGCGCGCGCAGCTTCGACAATCTTGCCACATACGATTTTGGCATCAATCGGGTTTTCTTCTAGAAACTCAGCCAGTTTAGCGGACACAATTTCGGAGACCACTGGTTGCACTTCACTGGACACCAGTTTGTCTTTGGTTTGTGAACTGAACTTTGGATCTGGCACTTTGACCGAAAGCACACAAGTAATGCCTTCACGCATATCGTCACCGGTGGTTTCGACCTTGGCTTTTTTAGCAAACTCGTTTTGCTCGATATACTGGTTCAGCGTCCGTGTCATGGCGGTGCGCAAACCGGTCAAATGGGTGCCACCATCACGTTGCGGAATATTGTTGGTGAAACATTGCACGGTTTCTGAGTAGCTGTCATTCCACTGCATGGCTACTTCTATCGTGATGTTGTCTTTCTCACCAATGGCATAAAACACTTTAGGGTGCAAAACCGTTTTGCTGCGGTTCATGTACTCCACAAACCCTTTTACACCACCACTGAAGGCAAAGTTTTCTGACTTGCCGGTACGTTGATCAATTAATTCAATCTTGACGCCGTTGTTCAAGAAGGACAATTCGCGAATACGCTTGGCCAGGATTTCAAAGTGATATTCAACCAGCACAAACGTGTCTACAGAAGCCAGAAAATGTACTTCTGTCCCGGTTTTATCTGTGGTTCCAGTCACGGCCAATGGCGCTTGCGGTACGCCACGATGGAATTCCATCTGATGTACCTTACCTTTACGGTAAATCTTGAGTTTTAACCAGTCTGACAGCGCATTAACGACAGACACACCCACACCGTGCAGACCACCAGAGACCTTGTAAGAGTTTTGGTCAAACTTGCCGCCGGCATGCAACTCGGTCATCACGATTTCAGCCGCGGAGCGTTTGGGCTCATGTTTATCGTCATCTTTGACATCGGTCGGAATGCCGCGACCGTTATCAGAAATACTGATGGAGTTATCCGGGTGGATAATCACTTTAATATCGTCACAATGCCCGGCTAGTGCTTCGTCAATGGCGTTATCCAGCACTTCGAATACCATGTGGTGCAAACCAGAACCGTCTGACGTGTCACCGATGTACATGCCAGGACGCTTACGTACAGCGTCCAAACCTTCCAAAATCTTGATACTGTCTGAGTTATATTCTTGTGGCTGTGCCATAACAAAAGTTTCTTTAATTGAGAGTTAAAAGACCATCACCCTAATATTAGCCGTGTTTCACGTGAAACACGGCTACCAGCATTATATGCGCATTGGCATCACAACATATTTATAGTTGGCATCGCTGCTTGCGGTGATCAGGCAACTGCTGTTGGCGTCTGCGAACGCAAATTGAATTTGTTCATCACTCAGATTATTGAGCACATCAATCAGGTAAGTGACATTAAAACCAATATCCAGTGCGGCATTGCTGTAGTCGATATCGAGTTCTTCTTCTGCTTCTTCTTGCTCGGTGTTGGTGCTAATCAGTTTGAGCTGATTATTGGTGATGACCATGCGGATACTGCGATATTTTTCATTCGACAGAATAGACGCACGTTGCAAGGCGCTCAGGATTTGTGTGCGATTGACCAGAAAAGTATTTTGATGACCATTGGGAATGACACGGTTGTAATCCGGAAACTTGCCATCAATCACTTTGCTGATCAGTTGGATATCACCAAATTCAAAGCTGACCTGTCCGTTCAAGACTTCAATCACGACAGGCGAATCTGACTGCTCATCCAGCAACTTCGTCAATTCCAGCACTGTTTTACGCGGCAAGATCACTTCTGTTTTTTCAAAGCTTTGCGCCAGGGTGGTATTGGTATAGCTTAAACGGTGTCCATCTGTGCCCACCACGTGCAACTGGTTGCCGTTTACTTCCAGCAATAAGCCATTCAAGTAATAGCGGATATCTTGTTGCGCCATGGCAAATTCTACTTGCTTGAGCAAGCGTTTGAACTCTGATTGCGCCAGACTGAAACTGATGTTTTGGCCACTGGCTTTGCTCATCAAAGGATAATCTGCTGCAGGCAGTGTTTGCAGGTTAAAACGGCTCTTGCCTGCTTTCAGTGTAATGCGATTATCCTGATTATTCATTTCTATCGTGGTGCTGTCAGGCAATGAACGGCAGATATCCAGCAGTTTTTTTGCTGAAATCGTTGTACTCAATTCGCCTTCAATGCCGCCATGTACTTTCAGAGAAATCTGCATTTCGAGGTCGGTGGCGGTCAAATGCATTTCATCCTGTTTGATATTAACCAACAGGTTAGAAAGGATAGGTAATGTATGCCGACGCTCTACGATGCCAGTCACACTATTGAGTGGTTTAAGCAAAACCTCACGGTTAATTTTGATTTGCATGGCCTGACCTAATTAATAACTTTATTTCAATATATAAAAGATAAGAATAATAGTAATGTTACGTTTTTTTGTGGGTAAGTCTAAAAATATAAATAATTCAATGACTTATCCGAATATTGCCTTGTGCATAAATTGCGGTTTAAACCTGCATCGTTTGTGGCTGATATTGTAAACTGATTTTATTCAGTCTATACGCAATATTTAAGCACACGTCATTCTCAACTTATCCACAGCATGACTTGCTTGTTTTAATCCCTGATCACTTGTGTGAGTAAACCAATATCACGTGCCAGCGTCTGGTCATTCAAGCGTAATTGTTCAATTTCTTCGCAGGCATGCATCACTGTTGTGTGGTGACGTCCGCCAAAAGCCTCCCCAATCTCTGGAAAGCTATGATTGGTAAGCTCACGCGCCAAAGACATGGCCACCTGGCGCGGCCTGGCGACATTGCGTGAGCGTTTTTTGCTAAACATATCGCTGACTTTGATTTTGTAATAGTCAGCGACTGTCTTTTGAATGTTTTCGATGGTGATCTGGCGGCCGCGCACGGCAATCAGGTCTCGTAGTGCGTCTTTGGCCAGATGCACATCAATGGCATGACCGGTAAAGTTAGCCATGGCAATAATACGATTCAAGGCGCCTTCAAGTTCTCGCACGCTAGAGCGTATCTGTTTGGCGACAAAAAAGGCTACATCTTCATGCAGATCTATATTCAGGTTTTCAGCCTTTTTTCGCAGAATGGCTACCCGCATTTCCAGCTCTGGTGGCTCCACCGCGACGGTAAGCCCCCAGCTGAAGCGGGTACGTAGCCGTTCATCCATGTCGGCGATTTCTTTAGGATAGGTATCGCAAGTGATGACGATTTGTTTTTTTTCTTCGATCAGCGTATTAAACGCATAGAAGAACTCTTCCTGGGTGCGTGTTTTTTTGGCGAAAAACTGAATATCATCAATCAGCAGTAGATCCAGCGAATGATAAAGTTGTTTGAATTCATCAAACGCCTTGTTTTCATAAGCTTTTACCACATCGGAGACATAACGTTCTGCGTGCAGGTAACGGATATTCGCTTCTGGTTTAATTTTCTTTAATTCGTTGCCGATGGCTTGTAGCAAATGTGTTTTGCCTAAGCCGACACCGCCATAAATAAACAGTGGGTTATATGCTTGGCCAGGATTGCCTGCCACCTGTATTGCCGCAGCGCGTGCCAGCTGGTTTGCACGGCCAGTGACATAGTTATCAAACAAGAAGCTGTCATTGAGCCCACTACTCTTCTCGTTTTTAACCGGTTTTGCGCTTGCTCGTGGAATGGGGGGCCGATTTGGTTTGGTGACGGTTTTTGTCGGTGCTGTTGCAATGGCGGCTTCAACCGGGTTTTCGCTCACACTGACTGCCTTGTTAACAACGGTGGGTGCTGCCGGTGCCAAGGATTCACTACTGTCGACAATCAGTTCAAGAATGGCTGTTGGAGAGAGCTCGGTCGCGATCGTCTCTATGCGTGAAAAAAACTTGCTTTTGACCCATTGCATGACAAATTTGTTGGGCGCAACAATTTGCACGGATTCCCCATTGATGCGTGCTTTCAGGGGTTTGATCCAGGTGTTGTATTGTTGTGCTGACAGCTCTTGCTCGAACTTTAACAAACAATAGGCCCAAAAATTTTCCATTGCTCCAGTGCTTTTTTAAAAGTAATTGCAACACATTGATCGCGAAGACGGATCAGCGTGTTGAATATTTATTCGTTATAATTGCCAGGAAAGAGTGGCAGAAGAAGTGGTCTTGTCTTGGTTGTTGTCATGACCATCTGTTGAGTATTCTAAACGTTTTAAGGCGAGTTATCCACAGCCCGCCATCATAAAAAATTAAAAAAAATCATTGACATAAACTCTGAATTTGATGTTTAATTAAGGGTTTTTGAAATCGGCAAATATTGAGCGTAATAATCAAGCTTGCCGGATTAGAGTTTAATTGCCATTTTTGGCTGGAGTTTAATAATGAAACGTACCTATCAACCATCTAAAACCCGTCGTGCACGTACCCATGGCTTTCTGGTACGTATGAAAACCAAAGGTGGCCGCGCAGTGATTGCTGCTCGTCGCGCTAAAGGTCGTAAACGTTTGGGTCTGTAATCCCTGACGATGCATTGCAGATACTCAATGCATGACATTGTATAAGCTAAAAAAAACGGATGAATTTTCATCCGTTTTTAGTTTCAGGAAGCGGTTTTACGGTGAATGGTTATTTGCCAATATCAAACCAAATGAGCTTTCACATCACCGCTACGGTTTGGTTGTTTCAAAAAAAGTGTCCAAACTGGCGGTCAGACGTAATTACATGAAACGGGTGTTGCGAGAAGTCCTGCGTGCTCACCCAGCAATGGCGCCTGTTTGTTTTGATGTGGTAGTGCAAGTGCGTAAGCCGTTCAAACAAGGTGAATTTGCTCAAGTGCGTCAAGATGTAGAGACTTTGCTACGCCGTTTAAGCAAATCCGTGCATGTGCATGCTTCCTGATGAATCCTTGCCGATGAAGACGTTGTTGATATTCTTGATCAAGTGTTACCAATGGGGACTCAGTCCCTGGTTGGGAAGACAATGTCGTTTTCACCCTACCTGTTCACACTATGCCATTGAGGCCTTGCAACGCTATGGTGCGTGGCGTGGGAGTGTGTTAGCCTTACGCCGCATCGGTCGTTGTCATCCCTGGCATCCAGGTGGTGTAGACCCCCTACCCTGACTTTTAAACGAAATCTTATGGATACTCGCCGTCTAATTCTGTTCGTGATTTTTTCTTTTTCCATCATGTTGCTGTGGGATGCCTGGCAACAAGACCATTCACCACAACCAACTGCCGAGCAAGTGGCACAAGCGCTGCCTGTAACTGCTGATAAACCGCAGGTAGATGGCTTTCATTTAAACAAAGGCACACGTATCGCCGTCACAACTGATCGTTATGCGGCGGTGATTGACACTGCCGGCGGTGATTTGCGTCAATTATCCTTGTTAGAACATAAAGCAGATAATGGCGCTGGTCCTTATGAGTTGATGAGTGATAGCAGTAAAGACAAATTATATGTTGCGCAAACCGGCCTCAAGGGTGAAGGCTTGCCTACGCATTATGAAAACTTTACCGCTGAGGCTAGCAGCTACCAAATGCAAGCGGATCAACAAACGTTGGATATCCGTTTAACTGCCCCGGAGAAGAATGGAATTGCAGTAGACAAGATTTACCGCTTTCATCGTGGTGAATATGTCATTGATGTGTTGTATGAAATTAAGAATAACAGCGAAAAAGCCATTTCGCCTTCGGTGTATTACCAAATCATTCACGATAATGAATCCAATCAGGGTTCTAAAATGATGCCAACCTTTACTGGCGGCGCTTATTTCACCGAAGCAGACAAATACAACAAGGTGAAATTTGATGAAATGGCCAAAAAGGATGTTTCTATCAATGCTAAAGATGGTTGGATTGGCTTGGTTCAACATTACTTTGTCAGCGCCTGGATTCCGCAATCAAAAGCTGAACGCAAGTTTTACACGACAAAACTCAGTGAGCATGACTTCTCGATTGGTACCATTTTGCCTGTAGGCGAAATTGCACCAGGGACAAGTAAAACAGTAGACGCGAAACTATTCAGCGGACCGCAAGTTCAGCAAGCCTTGGAAGCGACGGCGCCTGGTTTGGAATATGTGGTCGATTATGGCATTTTGACCGTGATTGCTAAACCTTTAATGTGGTTGTTGAGTCATATCCACGATCTGGTGAAAAACTGGGGTGTGTCGATTATTGTGCTGACCATCCTCATCAAAGCAGCTTTCTTTAAGCTGTCAGCTTCTGGCTACCGCAATATGGCGCATTTGCGCGAAATTGCCCCACGTATGCAAGCACTTAAAGACAAGTTTGGCGACGACAAGCAAAAGCTGCAGCAAGCCATGATGGAAATGTATCGCACCGAAAAAATTAACCCGATGGGTGGTTGCTTGCCCATATTGGTACAAATCCCGGTGTTTATTTCCTTGTATTGGGTCTTGTTGGGCTCTGTAGAATTACGGCATGCCCCATTTTTTGGCTGGATACAGGATCTTTCCGCCACCGATCCCTATTTTGTGTTGCCCATATTGATGGGTGCCACCATGATTATCCAAACCTTCTTGAATCCACCACCTACTGATCCGATTCAAGCCAAAGTGATGAAGATTATGCCTGTGTTGTTCAGCGTATTCTTCTTCTTCTTTCCTGCTGGCTTGGTGTTGTACTGGCTGGTCAACAATATCCTGTCTATCTGGCAACAATGGGCGATTAATCGCATGATCCACGCCGAAGCGCTGGCGAAAAAAGGACATGGCAAATAATCTTCCGATTGCCAACGATACCATTGCCGCGATTGCAACCGCCCCCGGTGCAGGCGGCATTGGCGTCGTCCGGGTCTCCGGCCCGTTAGCAGCCAGTATTGCTGCTCAAATTCTCGGGCACTGCCCTCCCCCGCGTCACGCAGCGTATCTTTCTTTTCTACAAGCCGACGGTGTATTGATAGATCGTGGCATTGCGATTTATTTCCCCAATCCTCATTCGTATACAGGTGAAGATGTGCTTGAGCTACAGGCACATGGCGGGACTGCGTTGATGCAAATCTTGCTTGCGCGTTGCATCGAATGCGGTGCACGCCACGCCGTGGCCGGCGAGTTTACACAACGCGCATATTTGAATGACAAACTGGATCTCGCCCAAGCTGAAGCAGTGGCTGATCTGATCAATGCCTCGACTGAGGAAGCAGCCCGCAGTGCAGTTAGATCGTTGTCTGGTGAGTTTTCTAATGCCGTACAGGACTTATTGCATCAATTGATTGATTTGCGCATGTATGTCGAGGCTTGCCTGGACTTTCCTGAGGAAGAGATTGATTTCATCACGCAAGGGCGAGTGTTGGAAAAGCTTCAACAAAATCAGGGCACCTTGCAAAGAATTTTCCACCAGGCAAAACAGGGTGCTTTGCTGCGCGAAGGCATGAACGTGGTGTTGATTGGGCAGCCCAATGTTGGCAAATCCAGTTTATTAAATGCCTTATCTGGTGAAGAGGTGGCGATTGTGACACCGATAGCTGGTACGACACGTGATACCATCAAAAACGTCATTCAAATTCAGGGTGTGCCTCTGTATATCATTGATACTGCAGGTTTGCGTGAGACCGAAGATACCGTGGAGCAATTTGGCATAGCCCGGACCTGGAAAGCGATTGCAAGTGCGCATGTGGCCTTGTTACTTGTGGATAGTCAGCATGGCATTGGTGCATTTGAAAAGTCCATTCTTGAAAAGTTACCGAGTCAGGTCAAAAAAGTTTGGGTGCATAACAAGATAGATGTTTCACGTGAAACATCGCGCACTGATGTTATTGATCATGAGCAGCACGTGTTTTTATCAGCCAAGACAGGTCTAGGTATTCCTTTGTTGCAAAAAACTTTGCTGGAGATGATTGGTTATCAACCTGGCGGAGAAGGTGTGTTTATGGCAAGGGCTAGACACTTGCAGGCGTTGCAAGCCGTATCAGAGCACTTAAGTCATGCAGTGAGTCAAATGCATGCTGCTGAGCTCATTGCAGAAGAATTACGTTGTGCGCAAGAGGCGTTGGGTAGCATCACTGGCGAGTTTACGCCGGATGATTTGCTTGGGGAAATATTCAGTCGTTTTTGTATAGGTAAATAAAAACCCGCATCAGCGGGTTTTTTTTCGGGGGAACGGTGTGTTTTTTTGGTCAAACCGTTCTTCAATACTGCATACGCGTTTACACCCTGTAATCATCGCCCAGATCAGGTTATCACGATTGATGATGCTTTCAAAAATCACACCGAAGACATGGACCACCACCACACCCAGCCATGTCCAGGTCACATAGTGATGTAAGGTTTTGGCCATTTCATCATCAATAAAGTCCCAGCCATTGTTATAAACAATGCAGCCGGAACCTACCGTCAGGATGCCTAGGCCCAGCATCGCATAAATTGCTATCGCACCTGTAGGGTTGTGGCCGATATAGTGCTTGGCTGTTCCATGGATAAGCTTGTAGAGATGCTTCAGCGCCCACACAGGGTTCAGCGGGAAGCTATGAAAGTTGGCATAACCTGTGGAAATAATGCCCCAGATAATGCGCGCCACGATCAGAGTGCCGGCCACATAACCCGCATAAGCATGATGTAGCCGATCCCACATCGAGTCGTGCGTATAAAAGGCATAAGCAAACGCCGCGACCAGTGACCAATGGAAGATCCGTATAAACGGATCCCATACGTAACGTAGCATTGAATTATTTGCTAGGTTTTGTTTCGGTTAACAGATAAGCGATAAAGTTTGCCTTTTCTGAAGGTGAGCAGTCTGCACCCAAAATATCATTGCAGTGCTTGGTGAACTCTTCTTCTACTTTATCAATATCGGTAAAGCGCTTGGTATTCACGCGTGGTGCCAGTGGAGGGATTTCTTTGCCAGTGACGATGTTCTTGCCAACGTTAGCAGGGTTGTTAGTGTGGCAAGAGGCACATGCCGCTTCTTTACCACTAGGTGTTTTGAATTTGCGGTTAAAGAAAATTTTACCATCAGTAATAGAGGGGGCCTCGTACATGGAGTTTGCAGAGTGTGCAATGTTGGTATATTTGTATACCAGTTTTTCGGCATTGGTGACATCAGCCAATGCGTGCGCAGAAAAAAGAACCCCGAATACAGCAATGATTGTTTTGATTTTCATGGTAATAGCTCCTTGGTTGTTTTAGGAAAAATTCTATTCTTGTTATGTTAAGCAAATATGGCCTGCTTGTTATTGATTTGTATTAAACCGTAAATACATTGTATTAAATCATAGTTTAGGTGTAACAATGCAGTGATTTAAATGACCATTTAGTAAGTTTAAGCTAAAATCATAAATCTTTTTAAATCAAACAGTTCAAGATTCTTTATGATGGACTTTCCTGATCGATTCGATGTCATTGTGGTGGGTGGTGGGCATGCCGGCACCGAGGCTGCGCTGGCGGCTGCCCGTATGGGTCAAAAAACCCTCTTGTTGAGCCACAACATTGAAACTCTGGGGCAAATGTCCTGTAACCCTTCTATTGGTGGCATAGGCAAGGGTCATCTGGTCAAAGAGGTTGATGCCCTCGGTGGCGCCATGGCGGCGGCCACTGATGAGGGAGGTATCCAGTTTCGTATCTTGAATTCTAGCAAAGGCCCGGCTGTGCGTGCCACGCGTGCGCAAGCCGATCGCATTTTGTACAAGGCGGCCATTCGACGCCGTCTGGAGAACCAGCAAAATTTGTGGCTGTTTCAGCAGGCTGTAGACGATATCATTCTTGAGAATCATCGCGCTGCGGGAGTGGTAACGCAGATTGGTTTGCGTTTCTATGCAAGGTCGGTGGTGCTCACTGCAGGGACATTTTTGGGTGGCTTGGTGCATGTGGGTTTGCAAAGTTATAGCGCCGGGCGCGCCGGAGACCCGCCCGCAATCTCCCTGGCGGATAGACTGAGAGAAATTGGTCTTCCGGCCGGCCGGCTAAAAACTGGAACACCACCACGTATTGATGGTAGAACCATTGATTACAGTGTGATGACTGAGCAGCCTGGTGATACACCAGTGCCGGTGTTCTCCTTTTTGGGTAATATAGCCCAGCATCCGCAACAGTTACCTTGCTGGATTACGCATACCAATCAGCAGACGCATGACATTATCCGCAGTGGATTGGACCGTTCGCCGATGTACACGGGTGTGATTGAAGGTGTGGGCCCGCGTTATTGCCCCTCTGTTGAAGACAAAATTCATCGCTTTGCCGACAAAGAGTCGCATCAGGTATTTCTTGAGCCTGAGGGGTTGACCACCCATGAGATTTATCCGAACGGCATTTCCACCAGTTTGCCTTTTGATATTCAGTTATCGTTGGTGCGTTCGATTCGCGGGCTGGAGCAAGCGCATATCTTGCGCCCCGGATATGCCATTGAATACGACTATTACGATCCAAGAGGATTAAAGTCGACTCTCGAAACCAAGGCTGTGCAAGGCTTGTTTTTTGCCGGACAGATCAATGGGACAACCGGCTACGAAGAGGCGGCAGCACAGGGGTTGTTAGCGGGTGCAAATGCCGCACTTTATGCGCAGGATAAAGACGGTTGGTGCCCCTCCCGTGAACAAGCCTATTTGGGTGTGTTGGTGGATGATTTGATTACAACGGGGGTGAATGAGCCATACCGGATGTTTACTAGTCGTGCAGAGTACCGTTTGCAGTTGCGTGAAGATAATGCAGATATGCGCTTGACCGAAGTCGGTCGTCAACTGGGGTTGGTTGATGATGTGCGCTGGGCGGCCTTCTGTAAAAAACAGGAAGCGATCACGCGTGAGCAAGCAAGATTGAAGCGCACGTTTTTACAGCCTGACCAAGGTCAACCCCTGGGCAATAGCCAAAATAAAATTGTTTCACGTGAAACACAAACGTTAGTTTTTGGTAAAGCTTTGGAGCATGAGTATTCGTTGTTTGAATTATTACGGCGTCCAGAAGTGAGTTATCAATCATTGCTGGAGATTGTTCCCTCTTCTGAAGTGTTGGCCGAAGATGTGATGGAGCAAGTAGAAATTGCTGCCAAGTATCAAGGCTATATTGATCGCCAAAATGAGGAAATTTCACGCCAAAAAAATAGTGAGCACGTCAAGTTGGGCGATGCTATCGATTATAATGATGTGCATGGCTTGAGTATTGAAGCGAGGCAAAAACTGCTAGCACAGAAACCGGAAACAATTGGCCAAGCCAGTCGCATCCAGGGGATTACCCCTGCCACGATTTCTTTGTTGATGGTTTATCTCAAGCGTAAACAGAAAAAGCAGAGCCAGTCTGGCGATATTGCAGCAGCATGATGGACTTGGCTTCAAAGTTAGCGGCCGGTGTCGAGGTGCTCGGTTTGCAGGCGATGGTTACGCCTGAAATGCAGCAGAAGTGTCTCGCTTATATGGCGCTTATGCAAAAGTGGAACAAGGTCTATAACCTGACTGCGGTCCGTGATTCAGAAGAGATGCTGGTGCTACATGTGCTGGATAGTTTGAGCGTTCTGCCTTTTGTAGAGGCCGGTAATGTGCTGGACGTAGGCAGTGGTGGAGGCTTGCCGGGGTTGATAATCGCAATTACGCGTCCCGAGGTCGAAGTCACCACGATTGATACTGTACAAAAAAAAGCTATCTTTATGCGGCAGGTCAAGGCTGAGCTGGGATTGTCGAACGCGCAAGTGGTGCATGGCCGGGTTGAAGCGTATGCGCCCCCTACTCGCTTTTCACAAGTGATCTCTAGAGCCTTTTCCGATATTGCTTTGTTTAAGCAGTTGACTGCACATCTAATTGCGCCACAGGGGCGATGGTTAGCCATGAAGGGAGTGGTGCCAAGCGATGAGTTGGCGCAGGCAAAGGTCATCCCCAAAGAAGTGATCCGTCTTCATGTGCCCTACTTGCAGGCCGAAAGACATTTAATCGTGTTTGAGAATACATAATGAAAATAATTGCCATCACCAACCAAAAAGGGGGCGTCGGTAAAACCACCACTTGCGTCAATCTGGCTGCCAGTTTGGCCGAGCACGGAAAAAAAGTCTTGTTAGTCGATCTGGATCCGCAGGGTAATGCCAGTACTGGCAGTGGCATTGATAAATCACATTTAAAAGACAGTATTTATCAGGTGTTGATTGGTAACAAGACACTGCAGGAGGTGGTGATACATGCTGAAGCTGCTAAGTATGATGTGGCGGCTTCTAATCGCGACCTTGCTGGGGCCGAAGTAGAGTTGGTCAATGAAATGGCGCGTGAAACGCGGTTGAAAAATGCAATTCTCAAGTTGGGTGATGATCGCTACGATTTTGTCTTGCTGGACTGTCCGCCTTCATTAAATCTGGTGACCGTTAACGCATTAACTGCAGCACACTCAGTCATGATCCCGATGCAATGTGAGTATTATGCACTGGAAGGCTTGTCTGATCTGGTCAATACTGTCAAGAAAGTGCGCGCTCACTTAAATCCTGTTCTGGAGATAGAGGGTTTGCTGCGTACCATGTTTGATAACCGCAATATGCTGGCACAGCAAGTGTCAGCCCAGCTGGTGAATCACTTTGGCAAAAAGGTGTATCAAACCATTATTCCGCGCAATGTCAGACTGGCTGAGGCGCCCAGTTACGGCATGCCTGTTTTGCTGTATGACCGTTCTTCCAAGGGTGCGCAGGCTTATCTTGAGTTGGCGCAAGAAATCATTCAAAAAAATTAATTATTCATCCTTTTCATTTCAGACATACATTTATAAGGAAGTAGCAGCATGGTGAAGCCCAAGGGACTCGGTCGCGGACTCGACGCATTGTTATCAGGGGATGCGGAAACAATTGCCCAGTCAGACATGTTGCGCACATTGCCTGTAGGGCAGTTGCAGCCAGGCAAATATCAGCCGCGTTCCTATATGAACGAGGAAGCCCTGCAAACATTGGCTGACTCAATCGCGGCACAAGGCATTATGCAGCCGATTCTGGTACGTGAAATTGCCCCGGAAAAATTTGAGATTATTGCCGGTGAACGTCGCTGGCGTGCTTCGCAAAAGGCGGGCCTGACCGAAGTGCCCGTGCTGGTGCGGGAAATTGCCGACGAAGCCGCACTGGCGATGGCGCTGATTGAAAATATTCAGCGTGAAAACCTGAATCCACTCGAAGAGGCCATGGGCATTAAGCGCCTGATTGACGAATTTGAGATGACGCACGAAAAAGCGGCACAAGCCGTGGGTCGCTCGAGAGTGGCGGTGTCCAACTTGTTGCGCCTGCTGACACTGACCCCTATGGTGCAGGATATGTTGCTGGATAACCAGATTGACATGGGCCATGCGCGTGCGTTGGTGGGGATAGAGCCGGCCCAGCAAATCTTGTTGGCAAACAAGGTGGTTCAGGATGGCTTATCTGTGCGTGAAGTGGAGCGCATGATTCAATCGGAGCCGGCGAGTGGCAAAAAAGCCAAGCCTGCCGTGCATCCAGATGTGGCGACTCTGCAAAACCAACTCAGTGAGCAGTTGGGGGCTGAGGTCAGTATTAGCAGTAAGGCGAACGGCGCGGGTGTCTTGAAACTGAGTTTTGCAAATCTGGATCAGCTTGATGATTGGATAGCGAAACTGACCGACAATCACCTAAAATCGTAAGCAAAATGACGTAGCCAACCTGCAGGCCTCGATTTTTCCAGCTCATTCAGGCAGTTATGGCTAGTTTGGTGCTTGACTTCGTCGGGTGAATAATTCAAAATCTCGCGTCTTTGTAGTATTTTGTCTTGAATTTTTGCGGGCTAACCCCATGAGTGGTCTCGAAACCCAAGCGGCTGGCATGTCGCTTTACCGTAACATGCTGCGCTGGCAACTCATGGCGACAGCGGCAGTGACCATAGCAGCATTTGCATTGGCAGGGATCAATGCAGCATTATCAGCCTTGATGGGCGGCATTTCCGTTGTGATCGGTGCCTGGTTTGCTGCAAGAATTGCAGCCAAAGGTCAGCTGAAAACAGATCCCACGGCGGTATTACTCAATTTACTCAAGGCAGAAGCAGTAAAAATATTAATCATCGCGATTATCCTGTTTGTGGTTTTCAAGCTGTTTCATGCATTGGTGCCTTTTGCATTGATTGCAGGCTTGGCAGCCGCTGCGCTTTTTTCTGGCGCTGCGCTCGCAAAATCACAAGCAAATGTGTAGACCAGTTAACTTAAAAATAGTTTGAACATATGACAACCGAACACGCACAACACGCAGAACTGACTCCTTCTGAATATATCGCGCACCACCTGAGCTTTAATGCACAAGGTGTGAATGGCAATGCCACCTCTGAAGGCTTTTGGGTATTGCACTATGACACCCTGCTGACTTCAGTCGTGCTGGGTTTGCTGGTAATGGGGCTGATCTGGTGGGTGGCACGCGGAGCGACCGCTGGCGTACCGACTAAGCGTCAGGCGTTTGTTGAGTTGTTATTCGGTTTTGTCGATGACCAGGTTAAAAACATTTTCCACGGTAACCGTCATTCCTTTATTGCGCCGGCTGCACTGACCGTGTTTGTTTGGGTGCTGGTCATGAACGCGATGGACTTCCTGCCGGTAGACCACGTAGCAAATGTGGCATCAGCAATTGGTGGCGAGCATACCAAATGGCGTATCGTCCCGACTTCTGACATTAACACCACGTTTGCTTTGGCATTGGCGGTGTGGTTCCTGATGATTTTCTTCTCTATCAAAGCCAAAGGCCTGGGTGGCTGGATTCACGAATTGTTCTGTGCGCCATTTGGTAGCAATCCTTTGGTATGGCCTGCCAACTTCTTGTTTAACCTGATTGAATACGTTTCAAAACCACTTTCTCACTCATTGCGTCTGTTCGGTAACATGTACGCTGGTGAAATCATCTTCTTGCTGTTGGGTATGTGGGCTGCCACTGGCCTGACGGGTACCGTTGCCGGTGCTGTACTGGGTGCTGGATGGTCTATCTTCCACATCCTGATTGTGGCCTTGCAAGCGTTTATTTTCATGATGTTGACTGTGGTCTATCTGGCCATGGCGCATGAATCACACTAGTTTTAACTTTGTCGTTGTTTTAATTCTTTATAAGAGAGGGTATTAAATGGAAGCATTAGCATTGATTCAAGCCTACACAGGCGTTGGTATTGGTTTGATCATTGGTTTGGGTGCCGCTGGCGCTTGTATCGGTATTGGTATCATGTGTGCAAGTTTCCTGGAAGGCGCTGCTCGTCAACCAGAAATGATCCCTGCCCTGCAAGGTAAAGTATTCTTGCTGTTGGGTTTGATCGACGCTTCTTTCATTATCGGTGTTGGTCTGGCAATGATGTTTGCATTCGCAAACCCATTGTTGAGCGTTGTTGCCAAGTAATTTTTACTCGGTAATCACCGCCCGGTAGGGTTTAAGTAGTGACTTAAACCTTTCAACCAATCAGTATGATGGATCCAACATGAATATTAATTTCACACTCATCGCGCAAGCTATCGCATTTGCAGTGTTGATCTGGTTCACAGTGAAATTCGTTTGGCCGCCGCTATTAAAAGCGATCGAAACACGCCAAAAGGAAATCGCAGATGGTTTGGCTGCTGCCCAAGAGGGCAAGAGTGCCCTGGAAGTGGCTGCCAAAAAATCTGAAGCAACATTGAACGAGGCCAAACAAAAAGCAAGTGAGATCATTGGGCAAGCCGAAAAACGCGCCGCTCAAATCATTGATGAAGCCAAAGCAAACGCCAAGGCTGAAGGTGATCGCATTATTGCCGGTGCCAAAGCTGAAATCGATCAGGAAGTGAACCGTGCCAAAGAGGGTCTGCGTGCACAGGTTTCAACACTGGCTGTGGCTGGTGCAGAAAAAATCCTGCGCAAAGAGATTGATGCCAAAGCACATAGCGAAATGTTGTCTAAACTCGCTGCGGAACTATAAGGTTAAAGGGATAAAACATGGCTGAACTCTCAACCATTGCAAGGCCTTATGCTGTCGCTGCCTACAAGTTGGGCAAAGAGAAAAATGCATTGGCAACATGGTCTGATATGTTGGCATTGGCAGCCGGAGTGGCTTCTAATGACCAAATGAAAACCCTGATTGATAACCCCAAACTGAATGCTGCAGATGTTGAAGGCGCATTCCTCAAAGTCTGTGGCGACAATCTTAACGAGCATGGTCAAAATTTGATCAAGACTTTGGTTGAATATGGCCGTTTATCCTTATTGCCTGCCATTGCTGAAGCCTTTGAGGCTTTAAAAGCGCAAGATGAAGGCACCTTGGACGCACAAATCATTGCCGCTGCCAAAATCACGGCAACGCAAACCAAAGATTTGGTCAAGCGTCTGGAAGCCAAGTTCGGCAAGAAAATTGAAGCAAGCGTTTCCGTTGATCCGGAAATCATCGGCGGCATCAAAATTATTGTTGGCGACACCGTTATCGACGCGTCTGTCCAAGGTCAGTTACAAAATTTAGCCTATACGCTCACAGCATAAGGCATAGGAGAATTAAATGCAGTTATCTACATCAGAGATTAGCGAGCTTATTAAGAGCCGTTTGGAAAACTTCTCTACCGCCGCAGAAGCACGTACCCAGGGTACTGTGATTTCTGTGACAGACGGCATTGTGCGCATTCACGGCCTGTCTAACGTCATGGCTGGTGAGATGATCGAGTTTCCAGGCAACACATTCGGTCTGGCATTGAACCTGGAGCGTGACTCCGTGGGTGCCGTGGTGCTGGGTGAGTATGAACACATCACTGAAGGCGACGTCTGTAAATGTACAGGTCGTATTCTGGAAGTGCCAGTGGGCCCCGAGCTGATTGGCCGTGTGGTGAACGCGTTGGGTCAGCCGATTGATGGCAAGGGTCCAGTCAACACCAAGTTGACAGACAAAATTGAAAAAATCGCCCCAGGCGTGATTGCACGTAAATCCGTGTCACAGCCTGTACAAACTGGTTTGAAGTCTATTGACTCCATGGTGCCAGTGGGTCGTGGTCAGCGTGAATTGATCATTGGTGACCGCCAGACAGGTAAAACAGCGGTTGCTGTCGATGCGATCATTAACCAAAAAGGTCAGAACATGACCTGTATCTACGTTGCGATTGGCCAGAAAGCTTCTACCATTGCTAACGTGGTACGCAAACTTGAAGAGCACGGCGCGATGGCCTATACCATCGTGGTGGCGGCAACTGCTTCTGACTCGGCTGCCCTGCAATTCCTGGCACCCTATGCTGGTTGTACCATGGGTGAATACTTCCGTGACCGTGGTGAAGATGCATTGATTGTCTACGATGACTTGTCCAAACAAGCTGTGGCATACCGTCAGATTTCCCTGTTGCTGCGTCGTCCACCAGGCCGTGAAGCTTACCCAGGTGACGTGTTCTACATCCACTCCCGTCTGCTGGAGCGTGCTGCGCGCGTCAATGAAGAATATGTTGAAAAATTCACCAACGGTGAAGTTAAAGGCAAAACAGGTTCATTGACTGCCTTGCCAGTGATTGAAACACAAGCTGGTGACGTGTCTGCATTCGTTCCAACCAACGTGATTTCGATTACCGATGGTCAGATCTTCCTGGAAAGTGACCTGTTTAACGCTGGTGTCCGCCCTGCGATCAACGCCGGTATTTCCGTGTCTCGTGTGGGTGGTGCAGCGCAAACTAAAGTGATCAAAAAACTGGGCGGTGGTGTCCGTCTGGCTTTGGCGCAGTATCGTGAATTGGCTGCGTTTGCGCAGTTTGCTTCCGACTTGGACGAAGCGACCCGCAAACAGCTGGACCGCGGTCGTATGTTTACTGAGTTGATGAAGCAAGCTCAATACGCACCTTTGAGTGTGGCGAATATGGGTATCAGCCTGTTTGCTGCTAACAAAGGTTACTTTGATGATGTGCCAACCAACAAAGTCTTGGCCTTTGAAAACGCATTGCACGGTTTCCTGAGCTCCAAGTACAAAAATATCGTTGATACGATCGAATCCAGCAAGGATTTGAGCGGTGATAACGAAAAAGCACTGGAAGCAGCAATTCAGGACTTTAAAGCGACCAACGCTTATTAATCTCTGACACTTCGACTTAGGAAACGCATATGGCAGGAAGTAAAGAGATTAGAACCAAGATCAAGAGTGTAGAAAATACACGCAAGATCACCAAAGCGATGGAGATGGTGGCCGCCTCTAAAATGCGCAAGGCGCAGGATAGAATGCGTGCCTCCCGCCCTTATGCGGAAAAAATCCGCAACGTGGCGGCTCACCTTTCCTTTGCACAATCAGAGTATCGTCATCCGTTTTTGATTAAACGTGACGTGGTGAAAAATGTGGGTCTGATTGTCGTCAGCTCAGACAAAGGGTTGTGCGGTGGCTTGAATACCAACGTACTGCGCATGTCGGTGAACCAGATGAAAACCTGGGAAAGCGAAGGCAAAGGTATCAGCGTCAGCGCCATTGGTAACAAAGGCTATGGCTTCATGAGCCGGGTGGGCGCACAAGTGAAATCCCACATCACCGGTTTGGGCGATACTCCGCATCTGGAAAAACTCATCGGCACCATCAAGGTGATGCTGGATGCGTACATTGCCGGTGAAATTGATCAGCTTTACATCTGCTATACCAAATTCATCAATACCATGAAGCAAGTGCCAACCATGCAACAATTGTTGCCTTTGACTGGCGAGCAACTGGGCAGTCCTAATGGTCATTGGGATTACATCTATGAGCCAGAAGCAAAACCGGTCGTAGATGAATTGATGATGCGTTACATTGAGTCATTGATTTATAACGCAGTGGCTGAAAACATGGCGTCTGAGCAATCTGCCCGTATGGTAGCGATGAAATCAGCCTCGGATAACGCTAAGAGCGTGATTGGTGAACTGAAACTGGTCTACAACAAGGCGCGTCAGGCTGCCATTACCAAAGAGATTTCTGAAATCGTCGGCGGTGCAGCTGCGGTTTCGTCCTAAGGGTGCGTTTTAGGGCAGCAAGTTTAAGAATTCAATTAGATCTGACTCATACAGTTAGGAAAAGAAAATGGCAAAGGCAAATCAAGCAGTAACAGGTAAAGTAGTGCAGTGTATCGGCGCTGTGGTTGACGTGGAGTTTCCACGCGATCAGATGCCTAAAGTATTCGATGCATTGATTATTGATGACAAAGATTCCAAAGCTGAGACTGGCTTGACTTTGGAAGTGCAACAGCAATTGGGCGACGGTATTGTACGTACCATCGCCATGGGTTCCTCCGATGGTTTGGCACGTGGCACTGCGTTCAAAAACACAGGTGCAGCAATCTCTGTCCCAGTCGGTGAAGGCACATTGGGCCGTATCATGGACGTATTGGGCCGCCCAATCGACGAAGTCGGTCCTATCGACTCACAAGAATTCCGTTCTATCCACCAGAAAGCGCCAGCGTTTGAAGAGCTGTCTCCTTCGGTTGACCTGCTCGAAACAGGCATCAAGGTGATTGACCTGGTTTGCCCGTTTGCTAAAGGCGGTAAAGTGGGTCTGTTCGGTGGTGCGGGTGTAGGTAAAACCGTGAACATGCTGGAACTGATTAACAACATTGCTAAACAGCACTCCGGTTTGTCCGTATTTGCCGGTGTAGGTGAGCGTACCCGTGAAGGTAACGACTTCTACCACGAGATGGCAGAAGCTGGCGTGATCAAGCTGGACAACATGAAAGAGTCCAAAGTGGCGATGGTGTTCGGTCAGATGAACGAGCCTCCTGGTAACCGTCTGCGCGTCGCGTTGTCCGGTTTGACCATGGCTGAAAAATTCCGTGACGAAGGCCGTGACGTGTTGTTCTTCGTAGATAACATTTACCGTTACACACTGGCCGGTACTGAAGTATCTGCGTTGCTGGGCCGTATGCCATCTGCCGTAGGTTACCAACCTACCCTGGCTGATGAAATGGGCCGTCTGCAAGAGCGTATTACTTCAACCAAAGTCGGTTCTATTACATCTATCCAGGCCGTTTATGTACCTGCGGATGACTTGACTGACCCATCCCCAGCAACCACATTCCAGCATTTGGACTCCACCGTGGTTCTGTCACGAGATATTGCTTCATTGGGTATTTACCCAGCGGTTGACCCACTGGATTCAACTTCACGTCAGCTGGATCCACAAATTGTGGGTGAAGAGCACTATTCCGTTGCACGTGCGGTGCAGTCTACACTGCAACGTTATAAAGAGCTGCGCGACATTATTGCGATTCTGGGCATGGACGAGCTGTCACCTGAAGATAAACTGGTGGTTGGCCGTGCACGTAAGATCCAACGTTTCTTGTCACAGCCTTTCCACGTGGCAGAAGTGTTTACCGGTGCGCCGGGTAAATATGTACCACTGAAAGAAACCATTAAAGGCTTTAAAGCGATTGTAAATGGTGAGTATGACCACTTGCCAGAACAAGCCTTCTACATGGTAGGTGGCATTGAAGAGGCTGTTGAAAAGGCTAAAACACTGAACTAATAGATATGACTACAGGCAGATGGGTGCCATCTGCCTGTTTATTTCAGTGATATAGAAAAGAGAACATTATGGCAAATACAGTGCATGTCGATGTGGTGAGTGCCGAAGAGTCTATCTTCTCCGGTGAAGCCGAATTTGTCGTGGCCCCCGCAGGTGCAGGTGAAGTGGGTATTTACCCAAATCACGCACCAATGATTACCACGATCAAGCCCGGTGCATTGCGTATCAAGCAATCTGCAGAACAGGAAGAAACCCTGATCTTTATTTCTGGCGGCATGCTGGAAGTGCAACCAGGCATGATTACCGTACTGGCGGATACAGCCATTCGCGGGCAGGATCTGGACGAAGCCAAGGCTATTGCAGCTAAGGAAGCGGCCGAAGAAGCATTGAAAAACCGTTCTTCCGAGATTGACTATGCCGCAGCGCAAGCTGAGTTGGCAGAGGCTGTTGCACAAATCCAGGCAATTCAGAAATTGCGTAAATCAGTCCACTAGTTGTTGCATTAGCGTTTAACATTAAATTTAATGCAGACAATGACAAATGAGGCGGCTTTCAAGCCGCCTTTTTTGTTTCTGAGATAAAATAATCGCATGACTGATTTGAATATTGTAATTCTGGCGGCAGGCAAAGGCACCCGTATGCGCTCAGATCTGCCTAAGGTACTGCATGCCATTGGCGGCACACCGATACTGCATCATGTGATCAACGCCGCACGCAAACTCAATCCTCAAAAAATCATTGTGGTCTATGGTTTTGGGGGTGAACAGGTCCAGCAACAAACCCCGGGCGAGGATTTGGTGTGGGTTTTACAAGCCGAGCAACTGGGGACCGGACATGCCGTTCAGCAAGCCCTCCCCCATCTGCCTGCGCAAGGAAAAACACTGATTCTGCTTGGCGATGTGCCGCTGGTCGATGTTGAGGCCTGTCGCGACATGCTGTCACAGGCAGATGCACATCTGGTTGTGCAAACGTTTATCAAGGATGATCCGACCGGTTATGGCCGTATCGTGCGCAATGCACAAAATCAGGTTGTGGCCATTGTTGAGCATAAGGATGCCAGTGAAGCACAACGAGCCCTTCAGGAAGTGAATACCGGCATTATGGCCATGCCTAATGCAGCACTGAAGCATTGGCTGGCTCAACTGCAAAACAACAATGCGCAGCAAGAGTATTATCTGACAGATATCATTGCAATGTCTGTGAGCGAAGGACGGGCGGTACTACCACATGTGGTCGCCGATGCCTGGTCTGTTACCGGCATCAATTCCAAGCTGGATTTACAACAGATGGAGCGTGAATATCAACACAGACACGCTCTCAACTTGATGACGCAAGGCGTCACCCTCATGGATGCGCAGCGAATTGATATTCGAGGTCACCTGAACTGCGGCCGTGATGTGCGTATAGATGTGAATTGTGTCTTTGAAGGGGAAGTCACCTTGGAAGACGGTGTTGATGTCGGTCCAAATTGTGTGATCAAAAATGCCGTGATTGCACGCAATACCACATTAGCTGCATTTACCCATATAGAAGAGGCCAGGATCGGCCAGAATAGTAAAGTCGGCCCATTTGCGCGTTTGCGACCAGGCACGCACTTGGCTGCCGAGACCCATGTGGGTAACTTCGTCGAAATTAAAAATGCCAGCGTTGGCCTGGGTAGCAAGGTCAACCACTTGAGTTATGTGGGGGACGCCACTGTCGGGGCAAACGTCAATATTGGTGCGGGGACGATTACTTGCAATTATGATGGGGCGAATAAGCATCAGACTGTGATAGAAGATGATGTGTTTGTGGGCTCTGACAGTCAATTGGTCGCCCCTGTGACCATAGGCAAAGGGGCGACGATTGCCGCAGGCTCCACCATCACTAAAGATGTGCCGGCAGAGACATTAACGCTCTGTCGTGCACGTGAGCAACGTTCAATTCAAGGATGGAAACGTCCGCAAAAGGTGAAAAAATAAACATATGTGTGGCATTGTCGGTGCAGTTTCAAACCGTAATATTGTTCCCTTGTTGATTGAAGGCCTTAGCCGGCTGGAATATCGCGGCTATGACTCAGCGGGGATTGCTGTACTCAACCAGTCCATCGTACGTGTGCGTGCGGTCGGCCGCGTCTCTGAATTAGAGCGCAAAGCTCAGGGCTTAACCAGCCAGATCGGCATAGGCCACACGCGATGGGCCACGCACGGTGGCGTCACCGAACAAAATGCACACCCGCATGTTTCGCCTACGCAAGAGCAGGCTGAAATCGCCGTGGTACATAACGGCATTATCGAAAACCACGATGAACAGCGTGACCGTTTACAAGCCTTGGGTTATCACTTTACTTCACAAACTGATACCGAAGTGATTGCCCATCTGGTGCATTATTATTACCAGCAGAGCAAAGACCTGCTGGTGGCTGTCAGACAAGCGATCAGTGAGCTGACCGGGGCGTATGCGATCAGTGTGATCGCCCTGGCCCAGCCACAAACCATGATTGTTGCCCGCTTGGGCTGCCCACTGTTGATTGGCTATGGAGAAGGCGAAAATTTCGTTGCTTCCGATGTGTCTGCGGTGCTGTCAGCCACGCGTAAAGTGGTTTATCTGGAAGATGGCGATGTCGCCACCTTGCAAACTGATCGCGTGACGATTATCGATAAGCAAGGTGAAACCGTGCAGCGCAAAGTGCACATGAGTGATGTCTCTCTGGCCTCATTGGAATTGGGCCCATATAGCCATTTCATGCAAAAAGAGATTCATGAGCAACCACGCGCGATTAGCGATACCATTGAGGCGCTTATTGATGATGGCGCTTTCAGGTGTGAATTGTTTGGTGCGACAGCAGCTGACATTTTCAAACAGATTGATAGCGTATTGATTTTAGCGGCGGGGACCAGCTATTACGCGGGCATGACCGCCAAATACTGGCTGGAAAGCATCGCAAAAATTCCAACCTCAGTCGAAATCGCCAGCGAATACCGGTATCGTGATTCGGTGCCTAATCCCAAGCAGCTGATCGTCACCATTTCGCAATCCGGTGAAACGTTGGATACGATGGAAGCGCTCAAACATGCCCAAAAACTGGGGCATCCTTTCAGTCTTGCCATCTGCAACGTGCAAGAAAGCGCCATCCCACGGGCATCATCCCTGATTTACTACACACGTGCTGGTGCAGAAATCGGTGTGGCCAGTACCAAGGCGTTTACCACGCAATTGATTGCATTGTTTGTCCTGTCCGTTACCTTGAGCAAAGTGCGCGGTCTCTTGACCGATGCGCAAGAGCAACAATACCTGGCCGAGCTGCGCCAACTGACTGGTAGCGTGCAAATTGCGCTGAATCTGGAGCCGCAGATTCGCGAATGGGCCCATCGCTTTGGCGATAAGGAACATGCCTTGTTCCTCGGTCGTGGTATCCATTTCCCGATTGCGATGGAAGGCGCGCTCAAGCTTAAAGAGATTTCCTACATCCATGCCGAAGCCTATCCTGCCGGTGAGTTAAAACATGGCCCCTTGGCGCTGGTTGATAGCAACATGCCTGTGGTGGTGATTGCCCCAAATGATGCTTTACTTGAAAAGGTCAAGTCCAACATGCAGGAAGTCCGGGCGCGCGGTGGTGAGTTGTTTGTGTTTGCGGATGCAGATAGCCACTTTCATGCGTCTGAAGGCGTACAGGTCATCCGCACGCCGCGCCATGTCGGCGCGCTCTCCCCGGTGTTGCATGTGATTCCGGTGCAGCTGCTGGCGTATCACGCCGCCTTGTTTAAAGGCACCGATGTAGACAAACCACGTAACCTGGCCAAGAGTGTGACCGTCGAATAATCATAAACCCCAGAAAAGCCCCGAGATTCGGGGCTTTTTTTTCAATACAAAATGGCGATGACTGCCATAAACTGGTAATCGGTGCTAATCAGGAATGCAGTCATGACCACGTCACAACACAGTATTATCGGTCGCCAGCCGGTTGTTAATGATCAACAACAAATCATAGGCTACGAGTTTTTCTTCCGTAATGAGACGGATGGCAGCAACACGCCATTTGAGGAAGATATTCAAACCTGCGCGCGTATCCTGAATACCACCATGGACGAAATGCATGAGAGCTGGTTACTCGGCCAGCAGCTGGCATTCATCAACGTCGATCATGTCATGCTCAATAGCGTGTTTCTCGAATTGATGCCGGCTGAAAAAACCGTGCTCGAAGTGGTGCATCACCTTCAGGTCACCCCAGAAATCCTGGCACGTTGCCAGGAGTTGAAACAACTAAAATTCCGTATCGCATTGGATAATCCGCAACACTATCCGCATTTGGAAGCCTTGTTGCCTTATGCCGACTTTATCAAGATCGATATGCGCAATGTGGACATTGCACAAGCTAAACAATGGTTAAAAAAATACCAGCACGATCAATGTTCCCTCATTGCAGAAAAGGTGGAGGAAAATAACCAGTTTCAGGACCTGCTGGATGCGGGTTACCACCAGTTCCAAGGCTATTTTTATGCCAAGCCAGAAAATATCAGCAGCAAGGTCATTAATCCAAGCTTTGATGGCGTGTTGCATTTGTTGAACCTGGTCAGCCAGGAGGCAGAAAACAAGGACATCGAAAATGGGTTTAAACGTGATACCACGCTGAGTTATAAACTGCTGCGCTATATCAACTCTGTGGGCTTTGGCTTGTCATGCGAAGTGCAATCCATCGGTCATGCTTTGACCATCTTGGGTCGCAACCAGCTTTATCGCTGGCTGACTTTACTTATGGTCACGGCGGGAAACAACAGCAGCTCCCCTGCCCTGATGAAAACCTCAATTACACGTGGCCGCTTGACCGAGTTATTGGGCGAACCGTTTTTTGAAAAGCGCGACCGTGACAATCTGTTTGTGGTGGGCGTATTTTCGCTGCTGGATGTGATGCTTAAAGTGCCGATGGAAAATATCCTCGAAAAACTACAATTACCTGAGACGATCGTCGATGCACTGGTTGAGCGCCAGGGTATTTTTGGCCCTTTCCTCAAGCTCACCGAAGCTTGCGAAGATGCCAACAATGAAGAAATTTTAGAGATGGCTGCCATGCTGCAACTCAAGCCGGAAAAAGTAAATCAGTGCCATATGGAGGCCCTGGCCTGGACCGAGGCTCTGGGAATATAAATCAATACCTGACCCTCTTGAAAAGATAAAGCGCATACCCATTTACACGATACAGATGCTTGCAGTTTGAGGTCTGTGAATCATGTTAATCGCTTATTTTTGAAAGGATCAACGTATGCGTAGTTATGACTTAACCCCCTTCTACAGAACCGCAATTGGCTTTGACCGTTTGGCTAAAATGCTCAACGAAAGCCAGCGCAGTGAAAACGAAATCAGCTATCCACCTTACAACATCGAACTGGTAGACGAAAACGCCTACAAAATCGTGATGGCAGTGGCTGGCTTCCAGCAAGATGAGCTGGAGATTGAAACTGAACACCAGGCTTTGCGCGTGACTGGCCGCAAAGCCAAAAAAGAACAGGAAACCACCTATTTGCACCGGGGTATTGCCACCCGGGACTTTGAGCACAAGTTCCAGTTGGCCGATCATGTGAAAGTGACCGGGGCACAGCTCGAAAATGGCTTGTTGACGATTGCTTTGGTGCGTGAGATTCCTGAGGCACTCAAGCCACGCAAAATTGAAATTGGCACCGCAGTCCCAAATGCAAGCGCTACCTTGATCGAGCAAAAAGCAGCTTAACCAGAGGGTATAAAAAAGGGCCAGTTGGCCCTTTTTTCATATTTAGCTGCAGAATAGAAATCTGTTTAGTCGCTGAGCAAAGGCATCCAGTCAACCGGCTTGCATGCGCATGTCACTGTCCGCCAGCCACGCTCATCCGCGGTTATCTAACGCTAAAGAATTCCTTGTTTATCCTCGCTCTGCGTTAAAATAGCCGCTTCCAACCATACTCTGGATGTAATACAAATGGCGCAATATGTGATGTCCATGCTCCGCGTGAGCAAAATCGTGCCGCCCAAACGGCAAATCATCAAAAATATTTCCCTTTCATTTTTCCCGGGCGCAAAAATTGGCTTGCTGGGCTTAAACGGCTCAGGCAAGTCGACCGTGCTGCGCATCATGGCGGGCGCGGATAAAGAGTTTGAAGGCGAAGTGCAATGGCAGCCGAATATTTCGATTGGCTATCTGCCACAAGAGCCACAGCTGGATGCTGATAAAACCGTGCGTCAGGAGGTCGAAGCCGGCTTGGGCGCTATCATGGAAGCCAAGCAAAAGCTGGAAGAAATTTATGCCGCCTATGCTGAACCTGATGCCGATTTTGACAAACTGGCCGAAGAGCAGGCCAAGTACGAAAATATCCTGGCCGCCAGCGGCAGTGATGTCGAGCAGCAATTAGAGATTGCCGCCGATGCACTGCGCTTGCCACCCTGGGACGCAAAAATCGGCCCGTTGTCAGGCGGTGAAAAACGCCGCGTGGCCTTGTGCAAATTGTTACTGTCAAAACCTGACATGCTGTTGCTGGACGAGCCGACCAACCATTTGGATGCGGAATCCGTCGAGTGGCTGGAACAGTTTCTGGTGCGCTTCCCCGGCACCGTGGTGGCTGTCACCCACGACCGCTACTTCCTGGATAATGCTGCTGAATGGATTCTGGAACTGGACCGCGGTGAGGGTATTCCATGGAAAGGCAACTACTCCAGCTGGCTGGAACAAAAAGAAGACCGCTTAGCGCTGGAGCAAAAACAGGAAGACGCCCACCGCAAAGCCATGAAGCAAGAGCTGGAATGGGTGCGCCAAGGGGCAAAAGCGCGTCAGAGCAAGAGCAAGGCGCGCTTGGCACGTTATGAAGAAATGTCCAGCGTCGAATACCAGCGCCGCAACGAGACGCAGGAAATCTTTATCCCGCCCGGTGACCGTCTTGGCAACCAGGTGATTGAGTTTAGCAACGTCTCCAAAGGCTTTGGGGATCGCTTGTTGATTGATAACCTCTCATTCACCATTCCGCCTGGCGCGATTGTTGGCGTGATCGGCCCCAACGGTGCCGGTAAGTCCACGCTGTTCCGCATGCTGCAAGGCAAGGAGCAGCCTGATAGTGGTGAAATCATCACCGGCCCAACGGTTAAACTGGCTGCAGTCGACCAGACCCGTGATGGCCTGGACAACGATAAAACCGTATTCGAAGCGATTTCTGGCGGGCTGGATGTGCTCAGCGTTGGTAAATTTGAAATGCCTAGCCGGGCTTATATTGGCCGCTTCAACTTCAAAGGTGGCGACCAGCAAAAAATCGTTGGTCAACTCTCGGGTGGTGAACGTGGTCGCTTGCATTTGGCCAAGACCCTGATTTCCGGGGCTAATGTCTTGCTGCTGGATGAACCCTCGAATGACCTTGATGTGGAAACCCTGCGAGCGCTCGAAGATGCCTTGCTTGAGTTTTCAGGTTGCGTACTGGTCACCTCGCACGACCGCTGGTTCCTGGACCGAATTGCCACACACATTCTGGCCGCCGAAGGCGACTCGCAATGGACGTTTTTCAACGGCAACTATCAGGAATACGAAGCCGACAAGAAAAAACGCCTGGGTGAAGAAGGTGCCAAACCCAAACGTATCCGCTATAAACCGATTACGCGATAAAAGACAGCCCACCCGCAAGGTGGGCTTTTTTATGGTGATCGTGTTACTGTGGAGCGCACTTCAGAGCAACTTGTTCACAGGATCCTATTCACATGCAAGCAACCAATTTCAAACTGCAAGATTATTTCAACCGCATAGGCTATGTCGGACAGCCTGACACCAATATCGAGACCTTGCGTGCACTCATGCGCTGTCAGCTATTCAGTGTGCCGTTTGAAAATCTGGATGTACAGGCTGGCAAGGTGGTTTCCATGGTGCCAGAGGAGATAGTCGAGAAAGTTATTTATCGGCAACGCGGGGGATATTGCTACGAAGTGAATGGGGTCTTTGCCATGGCATTACAGGCGCTGGGCTTTCGCTTTCAGCTGGTCGCGGCGCGACCAATGTTTTATCCGGTGCGCAGACCCAAAACGCATATGGCAATTGTGGTGCATCTCGAGCAACAAGCCTGGTTATGTGATTTGGGTTTTGGCAGCTATGGTATCCGCGCACCACTGGCCTTAAATAGGCTGGATACGGAAATCATGCAGGACCATGATTGCTTTATGTTGCGTACCCAGGGCGAGCGCGAGTTTTTAGTACAGGCACGCGTCGATGAGGGCTGGCAAAACCAGTTTGCGTTTGACCTGCATCCCTGGGAGTGGATTGATTTTTATCCGGCAAATTTTATGAACTCCACTCACCCTGAGGCGATTTTTGTGCAGAGATTGCTGGTTGTATTACATCAGCCGGCAGGCAGGATGATTTTATTCGGCGACACCTTGAAAACCATCACCGATGGCGTGGTGACAAAAAGGATCATACCGAAGAGTGAGCGTAGCGATACGCTTAAAACCCTCTTTGGGTTGTCGACATAAAAACCTTTGCCCCATGCATCCTGACCTGGCAGGACGTCGCAGAGGCTGGTTTGACTAGCGTGGAGCAGATTGCTCTTTGTTCACCAGTTTACGTATCAGCCGGTTGGCATTAATGGCTGCCAGCGTGGCGCCGAATTCGTAATCGTCAAAGCGTGACGCTTCAATATAAGGCAAGGCAACCAGCTTGCCGTTAATCAGGCAGATGCGGCATTGGTCTTGCCAGACCTCGTGTGCTTGTGGCTGTAGAGGGTGTTGGCGGGGTTGGGTGTTGTCCATACTTCTCTTAAAACAAGGTGGGTTTGTTTGATTATCTCCAACTGAAATATCTACTCAATAGCCTGTTCGGGCTAATCGACCTTGATGGCCGCTAAATTTAATCGGGTAGCCTGGCTTTATGCGGTGCTTTTTTCATGATCCAGTCCCACAGGCCGGGCGGGATCATGCGGAGCAGGCGTGCGACGATACCCATTTGCCAGGGGATGACACTAAAGCGGCGTTGTTGGGCAATCACGCGCATGGCTTTGCGGGCGAAGACATCGGCATCCATCAGAAATGGCATCGGGTAGGTGTTGATGTCGGTCATGGGCGTGCGGATGTAGCCGGGGGCGATGGTGGTGACGGTAATCGCATATTGCTGCATTTCGACGCGCAGGCTTTCGAGGTAGGTAATGGCCGCTGCTTTACTCGCGCTGTAAGCGCCGGCGCCAGGCAAGCCGCGAATCCCGGCCACACTGGCGATGCCAACTAGTTGCGCCATCTTGCCCTGCTCTGTTGCCTGTTTCATGGCCTCGATAAACGGTTGAAAAGTGTGCACCAGTCCCATGACGTTGGTATCAAACACGGCTTGAAAGGCGGGGATGTCGTCCTGGTATTCGGTGAGGGTGCCACGGCTGACGCCGGCATTGCCGATGACGATATGCGGGGTGCCATATTGCTGGATGGCGGCTTGCGCCATGGCTTGCATCTGGTCTGCCTGCCTTACATCGACGCTGTAAGTTGTACAGGCAACCTGATATTGGCTGCTCAGCTGACTGGCAAGCGCTTGCAGGGCGCCCGTATTGCGACCGCACAGACTTAGTTGCAATTGTTGCCGATAATGTTGGGCATAGGCCGTGGCCATGGCGGCGCCTAGGCCACTGGAGGCACCGGTAATCACAATATGCAGGCAGTCAGAATTGGTTTTCGCCATAAAATACATTGCAGTAAACAAATTTTAATCGGGTAGAATGCCATAAAACACTGGTCGGGGAAACGTAGATGAATTTGGAAAAAGTGATTTTTGGCTTTTTTATTATTCTAGCCATGACGCTTAACTTTGGATTTTTTGTTGGTGATCTTGATAACCCGCAACATCACTTGCATTACGAGTTGTATGTTGCCATTGTGGTGAATTTGATTGCCACCGTACTTAAATTTGGTGACCGGACGCAGATTGGCGCGATCCACCTCGCTACCAGCCTGGTCGCCGATTTACAGTTGATTGCCGCAGCAATTATCTGGACCGTTGCTGGCAGCAACGGCGCGGATACTGAGGTGATTGTCGGGGTGGTTTCTTTGTCTGGTGGTGCATTTCTCGCCAATATCACGTCGGTCATTTTGCTGATTTATGAAACCGTGACCCTGCGTCGCTAATCACGTAGTCAGCATGACGCTCAATCAAATTGTGTTCTGGATTTTGCGGCGCATGCGTGCGCCGCTGCTGATGTTGATTGTCAGCTATGCCATTGCGATGATCGGCTTTGTGTTGATCCCCGGGGTGAATGACCGCGGCCAAGCCTATCATCTGAATTTCTTCGATGCCTTTTATATTCTGAGTTATACCGCGACCACCATCGGTTTTGGTGAACTCCCCTACCCGTTTACCACGCCACAGCGTCTGTGGATGACTTTTTCGATTTATGTGACGGTGATCTCCTGGTTTTACGCCATCGGGGCGATTATCGGGTTGTTTCAGGAGGGCGCACTCAAGCAGGCGTTTAAAACTGCGATTTTCCAGCGCGATGTCAAAAACCTGATGGAGCCGTTTTACCTGATTTGTGGCTATGGGGAAACCGGCGGCGAGCTGGTCAGGGCGCTGGATAGAAACGAGTTGCGGGTGGTGGTGCTTGAACGCTCGCCAGAACGCGTGAATGAACTCGAGCTGACGAATTACCAGTTTCATATTCCGCACTTATGCGCAGATGCAAAGTTATCCGAGGTGTTGCTCTACGCCGGCATTAAAAATCCCATGTGCCGCGGGGTGGCGGCGCTGACCGATGATGACCATGCCAACCTGGCAATCTCGGTGGCGGTGAAGCTGATCAAGCCTGGATTGCCGGTGCTGGCGCGTGTACAGGATGATGTCATCGCCGCCAATATGGCCTCGTTTGGCACAGACCGCATTATTAATCCTTACCATATTTTTGGGGAACACTTGGCCATGCGGCTCAACGCATTGGGCACTTACCTGCTGCATGAGTGGTTGACGCGTGCACCGGGCGATGCGATTGAAACCCCGGCCGCCATTCCGCAAGGCCACTGGATTGCTTGTGGCTTTGGTCGCTTTGGCAAGTCCGTCGTCAAAAGCCTGCAAAATGAGGCCATGCATGTCACGATCATCGAGGCAGATCCGGCAGGCACGCAATGTGAGCAATGCATTATCGGCAGCGGTGTGGAGTCGCACATCTTGAAACAGGCCGGGATTGAGCAGGCGGTGGGTATTGTAGCGGGCACCGACAATGACATTAATAACTTGTCTATCGTCATGACGGCATTGGAACTCAACCCTAATCTGTTTGTGATCATCCGCAAGAACAAGCGCCATAACGAGCCGCTGTTTCAACATTTTGATGCCGACATCACCATGCAGCCCAGTGATGTGATTGCACACACCTGTTTGTCTTATATGGTTTCACCCATGTTGGCCGAGTTTCTTGCCACGGCGCGGCATCAGGGCAATGCCTGGGCCAATGCCGTGATTGCGCAACTGGTTTCCAAGCTCGGTGAGCAAGTGCCAGATACCTGGGATATTACGATTGCGGATGACATGGCCGTGGCGGTGTGTGGCCTCATGCAGCAAGGCTTGGGACCAGCGCTCAAGCATTTACTCATGAATCCTGCCGGTCAACAGCGGCATGAAATGCCGGTGGTGCCGTTAATGTTGCTGCGCGCGGGTGAAAAAATGTTATTACCGGACCTGGCGACGCCGCTGGAGATGGGCGATAAAATTTTATTCTGTGGTCTGGATCAGGCCAAATCGATCCAGCGCTATCTGCTGCACGACCTGAAAACCTTGCATTATCTGGTGACAGGCAATGAGATGCCTGAAACCTGGATTGGTCGCTGGCTGAAACAATAAAAAACCCTGCCTAAGCAGGGTTTTTTATTGTCATTGGTGCTTATTTTTTACCCGCTGCGCGGTCCTTGCGCACGTTCTGGATAATAAAGTCCGCGGTTTGCAAGGCGGCTTCATTGCCTCCGGCCATGGAGCTGCCGGTGATGTATTTGCCATCAATAATCAAGGCAGGCACGCCTGTGGCGCCGGAAGCACGGAACACCTGCATGGCTTTATTCATTTGCATGTTCAGCGCAAACGACTTAAAGGCTTTTTCAACTTTAATCTTGTCCAGGCCGCCTTGTTTGGTCACCCAGTCAATGGCCGCAGCTTCGTCCGCCGGGTTCAAGCTTTTTGTTTTATGAATGGCGTCAAACAATGGGGTATGCAGTTTATCCAGTACGCCCAGTTCTTGCATGGCAAAATAGGTTTTGGCCATGGGCGCCCAACTGGCATTGGGTAAGGCCGGCATGCGTTTGAAATACACATCCGCAGGTAACTTTTTCACCCAGGCTTCCAGCGGGTGTTCCATGTGATAGCAGTGCGGACAGCCATACCAGAACAGCTCCATGACTTCGATTTTGGCCGGTTGATCTGTCGTCATTTGTTGTGCGACCTGATCAAACTGCTCACCCATTTGCGGCTCAGCCAAGGCAGCAGTGGCGGTGAAGCCTGCCCAGAGCATCAAACTTAACAACATTTTTTTCATGATATTCGTTTCCTTATATGTGGAAAGTAATGGTTTAACGTGACAGCTGGCGATACGATGACAGCATTAATGCGATGCTGAAGATTCGATATTGACCTTGATCAGATTAGGCTGAAAGCCATTGGTTTCCAGGTCATGGCTGATTTTTGTAATTTTTGCCAGATCGTTGAGCGGTCCAATGCGTACACGGTGCATGGTGCCCTTGTTCGGAATTTCTGCCGTTTGTACAACGGCCTCAAAGCCTACCAGTGCCAGTCGGGTTTTGAGATTGTTGGCATCATCCTCTTTGGCAAACGCGCCCACCTGAATAAAGTAGCTTTCTTGTTTGATGGTCGGGTTCTTTTTCACTTGCTCTTCACTGATTTTGCTCTCGGTATCCGGCAAAATGGTGTAGAAGTCAAATTTGTTAGGGTCCTCAATCGAGGTGCTCCCAGGTTTGACTTCTTCTTCGGTGACGGTGCTTTTGATCGGCAGCTCTTGCGAGCCGCTGTCATTCTTGAAGGCGCTGGAGAACGGGCTGTGGTCACCTTTGATATAAATGATGAGCGCGACCGTCAAGGCGACGCCCAAAAACAGGCCGACCAGCAGGCCGTTAAAGAAGGTGCTGCCGCTGCTCTTGCTTTTTGCTTTGGCTTGTGAGGGTTTGTAGTCGCGACTCATAGATAATTTGAACCAATCAATTCGGGCACTTTTCAGGTGCTTACATTTTATCCGGGGCGCTTACCCCCAGCAAAGACAAGCCATTGCGAAGGACAACGCGGGTTGCGGTAATCAGCGACAGGCGTGCCAGTTTGACTTGTGCATCATCCACCAAAAATTTGGTGTCATTGTAATAACTATGCAGGGCACTGGCTAGCTCCTTGAGATAGTTGGCCACCATGTGCGGTGCCAGTGCCTGGCAGGCGCTGCTGACCACTTCAGGGTATTGTCCCAAGGCTTGCATCAGGGTTGTTTCTCCTGCGCTGTTGAGTGGTGACAGGTCGGTGGTGGTGAGGCTGTCAACATCGCCGCCCCATTGATTGAGTACGCTGCAAATGCGCGCATGCGCGTACTGGATATAGTAAACCGGGTTGTCATTGGTTTGCGCACGTGCCAGATCGATGTCGAACACCAATTGCGAATCCGGGCTACGTGCCGCCAAAAAGTAACGCGTGGCATCACAGCCAACTTCTTCAATCAGGTCGCGCAAAGTCACATAGCTCCCTGCACGTTTGGAGAGCTTGACCTCTTCACCGCCGCGCATCACCGTGACCATTTGGTGCAGCACGTATTCGGGCCAGCCTTGCGGAATGCCAACATTGAGGGCTTGTAGCCCGGCGCGCACGCGGGTAATGGTGCTGTGGTGGTCTGCGCCCTGCTCGTTGATCACACGTTTGAAACCGCGCTGCCACTTTTCACGATGGTAAGCGACATCCGGCACAAAATAGGTGTAGCCACCTTCTTTTTTGCGCATGACGCGGTCTTTGTCATCACCAAAATCCGTTGTGCGCAGCCATAAGGCGTCGTCTTGTTCATAGGTGTGACCACTGGCGATCAGCGATTGCACGGTGTTGTCTACCTTGCCTTCGGTGTATAGCGCGCTTTCGAGTGAGAACACATCAAATTTGATCTGGAATGCCTGCAAGTCGAGATCTTGCTCATGGCGCAAATAAGCCACCGCAAATTTTCGGATAGATTCCGTATCATTGACATCACCGCTTGCAGTCACCTGCATGTCGTCAGCAGTCACCGTCGCTTTGGCTAAAAAGGCCTCTGCAATTTCGAAGATATAGTCCCCACGGTAACCATCTTCAGGGAAGCTTGCATCGTCTGGCGTTATCCCTTGCGCGCGCGCCAGCACCGATTTGGTCAGGTTATCGATTTGTGCGCCTGCATCATTGTAATAAAACTCACGCGTCACCTCCCAGCCATTGGCGGCCAGTAATCGGCATAAACAGTCGCCGACCGCAGCACCGCGGCCATGGCCCACATGTAACGGGCCAGTGGGGTTGGCAGAGACAAACTCCACCTGGACTTTTTCGCCTTGCCCCGCCGGGTTGCGACCAAACTGGTCGGTTTGTTTCAAAATATCGTGCACGATGGCCTGTTTGCTATCTGCCGACAAAAAGAAATTGATAAAGCCTGCACCCGCAATCTCCACCTTGCTGATCACCTGGTTGGCGGGCAAGCCGTCGATAATCTGCTGGGCAATCATGCGCGGATTTTGCTTGAGCGGTTTAGCCAGTTGCATGGCGATATTGGTCGCGAAATCCCCATGCTCGGCAGATTTTGGCCGCTCAAGGATGATATGGAGACTGGAGGTGTCTGCCACCAGCGGCGTCACCGCTTGCAGAATCAGTTCTGTGATCGTTTGTTTCAAGGTTAAAATGATGCGTTATCGTCAAACCGCCATTTTAACCTAATTAAGCCTTTTCACCCATGTGTTCAACATCCGCCGCTCCTCAGGTCACCACGTCCGCCAGCATTGTGCGCGTCGTGCTTGATGTGCCGCTGGACCGTGAGTTTGATTATCTGAATCCTGGCCTGGTGATCAAAGTGGGTAACCGCGTGGTGGTGCCATTTGCTGGACGACAACTGGTGGGGATCGTGATGGCTCTGGTCAATGAGACCGATATCCCCTTGCACAAGCTCAAAGCGGTATTGCAAGTGTTTGACGACGTGCCGCTGGATGCTGCCAGCTTCAAATTGTTGCGCTTTTGTGCAGACTATTATCACTATCCGTTTGGGCAAACCGTATTATCCAGCCTGCCATTGCGCTTGCGGCAAATCAAGCCGGCGGTGTCGCGCAAAATGTGGCTCTATCATCTGGCACAACCGGTGCCTGATGCGTTGATCGGCAAGCGGCAACAAGTCTTAGCGAGGTTGCTGGCCTTGCTAAAGCAGCACGCCGAATGCAGTGAGGCCATGCTCGCTGCGGTTTCTGCCACTTGGCGCAAAGCGTTACAGCCCTTGCTGGATGGCGGCTATGTAAACAGGCGAGAAGTCATCGCGACGCGGCCCTCCATGCCTGCCTCCGCGCAGGTTCCCGAACTCAATGACGAGCAGGCCGCGGCCGTTGAGGCGATTCTGGGCCGCCTGCATGGATTTCAGCCCTGGCTACTGTTTGGGATCACGGGTTCGGGTAAAACCGAGGTGTATATTCGCTTGCTGGAAAAAGTGTTGGCTGATCCACAGTCGCAAGTGCTGATTATGGTGCCCGAAATCAACCTGACACCGCAGCTGGAAAGCCGTTTTCGTAGCCGGCTCAGTGAGTACGCATTGGTTACCTTGCATAGCCATTTGAGTGAGAGTGAGCGCTTGCAAAACTGGCAAGCGGCACAGTCTGGCGCCGCACGCATTGTGATCGGGACGCGCTTGAGTGTGTTTACGCCCATGCCTCACCTCAAGCTGATGATTCTGGACGAAGAGCATGACAGCTCTTACAAGCAACAAGATGGCATGCGTTATCATGCGCGCGATGTTGCGCTGGTACGTGCGAAGCAGCATGGTGTGCCCGTGGTGCTTGGCAGTGCTACGCCTTCGCTGGAAAGCTGGTACAACGCAACGGGCGATCAGGAGCACGCGGGCGGCAGAAAGCCGATTTATCGCTTGCTCACATTAAACAAGCGGGCGGTGTCACAAGCCACATTGCCGCGTATTTTTTGTATAGATACTGCGCATCCGCCGCCAGAAGCCGGGTTGACGCCCTTGTTAAAGCAGGCGATAGAGCAGCGTTTGCAGCGTGGCGAACAAAGCTTGTTGTTTATTAATCGCCGTGGCTATGCCCCGGTGCTGCATTGTTCGGCCTGCCAGTGGCTGGCCGATTGCCGCCGGTGTTCTGCCAAAGCGGTGCTGCACCTGCGGCAGCGCGTGCTACGCTGTCACCACTGTGGCGATGAGCAGCCTATTCCGCTGCAATGCCCAAGTTGCGGCAATCCGGATTTGCGCCCGGTTGGTCAGGCGACGCAACGCATCGAGGAAACGCTGCAGCAGGTGTTTCCGCAGGCGCGCGTCGCGCGCGTGGACAGAGATACCATTCAGGCCAAAGATGCTTTAACCACCTTGCTTTCCGAGGTGCATGCCGGTGAAATCGATATTTTGGTGGGCACCCAAATGCTGGCCAAAGGCCATGATTTTGCTAATCTGACCTTAGTGGGTGTGCTCGATACCGACAGTGCATTGTATAGCCCGGATTACCGCGCCAGCGAGCGCTTGTTTGCCCAATTAATGCAGGTGGCCGGTCGTGCAGGTCGTGGTGAAAAACCGGGTGAGGTGTTAATACAAACGGCCTTCCCGCAGCACCCTTTATTTGCCGCCTTGCGCGAGCAGAATTACGCCGAGTTTGCACAGGCTTTGTTGCAAGAGCGAATGGCGATGCAGTTCCCGCCTGCTACCTATATTGCCGTGATGAAAGCAGAAGCCACTGAGTATGCCCTGGTAAACCAGTTTCTGACGGAGTTTAGTTTGGCCGCCAGAGCCTATGTCGATCAGCATGCTGCAACTTTGCCTGACCAGCCGCTAATTTATGACCCGGTAAGACCTGGGCTTGCACGCCTGAACCGTATGGAGCGTGGCTATGTGATGATGCAATCTGCACATCGCAACGCCTTGCAGCAGCTACTGCAAGTGGCCGTCGCCTGGGTAAGAGCACATCCATTACAGGCGAAAATTCGCTGGGTATTGGATGTCGATGCCCTGGAATACTAGCAAATTTGCAAAAGTGGTCTTCAATGACAGGGTGTTTTGTAAAAAAGGGTTAGTGTTTGATTGTTTTTTAAGGTAAATTTAAGGGTTGCGATATTATTTGTAGCATATTGATTTTAATAAAAGTTTTTGGGAGTCATCTTGAAAAAACACACGACAGGTATGCGCCTGATTCCTTGGCTGGTCATGGGATATTGCTCGCAGGTTTTGGCAGGGGGCGTTTCGTTCCCGGAGCCCTTGCAGCCCAATATCCCTAGACCGATTATTCCAGAGCCACGGCCCATTATTCAGGTACCACAAGAAACGCCACAGCCAGAAAAAAAACAAAAGAAATCCAGTCTGAAGATTGTGGTAAAGGCGTTCAAATTTTCTGGCAACAAACAGTTTTCAGATGAGGTGCTTGCAGCACAAGTCGCCTCGCTGACTGGCCATGAAGTGGGTATGCGCGAGCTGAATGAAGCGGTGGGTACCATTCGGAACTATTACCGCCAACGTGGCTACTTGCTGACACAAGTCTATTTGCCTACGCAAGATTTGCAAAAAACTACTGAAGCAGAAGCTGTGGTTGAGTTGGCGATTCTGGAAGGTACTTTGGGCGAGGTGAAAGCCGAAACTGGTGAAGGGCTGGATCAGTCGTATTTCCAGTCTGTTTCCGAGTACGGCTTGAACAAGGGGGATGTGCTTAATGAGCGCAACCTTGTGCGCAATATCATGGTGATGAACGGCTTGCCGGGCATTCAGGTCACCTCTCAGCTCAACCCCGGTGAGGCTGTGGGCAGTTCAGATGTGGCTGTGTCTGTTGAACCCAGAGCGCGTTACAGTGGGTATGTTGCGGCAAACACTTACGGCAACCGTTACACCGGTCGAGAAACATTAGGTTTTGGCGGTGCCGTCAACAACCTGAACGGTCGTGGAGATCAATTGGCGGTGGTGGGTAAAGTTTCCAGAGATGAAGGTCAGCGCTCATTGAGTGGATTGTATCTGACCCCTGTTGGCAGTGCAGGTAATATTTTAAATCTGGCTTACAGCTATGTAGATTATGAGCTTGGTCGCGATTTCAAACAGTTTGATGCGTCGGGCGATGCACATTATTTTTATGCGTCTTTAGAACATCCCTGGTTACGTGAAACCAAAAAAAGCATTTCATTCAAAGTGGGTAGCAACTACAAAATTCTGGATGACGATGTGAAGGCATTTTCTATTAACAACCGCCGTAACATTAGCAGCCTTGAGCTCGGCGTGTTAGGTGATTGGATCAATGAGACCGGTGACGTTGCTTATCAATGGAGTTTGGTGCTCACGCAAGGGAATGTTTCATTCAAGGATGCCTCAGCAAAGGATACGGATAGGTCTCAACTTGATACCCAGGGCAGTTTTACCAAATGGAACTGGACTTCCAGCCGTACGCAGGTATTCGACAATGGCGTTAACTGGATTGTGCGGGCAGATTACCAAGGCACAAATAGTAACCTTGATATCGCAGAGCGCTTTGGTATTGGGGCCATTAACCGCTGGCGTCAATTCTCTGATATCCCCAGCCAGGCAGATCAAGGCTGGATGGCAGGAACTGATTTACGCCGTACTTTTGCGACCACGGGCGCTGACGTGACTCCCTACATCCAAGCTGTGACGCCGTTTGTTTTTTACGATGCTGGTCGTGGCAAGTTAAATCATGACCCGATTGGCAGCACTAACTATGTCCGCTCCCAACATGTGGGTATCGGTACTGATATCCAGATTCCAGGGCAGTGGGTATTAACGACCACCTACTCCCAGCAAAAGCGTGATCTGGATGGTTCGTCAAGTAATACTGAGTACCAGCTCTGGGGTCAGTTGAGAAAAAATTTCTAGTAGTAAACCAACAGGCCTCGGCCTGGCAAAAATAAAATAAGTAGCTCGGATGAGTAGGCATTAGTCATACTGGGCTACATACAAAAAAAAATTCCTGAACCAAAATTACATTCATATCAGGAATATGAGAGAAGTAATGGTAACCCACTGGTCATGAGATCGGTGGCGTTTATTATTAACAAGGAGAAGTGTCATGAAAGCAGCATCCTTAAACCATATCTACCGTCTTGTGTGGAGTCGGCTTCAGCAAGCTTGGGTTGCCGTTGCAGAAACCGCGCGCGCGCAAGGTAAGTCCAGTGTCAGTGGAAAAGTGCCTGAACCGGCTTCTGGCTATGTAGGCAAGCGACATATTGGTGCTATCACCTCTTCTGCCAAACGTGGCATGCTTGTCGCAAGTGCATTTGCTGCGGTCATCGCTCCATTGACTTCTTTTGCTGATACCAATGTGGTTGCTGGGGTGGTTGCGGGTGATCTGGCAGTCAAAGATTTGAGCAGTACGCATACTCAGTATACCCATACAGCCAATGTCAATATTGTTGATTTTTACAAGTTTGGTGTAGAAAAAGGCCATCAACTAGATGTTGTGATGCCAGATGCTGGCCGTGCGCTCTACCGTGTAATCGGAGATAGCCGTTCCGAAATCATGGGCACACTTAATTCCAATGGAAGCCTGTTCCTGATTAACCAAAACGGGATTTTATTTGGTCACGGTGCAGAAGTGAATGTCGGTAATATCGTTGCCTCCAGTTTGGACATTTCTAATGATGACTTTATTAAAGGCAAATACAATTTTGCCGTGGGCAGTATCGTTGGTAACGTGGAAAACTATGGTGTCATCAAAGCAAAAAATGAAGGCTACATTGTTCTCTTAGGCAAAACCGTCGATAACAGTGGTACCTTGGTCGCAAGCAACGGTAGTGTGGTATTGGGCTCTGCCCAACAAGCGACATTGGACTTTTTTGGCAATGGGCTGGTTAAAACCAAATTGTCTGGTGGTGCACTCGAGGCCACCATTAAGAACAGTGGTTCCATTTATGCCGATGGCGGCTTTGTGCAAATGGCAACCAATGCCCGTGCCTCAGCCATCAATATCTCCGGGATTGTGGAAGCCAATCAACTGGTCGAACGTAATGGCGTCATCCGTCTGGAGGGTGGCGATAATGCCAAGGTTGAAGTGTCTGGTCGCCTGATTGCGAAAGGTCTGAACACTACTGGCGGCACCATTGAGGTCACAGGTGAGCAAGTGGCTTTGATGAACGGCGCTGTGCTTGATGCTTCTGGCGATAAAGGCGGTGGCAAAGTATTGGTCGGTGGTGATTATCAAGGTAAAAATGACGCGGTTTACAACGCTAGAACCACTTATGTAGCCAGCGGTGCAACGATCAAAGCGGATGCCATTCAAGAAGGCAATGGCGGCAAAGTGGTGGTCTGGGCAGATGATTTAACCCGTTACTATGGGAATATTTCTGCACAAGGTGGTGCGTCAAAAGGTAACGGTGGGTTTGTTGAGGTCTCTGGCAAGCAGCACTTGGCCATGCTCGGTGATGTCAATGTCGGCGCAGCCAATGGCATAGGCGGTAGTATATTGTTTGATCCAGAGAATATTACTTTGGATAATACGGCGCCTACACCGTTGACGGATCAAGCAACAGGGACGCCTGATGTGGCCTTTGCCGATAATTCTGGTGCAAATACCGTAATCAATATATCGAATGTCCAAGGGTTTACCGAATTATTTTTACAAGCTAACAATGACATTACAGTCAAAAGTCCGGTTTCCATGACCTTGCCTAATGGCAGTATCCGAATGGAAGCAAATAACAATATCAATGTAAATGCAAATATTCAATCAGGGTTAATTGGCTCGATTAGTTTGACAGCAGATAAAGATGGTCAAAATGGCGGCGATATTAATATCAACGCAAATATCACAAGTGGGAGTGGAGGGGTATTCCTTTCCGCCGCGAACATAACGCAGACCACAGGGAATATCAACACGACAGGCAATATATTCAATGGTATTGCTGGGGGTGTAAAAATGGAGGCTACAGGGGATATAAACCTTGGCAATGCCAATATTAATGCTGCTGGTGTAGCAGTTGGTCCTGGTACTGGTGCCAATGGTGGCAATGTAGAGATTAAGGCCAACAGTCTGACCATGACGGGTAATATCAATACGAGTGGGTCAGTTTCTAATCAGACATTAGGCAGTGGTGGACAAGGTGGAGTGGTTACTATCAATACAGTAAATAATATTACTGTTGGCAGTATTACTACCAGTGCTGGAGATGCTGGCTCAACATCGGCGAGTTCAACGCTATCTGGAGATGTAACCTTGGCTAGCTCAGCAGGCAACATAACTACGGGCAATGTTAACGCCAATGGTGGAATTAATAATCTCGGTGCTAAAGTCACCATGAATGCAGCAGGAGAAATTAAAACGGGTGATATCAATACCAGTGCTGGTGTGGGGCGAAGTGATACTGATGGTAAGAGCGCGGGGGGTATAAATATTACCGCGGGCACTAACCTCACAGTTGGAAAGATCACTGCATCTGGTGCAGACGGTAATGGTACGAATAAGTCTGGTGGCGTTGCGGGTGCCGTTAATTTGGTAGCAACCACTGGCGATGTCACTTTTGGTGGTATCACCAATAATGCGGGTGCTAAAACTGGTACTGGTGTGAATGGAAACTCTGCAAATATTTTTGTCAGTGCTGGTAAAGATATTATTCAAAAAGGGAACATTGTTACTACAAGCAATTCCGCTGATGCAGTAACTATGGTCGCTGCTGTAGGATACAAAAATACAAATAACTTTGACATTTCAACTGGTTCTAATGGGCGTTGGTTGATTTACTCCCAATCACCGGATGTTGGTCAACGTGGCTCAAAAATTCTGAATGGATACGACTTTAAACAATACGGTACCAGCTATGATGCCGTAAAAAGTGGCTCGCAGCAGATAAATGCCGCAGCCAAAGGCAATGGGTTGATTTATTCTGAAACAATTGTAATTGATCCAAAAGTAAGTGGGACTGCAACCAAGGTTTATGACACGACTACGGATGCAAGCATCGCTGGTCTGGACTTGGTGAAAGAAGGGCGTGATAACGATGTGATTAATTACAGTAAATTGGTTTCGGCGACTTATGACAACAAAAATGTAGGTGATAACAAAGTTGTAACCACGAATCCTGTCTCTATTGTAAGTGTCACTAACACAGGGTTTCGGAATGGTGCGAGTGTCGTGCGGCAAGTATATGGTTATACATTAACTAATAATCAGACTTCAGTAGCTGCGACTGGTGCTGTAGGCAAAATTACGCCTGCTACAGTCTCCACGGTGGCAGGTATCACAGCCAATGACAAAGTTTTTGATGGAAATACACTTGCCTCTTTAAATACGGGTGCTGCAATATTTAATGGACGATTGGGTAATGATCAGCTGACAGTGGCGACAGCTGACGGACAGTTTATTGATAGTGCCGTAGGTGCTGGTAAAACTGTTAATATCAGTGGCATCACTTTAGGTGGTGTAGATGCAGGTAACTATACACTGGTTAATAATACCGCAACGACTACAGCTAGTATTTTGGCTGTTCCAACGCCCCCTACAACCCCTACGACTACAACGTTGAATATCTCACCACGTGACAACGCTGGTTTAGGTGGCCTGGTCGGAACTAACCCTGCTTTGAATACGATGACCATCGTGTCTCTGAACCCTGCTGCGGGTGATGACGACGATCCGGATGCAGTGGCTTGTCCCGTGAATGAAGATCACCTGGGTAGTACGCCTATCCTGAGTTCTGGCGTTAAATTGCCGGATGGTGTGAACTCGAATTGTATTTAATGTGTTGAGTGTTAATAAAGCCGGGCAATTGTCCGGCTTTATTTTTATGCTGAATAATGTTTTGTATTCATGCTAACACCAAGTAAAATAGAGCCCGTTCATCTGCGGCTGTAGTTCAATGGTAGAACGCCAGCTTCCCAAGCTTGATACGCGGGTTCGATTCCCGTCAGCCGCTCCAAAGGATTTTTCATGGCAAATACCCCTCCCACCGTTTTAACGTTTGCGGCCACAGATCCCAGCAGTGGTGCAGGTGTGCAGGCCGATATTCTGGCGTTATCCAGCATCGGGTGCTACCCCTTGTCAGTGATTACTGGCATTACCGCGCAAGATACAGTGGGGGTAGAGAGCGTGATGCCACTGGATGCAGACCTGATCAATGATCAGGCACGCACCATTCTGGAAGATGTCTCCGTCAGCGCGTTTAAATTGGGTTTGCTGGGGAGCGTTGAAAATGTGGCAGTGATTGCCGAGATTGTGGCTGATTACCCGGATGTGCCGCTTATCATCGATCCGATTCTTGCATCCGGCCGCGGCGACGAGTTGTCGAATGAAGAAATGCAGGCCGCGATGTGCGAGCTCTTGTTCCCGCAAGCCACTCTGATTACGCCTAATAGCCTGGAGGCCCGTCGCCTGGCCTATTACGATGAAAGCGACGAGGTGAAGCATAGCTCGCTTGAAGAATGTGCGCTACGCCTGCTGGGCATGGGGGCTGAATATGTGATGATCACGGGCACGCACGAGCGTTCAAATGACGTCGTTAACAGTTTGTATGGTTTACAAAATGGGGCGCCTGGCCTGATCAAGGATTATCACTGGGAGCGTTTGCCTGGCAGTTATCATGGCTCTGGCTGCACGCTCACCAGTGCCATCACCGCATGTTTGGCACATGGCTTGAGTATGGAAGAAGCCGTGCACGAAGCACAGGAATTTACCTGGCAAACCCTGCGTCACGCTTTTAGGCCGGGCATGGGGCAATTTATTCCCGACCGTTTCTTCTGGGCACGTGAGTCCGAGGTACAGGAAAAAGCGAGTGAGCTTCAGCATTAAAGGTTTGTATCTGGTCACGCCAGATTGTGATGACACTGCACTGTTGTGCGAACAGGTGATGCAGGCCTTGCGTGGAGGCGTTGCCATTGTGCAATACCGTCATAAAACGGCCACCGAGGCCTTGCGTCTGGAGCAAGCGGCAGCCTTGTTGGCATTATGCCGTGGCGCGCAGATTCCCTTTTTGATTAATGACCATGTTGATCTGGCCGCTCATCTGGATGCAGATGGCGTGCATGTGGGTCAGCATGACCGTGCCATCACGCAGGCACGCGCCCTGCTCGGTAAACAAAAAATCATTGGCGCTTCTTGCTATAACCAGTTTTCGCTGGCGGAACACGCGCAAACTGCGGGGGCAGATTACGTGGCTTTTGGCGCCTGTTATCCTTCTTCTACCAAGCCGAATGCGCCGCGTGCCGAGACAGCGTTATTTGCGCAAGCCAGGCAACAGTTGTCTGTGCCGGTGGTTGGCATTGGGGGGATAACGTTGGAGAATGCCCGTCCATTGATCACGGCTGGCGCGGATGCACTGGCCGTGATTAGCGATATTTTCCAGGCAGACGATATCACTGCCCGTTGCCGGGCATATCAGTCTTTATTTGCGTCAAATTGAATCACATCACTACCGTTTTGCCAGACGTTGTTTGGTAAAATGCATGCGTTAATCTGTTCTGGTAAATTCTATGCATATTCACATCCTTGGCATTTGTGGCACGTTTATGGGCGGCATCGCCGTGCTGGCCAAGGCGGCCGGGCATCGGGTCACTGGCTGTGATGCCAATGTGTACCCGCCTATGAGCACCCAACTCGAGGCTCAGGGCATTGAGTTGATCCAAGGCTTTGATCCTTCGCAAACGGGCTTGGAGCCTGATATTTATGTGATTGGCAACGTGGTGACGCGCGGCAATCCTTTAATGGAGGAAATCCTCAATCAGGGATTGCCTTATATTTCTGGCCCACAGTGGCTGGCAGAGAATGTGCTGCAAGGTAAATGGGTACTGGCGGTGGCCGGGACACACGGCAAAACCACCACGTCTTCGATGCTGGCCTGGGTGCTGGAGTACGCCGGGTTGGCGCCGGGCTTTTTGATTGGCGGCGTGCCCGAAAACTTTGGTGTTTCTGCGCGGTTGCCACAAGCACCCAGGCAAGATCCGCAATCGGTCTCCCCTTTCTTTGTGATTGAGGCCGATGAATATGACACCGCTTTCTTCGACAAGCGCTCCAAGTTCGTGCATTACCGTCCGCGTACAGCCGTACTGAATAATCTGGAATTCGATCATGCGGATATCTTTGACGACCTTGCCGCCATTGAAAAGCAGTTCCATCACCTGGTGCGCACCGTGCCTCAGCAAGGTCTGGTGGTCGCGAACCAACAAGAAAGCCTGGACCGGGTACTTGCACGCGGGTGTTGGAGTGCCGTGGAGCGCATAGACAGCGCGAGTGGCTGGCAAGTGCAACATGTGGACGCCCAAGGTCGTTTTGATGTGTTTTTTAACGGTGAGCGCCAGGGTAATGTAAGCTGGGACTTGCTCGGCGAACATAACCGTAATAATGCGCTGGCTGTGATTGCCGCCGCCCGCCATGTCGGTGTTGCACCTTGCATAGCGATTGAGGCCTTGAGCGAATTCAAAAACGTCAAACGCCGCATGGAAGTCAAAGGCGTGGTTAACGAAATCACGGTGTATGACGATTTTGCCCACCATCCTACCGCGATTGCCACCACGGTTGCAGGCTTGCGCGCCAAAGTGGGCGCAGCTCGCATTCTGGCCGTCCTCGAGCCACGCTCTAACACCATGAAACTGGGTGTGATGAAAGAGGCCCTGCCCGACAGCCTGCGCGATGCCGATGCCGTATTTTGCTACGCCAGCAACCTGGGCTGGGATGCTGCAGCGGCGCTGGCGCCGATTCAGCACAAAGCCCAAACCTTTGATGACCTGACACAGTTAGTGGCCGCTGTAAGCGCCATGGCCAAACCTGGCGACCATGTGCTGGTGATGAGCAATGGCGGGTTCGGCGGCGTGCACCAGAAATTATTGCAGGCTTTGCAGGGATAAACAGGCAGACGCCGCATGGGCCTCGTGAAAGGTTTCAGCAAACAGTCACCACTGGTATGGGCCTTGTGGGCTTCTTTACTGGTGCACGCCGTATTGCTGACGCTCCATTTTCAGCCCGAACTCAAGGCGTTTAAAGACCAGATTCCCTCTTTGCAGGTGATGCTGGTCAACAGCAAAACCCGCAGTGCGCCAGAAAAAGCGGATGCGCTGGCACAAGCCAACCTCGATCGCGGCGGCAATACCGATGAAAAGCGGCAGATGAAAAGTCCGCTGCCCAGCGTGCAGCAATTACAAGCAGCCTTGCCCGCTACGCCACAGGCAAACACCGCCTCAGCAACGCCTGCCGCGGCCCCGCAAGAGTCTGAGCTGGTTCGAGAAAAACAGCGGGTGACCCAACTGGAGCAAGAAGCACTGGCACTACTGACGCAACTAAAAGCCAGTACATCGGTCACTAGTCTGCAGGCGCCGTCCACATTGCCGCATCCATCCAGCAAAGAGCAACCGCCGGCAAAATTGCTGCCAGAGCAATCACAGCCGCAATTGGCTGCCATGCAAGAAATGGCCAAGCTGGAAGCATTGATTGCCAAGCAGCAGGAGGCCTATGAAAATCGCCCCAAGCGACAATTTATCGGTGCCCGCACGCGTGAATATCGCTTTGCGAATTATGTGGAGCAATGGCGGCAAAAAATTGAGCGTGTGGGAAACCTGAATTATCCGCAGGCGGCCCGAACACAAAAGTTATATGGTCAATTGCAGATGACGGTGTCGATCAAGGCCGATGGGTCGATAGAAGATATTCGTATTCATCGCAGCTCCGGGCACAGGTTGCTCGATGAGTCCGCACGGCGCATTGTGCAATTGGCCGCGCCGTTTCCGGTATTCACCGAAGATATTCGTCAGGATACCGATGTGCTGAGTATTACCCGTACCTGGAACTTTACCAGGGATGACCAACTTTCGACTGAGTAATGTGCAGTCCCTATTTACTGAGGCAATTTAGATGACTCCAAGCCACTTTCAATACCATGTCTTTTTCTGCCTGAACCAGCGTGAAAACGGTGAAGACTGTTGTATGAACAAAGGTGCCGAAGCGGCTTTTGATTACATGAAAAAGCAGGTCAAACAGCAAGGCTTGGCTGGGGCTGGCAAAGTGCGGATTAACCGTGCCGGTTGCCTGGACCGTTGTGGCGTTGGCCCGGTCATGGTCGTCTATCCAGATGCGGTCTGGTATACCTTTGTCGATGAAAGCGATATTGACGACATCATCGAAAGTCATCTGCAGCAAGGCAAGGTTGTGGAGCGCCTGGTGGTCTAAGCATTGCTCAACATGGTCAGACTCTGGTGCAAACGCCTGTTACTCACGCTCTTGGCAGCTGTCCTGCTGACAACGTTCGCCGTTACCGCCTGGATTTGGCAGCCCTATGATAAAACTGCCTGGCGAATAAAGCTGCCGATAGGCAGTGGCGTTCAGGTCCGTGTGTTGCCTCTGTTCATGCTGGCGACCTCGCCGGTTGGCCGCTGGTGGCTGGACCACAAGGCATTTAGCCTGCACCATGGCCAGATCCGCTTGTATGATGCAGACGGCTTGCGTGTCCACTGCCAGCAATGCTGGTTAATCGCTAAATCAGTGAGTGATAAGCCCCTGATGCTGGAAAGTGTCGAGTTATGGCTCAAGCTGAATGGCCAGCAACTTCACGGACACCTGGTTGCGCAGTCCTCAGCGCTCCCCAATATCCCTTCCGCAATGCCCCCCCCGCCCGCCTTCAAAATCAACTTTGAAGGCAAAGTCACCATGCACGCCTTAAAGCTTAACTGGACGCTGCCTGCTACCCCCTTAGCGAGCTTGCTGGCGCCTTTGGCCAGTCATTCCTCCAGCATCGCGCAGGCGCATGTCTCAGGCATTCTTAGCGCCAGCGGCACCCTGCGCTGGCCCAAGCAGAGCTGGAGTGCACAACCTCAGCTTGAACAGCTGCAAGTGACAGGGCTTGATCTCAGCAAGGTCACAGCGTCGACGGTGCAGTATGATTGCCCCTTGCTTGATGAGCAAAAACATCCTGAAAAAGTCCACTGGCTCAGTTATGAAAACATGGGACATTGGCTGCCGATGGCGGTGATCATTGCCGAGGATGCCGAGTTCAGGCACCATCCCGGCTATGTGCTCACGCAAATGCGTCAGCTATTAGGTAAGGAAAGCACGGATAAAGCGGTAGGCGGCAGCACTATCACCCAGCAGGTCGTGAAATACATGTTCACCAATGGTGAACGGACCTGGAAGCGTAAAATCGAAGAATTGCTCTACGCGGTGCAGCTTGAACACGCTTTAAACAAAACACAGATTCTTAATTTGTATCTGAATACGGTGGATTGGGGCCCGGGGCTGTGTGGTGCACACGCAGCGGCCAACTATTATTTTGGCATGGAGCCTGCCAAGATGAATCCGATTCAGGCCGCCTGGCTGGCGGGCATCATCCGCAACCCGCACCGTGCCTGGAAACAACAGTTTATTGCCAGAAACCCCGTATTGTCGCGTGCTGAAAGTATTTTGCACTACATGCCAGAAAGTGCCCGCAAACAGCCTGGCACCCTGAATTTTCGTCCGCTGCCAGTCAAATAAATTACAATAGCGTCTTATTCATTTTCTATGGTGAGACGACTACTTTGTCTACGCTCAAACTCAATAAATCTCCCGCGGCCACAGAACAAAAACGAGAAAAGCCGGTGCGGCCACTTTCACCCGAGCTGCGTGACCGCAGCAAAGCGCCCCCTGTCAAAAAAGAACGTGCTGCAGCCGAGCCGCAAGCGCCCGACGCACAAGCGCTACCCGCACGCAAAGAAAAAGCCGTGCGTGATAAAAAGCCACGTGCATTTGATGGCAAACCCGAACAAAAAGAGAGACGCTCACCCACCGCCAACGATGGCCGTCGACAATACAACCGCGACCAGCAGCGTCCACGCATGGCAAAAACCGATGACCGTCCCCCTCGCCCGTCAGCCCCTGCGCCCGCTGCCATTGACCAGCAGCCTCGCTTGTCCAAAGTCATGGCCGACCGCGGCTTGTGCTCACGTCGCGAAGCCGACGACTGGATCGTGAACGGTTGGGTCAAGGTCAATGGTGAAATCATTGAAACCTTGGGCACCCGCATTGACCCAGCGGCCGAGATTATTATCAGTGCCTATGCCAAAGAGCATCAGGCCGAAACCGTCACCATTCTGCTACACAAACCCGTGGGTTACGTTAGCGGCCAGGCTGAGGATGGTTATGAACCAGCAGTGGTATTGGTCAATCCAGACAATCAATGGCCCGAAGATAGCAGCGGTATCGACTTCAAGCGAGGCCATTTGCGTGGCTTGGCCCCCGCCGGGCGGCTGGATATTGACTCCACCGGACTGCTCGTACTCACACAAGATGGCCGCGTTGCGCGCAAGCTGATCGGGGATGACTCCAGCGTTGAAAAAGAATACTTGGTGCGGGTTGAAGGTCAGCTCAGTGCCAATGGCCTGGCTTTGTTGAATCATGGCCTGAGTCTGGATGGGGTGCAGTTAAAACCTGCCAAAGTTTCCTGGCAAAATGAAGATCAACTGCGATTTGTGTTACGAGAGGGGCGTAAGCGCCAGATTCGACGCATGTGTGAACTGGTGGGATTGCACGTCGTCGGCTTAAAACGGATTCGCATAGGCAGTATCAACTTGGGTAAGTTACCGCCGGGACAATGGCGGTATTTGGGCGAGCATGAGCGTTTTTGATTGGTCTTTTCTGAATCGGTAAACAATCTACTTCTAAGATAGTTATTAAAGCAGATTGATTGGCTCTTGGGATCTGTCGTTCCGGCCTAGGGCGGATCCAGGCCGGGGTAATCGTTTCCGCGCAATAAAAGAAGAACTATTTGGACAACTAACTAGGAGCAGCCCAGAATGGGATTATTCGATAGCATGGCTGGGGCCATGATGAACAAGGTCATGGGTGATAAAGGTCCATTGGCAAAACTGGCGATGGAGCTATTTCAACAATACGGTGGCCTAGCAGGTATTTTGCAAACGCTGAAAAACGGCGGCTTGAGCGAGCAGGTCGATTCGTGGGTAGGCACAGGGGCGAATTTGAATGTGAGCGCTCAGCAAGTCGGCGCTGCCTTGGGGACTGCAGTATTGAGCGGGATCGCCGGTAAGTTGAATATGACGACCGATGAGCTGAGCAGCAAAATTGCCGAACATTTACCCGAGGTGGTGAATCAATTAACGCCGAATGGTGTGGTGGAGAATAATCCGGCACTTATCATGTCGCGCTTGATGGGCATGCTGAAATAAAAAAAGCGAGCCGATGCTCGCTTTTTAGTGGGATCCGCCGGCTTAGCGTACGCAATATTGTGCGCGGTACGCTTCAATGGCTGGAAAGTACTGCGCCAGTTTTTCGTTGCCTTGCAAATAGGCAAACAGGTCGGCCAATTTAGCAATACTGACCACCGGCATCTGGTTGGTCTGTTCCACTTCTTGCACTGCGGACAATTCCCCTAAGCCTTTTTCCTGGCGATCCAGGGCGATGCTGACCGCGCAAGGCGTGGCTCCTGCTTTGCGGATGAGTTCAACAGACTCCCGGATAGAAGTGCCCGCAGAAATCACGTCATCAATAATCAGCACACGGCCTTTCAATGCAGCCCCGACCAACGTCCCGCCTTCGCCATGGTCCTTGGCTTCTTTGCGGTTATACGCATACGGATAATTATGGCCCAGACGTGCAAATGCAATGCTGATCGCCGTCACCAGCGGAATGCCTTTATAAGCTGGCCCAAACAGCATGTCGAATTGCAAGCCAGACTGTAGAATGCTGTTTGCATAAAACTCACCCAGTTTGAGCATGCTCTCGCCGTCATCAAACAGGCCAGCATTAAAAAAATATGGGCTCAAGCGGCCGGCTTTGGTTTTAAATTCACCAAAGCGCAATACCTGTTTGTGGATGGAAAAAGCAATAAAATCGGCACTGAGTGTGTTGGCAGTCATTTTAAAAAAGCAGAAAGTATTTAAACAATGCGTATTATAACCTTGAACCTCAATGGCATACGGTCAGCCTGCAACAAAGGCTTTTTGCCCTGGCTGGCGAATAGTGGCGGCGAGATTGTGTGTTTGCAGGAACTCAAAGCCCAGGCAGGTGACATGCAGCCTGACATGCTGCAGCCGCCTGGTTACCACGGCTATTTTCACTATGCTGAGAAAAAGGGCTATAGCGGTGTGGGGATTTACAGCAAGCAGCCTGCAGACAAGGTGATTATTGGCTTGGGCCATGCCGAAATAGACGCTGAAGGGCGCTATCTGGAATGTCAGTACGGCAATCTAAGCGTGGTGTCTTTATACCTGCCGAGTGGCTCGAGCGGCGAAGAGCGCCAGCAGTTCAAGTTTGCGGTTATGGCGAAGTTTCTGCCGCATCTGGAGCACCTGATTGCTGGGGGGCGTGAAGTGGTAATTTGCGGCGACTGGAATATCGCGCATCAGGAAATCGACCTCAAAAACTGGAAAGGTAATAAAAAGAATTCCGGCTTTTTGCCAGAAGAGCGCGCCTGGATGGGGGATGTGTTGCAACGTGTCGGCTGGGTCGACACTTATCGGACGCTGTATCCGGACACCACCGATGCGTGCTACACCTGGTGGAGTAACCGTGGGCAGGCTTGGGCCAAGAATGTGGGTTGGCGCATTGATTATCAGCTAGCAACGCCTGCGTTAGGTGCGAAGGTGATGGCGGCGAGCGTGTATAAGGCGGAACGGTTTAGTGACCATGCGCCGTTGATTGTGGATTATGCGGATTGAGTAAGCAAGGTTGTTCTTTTTAGCTTGCTTGGATAGTGCGTTCTGTCATTCTGACGTAGGTCGGAATCCAAGTGCTCTAGTGAGTACTTTGTTAATATGATGCCGAATGCATGAAGAGTTTGTTTCGCCTCTAGGCGAGTTACTTTCTGTTGCTTGCCCCACAGAAAGTAACCACAACTAACGCAGTGTTGCGGCGAAGGCTAACCTTTAGGTTAAGCCACGCAGTGGCGGCCGAAGCCAAAGAAGAGGGCACCCAGCCATCACGGCCTTTGGCTTCCTTGCGTTGTTGGCTACGGCCGCTACGCTTAACATTGCTGCGCAAGTTAGCCTACGCCGTAACAGACTGCGCTGCAGTCTTAGTTATCAACAAAGTGGGCGTCCATCGAAACTCGCTCTGACAAGCCACACACTTCGTGGCTTTTTGCGGAACTCAAACAGCCGATGGCCGACATCCCCCACTTCGTCTCCGCTACTCAGCGTGATGGAATGGGATTCATCTTGCCAAACTCACACTATTGAAATTTGGACCGTTCAAAAACTCAAATTCTTTCTTTAATTCACCACGGGTAGCGCTAATGGGTTTTCGGGCCCCTATCTGACGCGCCGAGTAGCGCAGCCAAAACAAGGAAGAAGGGAGCGACTGTTCGAGTCCCGCAGCAGCTCACGTATTTTGTGAGCTGCCAGGTCGAGTTGCGTGACCGCTTGTTTTGGCGAGCAACGCAGGAATGAAACGGAAGCTAGGGTGTCTTGTTCTTTGCCTTCTTTTTTATGGACAAGCATAAGAAAGAATGGTCGCCTAAAGGCGAAATAGACCCTTCCAAAATCCCAAAGCGCACTCAAAAGTAAATCACAGCCTGTGCAAGCAAAGAAAAGTAACTCGTCAAGAGTCGAAAAGAAACATATTTGTCTGCGAGAAAACTATTTTTCCCGCCAAGGCGCTACCTTAAACAACAGCAACATCCCCGGAATCGCCAGCAAAGTGCACACATAAAAAAACTGCTGCCATCCTAGTGCCTCCACCATGCCACCAGTCAGAGCATTAAAAACGGAGCGCGGTACGGCGGAGAGACTGGTAAACAAGGCGAGCTGGGTTGCGGTATAGGCGGGGTTGGTTTCGCGTGCCATGTAGGCCACATAAGCCGCTGTGCCCAAGCCAACGCCAAAGGCTTCAAAGCCGATCACAATCGCAAGCATGCTGCGTTCTGGGGCACCGATCTCGGTAAAGGGGCCGCTGCCCGCGAGCCAGGCGAACCCCAGGATGGAGAGTGCCTGCACGACTCCAAAGGTCCATAAACCGCGGTTAATACCCAATTTCAGCATCCATATGCCGCCAACGAAGGCACCGGCGATTTGCATGACCAGGCCGCTGCCTTTGGCAATGGCGCCGATATCGGTTTTGCTGAAGCCCATGTCAAGATAAAACGGCGTCGCGAGTGCGGTGGCCATGCTGTCGCCCAGCTTATAAAGCAAGATAAATAGCAACACCCATAGGGCATGCTGCCAGCCGCTACGGTGGATAAACTCCTTGAAAGGTTCAATCACGGAGGCGAGCAAGGTTTTGGGCGCGCTGGCCATCACGGGTTCTTGTGCCCACAGTGTAAATCCGATACCGGGCAGCATAAACAGGCCAACGACCAAGAATACCTGCGACCAGGCCAGATGGTCTGCCAGAATCAGGGCCAGCGAGCCAGGGACCAAGCCAGCAATCCGATAGGCGTTGACATACAGGCTGTTGCCCAACCCGAGCTCTTCATCGCTCAGTGTTTCGCGGCGGTAGGCATCAATGACGATATCCTGACTGGCCGAAAATAGCGCTACCAGTGTGGCAAGCAGGGCGACCATGCTGATTTCTTGCTGCGGCTGGAACATGCCCAAGCCCACAATACTGGCCAGCAGCGCGAATTGAGTGCCCAGTATCCAGCTGCGGCGGCGGCCCAGTGCTTGTAATAAGCTGTAGCGGTCCATCAAGGGCGACCACAAAAACTTCCAGGTATAGGGCAGTTGCATAAAGGCAAAGGCGGCGATGGTTTTGAGATTGAGGCCTTCGCTACGTAACCAGGCAGGCAACAGTTGCAGCAAAAGATACAGGGGGAGGCCAGAACTGAAGCCTAGGGCGACACACATCAGCATGCGGCGTGTAAACAGGGTTTGCGAGATCGTCATGCCCGCATTGTAAACGCTTTTAAGGCTTGGCTAATTTTGGGGCAAAAAAAAGCCAACCCTTGCGGGTTGGCACACTCGGAGATCAATGGTAAAACGGTTGGAAACAGGACGTCAGTGGGCAAGTGAATCATCCATATTGCACAGGCCACCGACGCCTTATTTCGCAGGGGAACTACAAACTCAACACCCACTGGACGATGGTCTTGATATCTTCGTCCTTCACTTGTGGGCTGTTCGGTGGCATAGGCATTTCACCCCATACCCCGCTGCCACCGGCTTTCACCTTCTGGATCAGCTTGGCTTCAGCGGTTTTATCACCTTTGTATTTGGCGGCGACTTCTTTGTAAGCAGGGCCAACGACTTTTTTGTCGATGCCATGGCAAAGCAAGCAGCCGCTTTTTTGAGCCAAGGCCTCGGCGCCACTCCCTGCAATGGCAGAGGCTGTGGCAGCCAGCAAGGCCGTGGCGAGCAAGGTTTGGTTAAACAATTGCATGCGACTTCCTCTCTTATAAGCTGAATACATTCATGGCGCCACCACCAGGTGCGGCGTTGTATTTAGTCAGTTCCTTGTAACCACCGGCAGCACCCAAGCCATCGGTATCATTGGTCAAGCCCAGGTTCATCGCCACGGCCGCCCAACCACCAATGCCAGACAGTACGCCGACGTATTGTTTGCCTTTGTGACCGTAGGTGATCATGTTGCCGACCACGCCGGAACCTACTTGGAATTTCCACAGTTCTTTACCGGTTTTGGCATCCAGTGCTTTCACCCAACGGTCCAGCGTACCGTAGAAGACCAGATCAGACGCGGTGACCAGTGCGCCACCCCAAGCAGAGAATTTCTCCTTGTTGTACCACTGAGCTTTGCCTTTGAGGCCATCCCAAGCCATAAAGCCACCCATCACGCCGTCTGGACCGGCAAACATGGTCAATGTCGCCCCTACCCAAGGTTGACCGGCCACATATTTCGATTCAACTGGCTCATAGGTCATGCACACGTGGTTAAGCGGGACATAGAACGTTTTGGTTTTCGGTGAAAACGCGGACGGTTGTTCGTCTTTAACACCCAGTGCAGAAGGGCAAACGCCTTTTGCGTTGTAATCCTGGTGCGTAGAGTATTTTGGATCCTTGACCGGAATACCGGTTTTCAGATCAATCTTGGTTGCCCAGTTGACGAACGGGTGCATTTTTTCAGCGACCAGCAGCGTGCCGTTGGTGCGGTCAAAGGTATAGCCAAAACCGTTACGGTCAAAGTGGGTGGCCAATTGCTTGCCGTTTGCTTCCCACAACACGATTTCGTTCATGCCGTCATAATCCCACTCGTCGTGTGGCGTCATCTGGTAGCCCCAGCGTGCCAAGCCGGTATCGAGGTCACGGGCAAAAATCGTCATCGACCATTTGTTGTCGCCTGGACGTACGTCTGGGTTCCAGGTACCTGGGTTACCGCTGCCGTAGTACATCAGGTTCAATTTTGGATCGTAAGAATACCAACCCCATGTTGGGCCGCCGCCATTTTGCCAGCCATCTTTCTGCTGTTGTGGTTTGAGCCAGGTGCGTACACCCAGGTTGGCTTCTGGAAATTTCAGTTGTGCTTTGTCCAGATTCTTGAAGGAACCACCCATTTTGTTACCGCCATTCACGTCTTCGTAGAGAGACAGTGCGCTGTAGTGTGGGTTTTCCTTGTTGAAGTCTGGTCCAATCATCACTTCGCTGTCTGGACCGGTGCTGTAGGCTTTCCAGATCAGGCTGCCATCTTTGATGTTGTAAGCACTGATATGGCAACGTACACCGAATTCACCGCCTGAACAGCCAGTGATTACTTTATCTTTAAACACGTGTGGAGCGTTGGTGTTGGCCGCGCCTGTTCTTGGGTCGTTGACAGTTACTTCCCAAACCTTGGCCCCTGTTTTTGCATCCAGAGCGACCAGTACGCCATTATTCTGTTGCAGCAGAATCTTGCCGTCACCGTAGCCCAAGCCTTTGTTCACGTTGTCGCAACACATGACGGATTGCACATCCGGGCTTTGTTTAGGGAAATAAGACCACAGAATTTTCTGGTCATCGTTCAAGTCCAGCGCATACACGTTGTTAGGGAATGCGGTGTGGATAAACATGGTATTGCCGATCACCAGTGGTGCACCTTCGTGACCGCGGTTCACACCAGTGGCAAACGACCAGGCCATTTTCAATTGTTTGACATTACCTTTGTTGATTTGTGACAACCGGCTATAGCCCTGATTCGCGTAGTCTTTACGCTGCATGGCCCACTGGTTGTCATCTTTCATTAAAGTGTCCAGTTCAGCATCTGCCCATACGCTGGTGCTGATGCTGCCTAACAGTAATGCGCTGATGGCAAGCTTGATACGTTGTTGCATAAATAACCTCCAAAATGGTTGCTTTGAAGCTGGATGAGTTGTGTTGACACGCCGTTAACAAATGCTTCTTTTGTGACGGCTTGATCACTCATTGCAATGCGTGTGCCAACCGCAATCATGTTTTGAAAATTTTTAAAAAATATATTAAAATCAGTAGGTTATAAAAGTATGATCAATGCTCGAGATTCTGTGCAAGATAGCCTGTACTGTTCACGACTGTGTCATACTGGTACAGTTGTTCAATCCGATGTGACAGGTGTTCAGTTTTCCATGCCCAACAAGTATTCCCCCTCCTCCACTCCCCTGCCGCAAGTTGGCTTGCGTGATGATCAGCGCGCGATTGCCGAAGCGATTGCCCGCTCCTGGCGACGTTGCATGGTCAAGGGCGTGGATGAGCAAGCCCCGGCAGAAGACCAGATTATTACTGCCCAGGAATTGGCGCAGCGGCTGGAGAAAAACCGCCTGTTATTGGCGCAAGCTGAGCCGGAAATGATCACCTTGAGTGAGCAAATCGCCCATACGCGTAGCCTGGTGATTTTGACCGATCACGAAGGGGTGATTTTGCGCACCATGGGTGAAGGCGTGGATGAAAACCAGATCCGCGCTTCGTTATTGCCTGGTGCGTCGTGGAGCGAAGAGCACCGGGGCACCAACGCCATTGGCACCGCGCTGGTAGAGCGCCTGGCCATCAGTGTGCAGGGGGCTGAGCACTTCATGGCCTATCATCATTCACTCAGTTGTTCCGCCGTGCCTATCTTTGCTGCCAATAACCATTTGGTTGCGACGCTGGACGTATCCAACGACCTTAATGCGCCACAGCAGCACACGCTGGCCCTGGTCAAAATGGCGGCGCAAATGGTCGAAAACCGGCTGTTTCATGCCACTGCAGAGGGTGAAATCGCCGTGCATTTTCATGTGCGGCCAGAATTTATTGGTACCTTGTGGGAAGGGGTGGCTTTGTTTGATGCGGCTGGCCAGCTACAGACGATCAACCGTAGTGGTCAGTTCCAGTTTGGTTTGCCGCTGGACCAGGATAGCCTGTCTGCGCGGCGTATTGCATTTGAAGATATTTTTGACGAGTCGTGGATCGCGTTCAAGCAACGCGGTTTAAATACCGATGTCCTATTTCCACTGCATCTGCGTAATGGCGCGCGGTTATATGCCCGCGCCTCGGCGAGCCAGGCGCCTTCCGCTCCGAAAAAAATGCCGCCGTTGGCGCCGCGAGAGTCTGCCGCCAGTCTGGAGTTGCTGGACAGTGGCGACCCGCAATTCAAGCTGGCCATCACTCAGGTCAAGCAGGTGCTGGATAAGGACATCCCGGTGCTGATCCTCGGCGAGACCGGGGCCGGTAAAGAATTATTTTCACGCGCGATTCACGATGCCAGTGCGCGCCGCCACAAGCCGTTTATTGCCGTCAACTGTGCGGCCTTGCCAGAAGGGCTGATTGAAGCCGAACTGTTTGGCTACGAAGAAGGCGCTTATACAGGGGCCAAGCGTAAAGGCAATCTTGGCAAAATCCAGCAAGCGGATGGCGGCACCTTGTTTCTGGATGAGATTGGCGATATGCCATTGTCACTGCAAGCGCGCTTGTTGCGCGTCTTGCAAGAGCGCAGTGTGACGCCGTTGGGCGGCAGCAAGTCTATCCCGGTCAACTTTATGCTGCTCAGCGCGACGAATCAGAAGTTAAAAGACAAAGTGGCAGCGGGTGAGTTTCGCAGTGATTTGTATTACCGTATCAATGGTTTGAGTGTGCAATTACCCGCATTGCGTGAGCGGCTGGATATGGCAAGGCTGATTCAAGTGATTTTGCAAATTGAACAGGCGCCGCAAGCCAGCTTGAGTGAAGAAGTCATGGCATTGTTTAATGCGCATCCTTGGCCAGGGAATGTACGCCAGTTACATAATGTTTTGCGCACGGCGGTGGCATTGGCAGATGGCGGCGTCATTGGCCGCCAGCATTTGATGCAGGACTTTCTGGATGAAATGCTGGCGAAAAAAGCAGATGCTGAGCCGTCTGCGGTCGGCATGGCCGCGTTGCCAGCAGCCAGCCTGAAAGTGCAAAATGATGAAGCGATCCGGCAAGCCATGTTGCAACATGGCGGCAATATTTCAGCGGTGTCCCGTCAGCTGGGGTTGAGCAGAAATACGCTTTACCGGCGCTTAAAAGCGCTCAATCTTTCTTGAAATGGCTGGTTTGGTGTTATCAGGCAGCGCGTTTTAAGCGGTACATGGCCAGGTTGCCCAGCAGATTGGGCAAGACGTGGATATCCTGGCCGTCGGTAATTACCTTGCGCTCAATCACTTGAATGTCGTGCTGGCGGCAAAAATGGTCAAAATCGTGGATGGTGCATAGGTGCACGTTTGGCGTGTCGTACCATTGATAGGGCAGGCTTTTGGAGACCGGCATGTTGCCCAGCGTGATTTGCAGGCGGTTGCGCCAATAGCCAAAATTGGGGAAGGTGACGATGATTTCGCGCCCTACTCGCAGCATTTCATGCACGATGCTTTCAGTATTGTGCATGGCCTGCAAGGTTTGCGACAAAATGACTGTATCAAACGACTGGTCTTCAAAGCCGGACAGGCCTTCTTCGAGGTTCATTTGAATCACATCCACCCCATTTTTTAATGCCGCCAACCAATTGGCATCGTCTTTTTCAATGCCGTAGCCTGTAATGCCTAGTGTTTGATGCAAGTGCGTGAGCAGCGTGCCATCTGCGCAACCTAAATCCAGCACTTTGGCTTTCATTTGCACCCATTTTGTAATTAATGCAAAGTCTGGGCGAACATTGGTAATATTTACATTCTTCATACTTTGATTTGCTCCAGATAGGCGCGCATGATGGCATGGTAATGCGGATCAGGCATCAAGAAGGCATCATGCCCATGGGCCGAGGTGACCTCGGCATACTTCACGGGCAAGGCGTTATCCAGCAAGGCCTGGACGATCTCGCGCGAACGTGCAGGCGAAAAACGCCAGTCGGTGGTAAACGAGATGACGACAAACTTGGCTTTGGCGCGGCTGAGCGCCTTGCTCAAATTGCCTTCAAAATCCAGCGCCGGATCAAAATAATCCAGCGCGCGTGTCATGCGTAAATAGGTGTTGGCATCAAATTCGCCGGCAAACTTGTCGCCTTGATAGCGCAAGTAAGACTCCATTTCAAACTCGACATCAAAGCTGTACTTCACATCGCCATGACGCAGTTTGCGGCCAAATTTTTCACCCATGGCATCGTCTGACAGATAGGTGATATGACCCAGCATGCGGGCAATGCGCAAGCCACGGCGCGGCACGGTGCCATGGTTGTAATAATCGCCGTCAAAAAACTCGGGGTCAGTGATAATCGCCTGGCGTGCCACTTCGTTAAACGCCATGTTCTGTGCGGTCAGGTTGGGTGCAGAGGCGATCACAAAGGCATGCCGCACACGCTCGGGATACACAATGTTCCAGTGCAGCGCTTGCATGCCCCCTAGACTGCCGCCAATCACCGCCGCCAGTTGGTCAATACCCAGGTAATCTAGCAGTCGCGCTTGTGACTCTACCCAGTCTTCTACGGTCACGACCGGAAAAGTAGCGCTATAAGGCTTGTCTGTCAGCGGATCCACGCTGGATGGGCCGCTACTGCCATGACAGCCGCCCAGGTTATTCAACCCGATCACAAAAAACTTGTTGGTATCCAGCGGTTTGCCCGGACCCACCAGGTTATCCCACCAGCCAGGATATTTATCTTCTGGCGTATAACGGCCAGCCACATGATGGTTGCCAGACAGGGCGTGGCAAATCAACACGGCATTGCTTTTGGCCGCGTTAAGTTCACCATAGGTTTCATAAGCAAGATGGTATTGTGGCAACACGGCGCCGCTTTTAAGCGTGAGCGGCCGGGTGAAATGCGCAACTTGCGCTTTAACGATACCAACAGAATTCGATTCAAACATGCCGCAATTATACTATGCGGCATGCCGAAACGGCGAGACCGGGCTGACCCGGTCAGGAGGAATGGGCGGAGGCAGAAAAGCAGCCTAGCAATGCCGGTAAATCTGCCACTGAAGCAATCATCGCATCCGGCTCCACGGCGGATAAGCGCGTATAGGTTTCGCGATATTTTCCAGTTTTGACCAGAATGCCATGCAAGCCCGCATCTTGTGCACCGCCAATATCCGCATCAATATCATCGCCTATCATTAGCACTTCCGAAGGTTTCAGCCGTAAGGCATCGATGGCCATATGAAAGAAATGCTGCGAAGGCTTGCCCATTAGCATGGCTTTGGTATTGCTGGCGTACTCCAGCCCGGTGACAAACGCGCCAATATCCATTTGCAAGCCAGTCTCGGTTTGCCAGAAGCGGTTTTTATGGATGGCAATTAACTGCGCGCCATTCACCAGGCAGGTAAACACTTCATTGAGTAGTTGGTAAGACCAGCGGTCGCCTATATCGCCGATCACCACATAATTGGCCGCGGTTTCCGATTGATCAAAACAGGCAAAATCTTTTTTCACATCGTCTGCCAGCAATAATTTACAGACCGGATTGGGCTGCTTTTTGAGGTACTGGATGGTCGCTTGTGGTGCACTCATGATTTCTTCGGGCACTACATTGAAGCCTAACGCATTCAGCTTGGATTGCAAGGACGCTAAGGATAGCGTGCTAGTGTTGGTAACAAAGCGGACTGCAATGCCCGCTTCGCGCAGTTGTTTCACGGCCGCGATCGCGCCATTGATGACTTGATTGCCGATATACAACACGCCATCCAGGTCAAATAGCACGGCTTTAATATTAGGGATAGGCTGCATCACAACTCCTTAGATAAAGGTTTGTTTTCAATCTAGCAAAAATCATACTGGTTTTGCTAGTGGCCATTTTCCTGACGTGACTCGGGGCTGATTACCTAGATCACGCACTGTTACGATCTCGGTAAAACGGTATGCTTTTAAGAGTGATTGCACGGCGTCCGCCTGGTTGTAACCGTGCTCCAGCATGAGCCATCCATTTTCAGTCAAATAGCCAGGCGCCTGGGCAATAATCTGCCGGATCGCTTGCAAACCGTCTGCCCCTGAAGCCAGCGCCGATAAGGGTTCAAAACGCAAATCGCCTTGTTGCAGATGCGGGTCGTCCGCTTCGATATAGGGCGGATTACTCACAATCACATGGTAAGGTTTGGGAGCCAGTGCTGAAAACCAGTCGCTTAACACAAACTGCGTATTCTCAATGCCCAGCGCATAAGCGTTGTCTTTCGCGACGGCCAAGGCCGCTTCAGAGGCATCCACCGCAGTCACCTGGCAGTCTGGTCCATGTTTGGCCAGCGCGAGTGCGATAGCCCCGGTTCCTGTGCCCAGGTCCAACACTTCAAGCGGCTTGCCGCGCGCATGCTGGTTGATTTTTTCCAAGGCAGCCTCTACCAGTGTTTCAGTATCTGGTCGCGGGATCAAGGTGTCAGGCGTCACTCTGAGCGCGAGTCCGAAAAATTCCCGATAGCCCAAAATATGCGCGATGGGCTCCCCTTTTAGGCGGCGGTCAATTAAGACCTTAAAGTCCGCTTGTTTTTGCGTATCCAGCAAATCCAGTGCATGACCGAGTAGCCAGGCATGGTTCACCTTGAGCACCTCCATTAATAACATGCGGGCTTCTATGCTGGCTTCGTCAGCCGGGATGGTTTGCATCAATTGGATTTTTGCAGCATCCAGGCAGGCGCGGATGGTGGGCAGCATTTATTTTCCTCCCGCAGCCAGCCGGATAGCACGCGCATGCGCGTTGCCTTGCTTGGCAGGATGGCGCACCGCATGGCGGATCACCCATTTCAAGTCTTTATCCGCATTAGTCAGCCAGCGCTCACACACCTCAAATGCCAATGCTGGATGGTCTTTGGCGATATCGCCCAGATGATTGGCAACACTGCGGCGTACATACAGGCTGGGGTCATTTTTCAGGGCTTCCAGAATAGGCAGTGTTGGCCTGGGGTCTTTAATCAACTGGTGAATACGCGCGCCCCAAGGCAAGCGGGGACGACAGCCTTCAGAGCATAAGCGGCGCACATGCGGATCTGCGTCGTTTAGCCACAAGGTCAGTTGATTCAAGGTGCGCTCAAAATCATGCATCAGGAACGGACGGATCGAAAATTCGGCGGTAAAGCGGCGCGTCAATTCATATTGGGCACGCATGGCCGTGTCAAAAGGATCTTCACCACCATTGTGTTGGGGGTCACGCCCATAGTCCGAGACAAAGCGGGTATGGGGTAAATAAAAAAACACACTCAGCCCGAGGCGTTCGGTTAATACATTGGGCGGTGTGAGTGTGCTGAGCAGAATGTCGGTGGCTTCAGAAAACTTTGCGGGTAAGGTCGCTTTTAATGCCGCAGCAATATGAGCTGAGCGGTCCATAATCCCCAGTGCTGCAATGTTGGTGAGCGCCAAGCTTTTGAATGCGTGTCCATCAAAAGCCGAATGCACTAATCCGATATTATGTGCCAAGCAGTCGACGGCTTCAGTATCCAGCAAGAACTTGATTGGGTTGTCTTTCTGGATACTGCGCGGTGCAACAGGGATGCGAAATGGGGTCATGTGCGGGGACGATTCAGTCACGGGCGCTCGACATATTGGGGCGCATCATCGTGAATCTCATGCCAGTCTGCTTTTGAGCCAACAAAGATATGGGCTGATACCTGAGTGGGGAGCGGCGTATCTAGGGTCCCGATTCGAAGTCGCAAGATATCGGGTGCACTCTCGCGGTAAGCCATGATGGGCGAGCCACAATGACTGCAAAATACACGACAAACCCCTGCTTCACTGCGGTAAGTTTTAAGTGCCGTCTCGCCCTGCGTTATTGTGAAGTTGGCCTTGGGCACAGGGGCAACTGCAATAAAGGCTGAGCCGGTCGCTTTGCGGCAACGCTGGCAGTGGCAATATACCAGTTCTCCCAGTGCGCCTCTGACTTCATAGTGCACCGTTTCACATAGGCAACTGCCTCGATGGTGGAGATGAGTTTCTGTCACCATATTTTTCGATTAGGCGTCTTCGCCCAAACTCGCCAACAAATCCGCCTGATATTCAGTCGCCAGCGCATTAATCAACTCATCCATATCGCCCTCGGTAATCGCATCAATTTTATACAGTGTCAGGTTGATGCGGTGGTCGGTAATGCGGCCTTGCGGGTAATTGTAAGTGCGAATACGTTCTGAGCGGTCACCCGAACCGATCAGGTTGCGCCGCTCAGAGGCGATTTTGCTTTGTTGCTCATCGACTTGTTTGGCTTTAATGCGCGCGGCCAGCACTTGCATGGCTTGCGCCTTGTTGGCGTGCTGGCTGCGGCCGTCTTGGCATTCGACCACAATGCCGGTAGGCGCATGCGTAATACGCACGGCGGAGTCGGTTTTGTTAATGTGCTGACCACCTGCACCACTGGCGCGGAAGGTGTCGATACGAATGTCCGCCGGGTTGATTTCTACATCGCCCACCTCTTCCACTTCGGGCAAAATCGCGACGGTACAGGCTGAAGTGTGAATCCGGCCTTGTGTTTCGGTATCGGGTACGCGCTGTACGCGGTGGCCACCGGACTCAAATTTGAGTTTTGAATATGCCCCGTAGCCGATAATTTTGGCAATAATTTCTTTGTAGCCGCCGACCTCGCCTTCGTTGGCAGAGACCACTTCTACCTTCCAGCCCTGCCGGTCGGCATAGCGCGAATACATACGGAACAGGTCACCGGCAAACAGGCCAGACTCATCGCCGCCGGTGCCGGCACGGATTTCGAGGAAAATATTCTTGTCATCGTTGGGGTCTTTGGGCAGCAGTAACTTTTGAAGGGTGAGCGCCACTTCTTCCAGACGTTTTTTGCCAGTCTCGATTTCTTCCTGGGCAAACTCTTTCATCTCAGGGTCAGACAGCATGGCATGTGCCTCTTTGATGTCGGACTCGGTTTGCGCGTAGACGTGATACTGCTCGACAATCGGGGTGATTTCCGTATGTTCCTGCATGATTTTACGGTAGTTATCCATATTGTCAGTCACGCCCTCGCTGCTGAGTAGGCGGTTGAGTTCTTCGAGACGCTCGCTTAGGTTGGCGAGCTTTTGCAACATGCTTGGTTTCATTGTGGGACCCTAAAATTCAAAGCGTCAGCGGAGGCCGATATCTTGAAAAAGTTATTCTTTTAACTGAAAAAGTTGTTTGACCAGATGCTCCATGTGCGCATGGGCATCGCCTTCGGTGTTGTTGAGTGCGTGGCTGGGGCCATGCAAAAACTTGTTGGTCAGTGCATTGCTGAGATGTTCGACTACTTTTTCGGGCGGCTCGCCTTTTTGCAGCAATTTGAGCGATTTTTCCACCTCAGCCTTGCGTAGGCTGTCTACTTGATCACGCAGGGCTTTGATGGTGGGCACCGCTTCGCGCTGCTTGAGCCATTGCATAAAATGTTCAACACGCGCGTTGACGATCATTTCTGCATCTATCGCGGCTTCTTTGCGATTGCCCAGGCCTTCGGAGACCACTTGCGCCAAATCATCTACCGTGTACAAAAATACGTCATCGAGCGCGGAAACTTCGGGCTCGATATCCCGCGGCACGGCCAGGTCTACCATAAACATCGGTCTGTGTTTACGCGCTTTAATAGCGCGCTCGACCATGCCCAGGCCAACAATGGGCAGCTGGCTGGCGGTGCTGGTGATGACGATGTCGAATTCCTGAAAACGCTCTGGCAGGTCGTTGAGCAAAATGGCCTGCACATTGAGGCCCTGGCCGCGAATCTTGTCTGCCAGTTGTTCGCCGCGCTCCAGTGTACGGTTTGCCACAGTGATTTTTTTCGGTTTTTGCGCAGCAAAATGGTCGGCACAGAGCTCTATCATTTCACCGGCGCCAATAAACAGCACCCGTTGCGCACTCAAATCACCAAAAATACGTTGTGCCAGTTTTACCGCCGCAGCAGCCATCGAAATCGAGCTGCCACCGATATCGGTATTGGTGCGCACTTCTTTGGCCACTTCAAACGTGCGTTGAAACAGTTTGTGCAGCAGGGTGCCCAGCGTACCTGCATCCTGCGCAATTTTGACTGACTGCTTGAATTGCCCCAGTATTTGCGCCTCGCCCAGCACCATACTATCTAGACCGCTGGCCACGCGGAACGCGTGTTTGACGGCCTCGTGGCTGCTCAAGGTGTAGGTGTAGGGCAGCAACTTGTCTGCCTCCAGGCGGTGATACGCTGCCAGCCAATCAATCACCACTTCTGGCCGGATGGATTGCACATAGATTTCGGTGCGGTTGCAGGTGGACAGGATCGCCACCTCTGCCACATTGTGTCGTGCCAGATCAGCCAGTGCTTGCGGCAAGGTTTCGTTGTTAAACGCAACGTTCTCGCGGATGGCAATGGGGGCGGTGGTGTGGTTGACACCAATGGTATACAGTTGCATGGCGCTATTTTACCTGCGGGACAGGGTCAAAAGTGAAACACGTGGGCGCTTGCAGGTGGTTCATGGCGAATTGGAGAGGCATCCATGTCAAAAGTGCCGACATTTTCTTATATTCGGCGGCGGCAAGCAAGAATCCTGTCAATTTGTCACAAAATGGCGTTAAAATATTGGTTTTGCTAACTTTTTATTAGATTCATTTACGGAACATCAAGCGCATGGACAAAACTTTCCGCATTGCCCCCAGTATTCTGTCTGCCAACTTTGCCAAGTTGGGCCAGGAAATCGAAAACGTGATCAAATCCGGCACCGATATCGTGCACTTTGACGTGATGGACAACCATTACGTGCCTAACCTGACCATTGGTCCATTGGTATGTGACGCGATTCGTGACCTGTCACACAATGTTGGCGCGCTCATCGACGTGCACCTGATGGTGAAACCTGTTGACCGTATCATCCCAGACTTTGCCAAAGCGGGTGCGGACATCATCACTTTCCACCCTGAAGCGTCTGACCATATTGACCGTAGCCTGGCCTTGATCCGTGATAGCGGCTGTAAGTCTGGCTTGGTATTTAACCCAGCGACACCATTGCACTATCTGGATTACGTGATGGATAAAGTGGACATGATTTTGCTGATGTCGGTGAACCCAGGCTTTGGTGGCCAAAAATTCATTCCTGCCACGCTGGACAAACTGAAACAAGCGCGAGCACGCATTGATGCTTATTACGAAAAAACTGGCCGTCAAATCTGGCTGGAAGTGGACGGTGGTGTGAACGCCAATAACATCGCAGAGATCGCCAAAGCCGGTGCTGATACTTTCGTTGCAGGCAGCGCAATTTTCGGCTCACCTAAAGACACCGACCCTAACCGTTACGACACGGTTGTTGCGGCGATGCGTGCTTCTTTAGCCACTGTTTAATTTAAAAAGCCTGTTGTGATGCGGTTTCAAGTCAAGTTGGTGATGTTCGATCTGGACGGCACCTTGCTGGATACCGCGCCGCAAATTGCCGAAGCTGCCAACCGTATGTTGGTGGCTTTGGGCAAACCCATGTTGCCGCAAGCACAAATCGCCACTTATATTGGCGAAGGCGTGCAAAACCTGATCAAGCGCTGCCTCACCGGAAGCGTGCAGGTGGAGCCGGAGGCCGATTTGTTTGCGCAGGCGCAGCCGCTGTATCATGATTTTTATACCGCCAACGCCACGCAAAGCCAGCCATTCGCAGGGGTTGTCCCTGCTTTGCAGCAGCTGAAGAAACAAGGCTACCGCCTGGCTTGTGTGACCAATAAACCCGAAAAATTCACCTTACCTTTGCTGCAACAAGCAGGGTTGGCTGATTTTTTTGAGGTCATTATTTCTGGCGACAGCTTGCCGAAAAAGAAGCCTGACCCCTTGCCTTTGTTGCATATTTGCCAAAAGCTAGGTGTGCTGCCTGCTGAAGCGGTACTGGTGGGGGATTCGGAGACGGATATTCAGGCCGCGCATGCTGCCGGATGCTTTGTCGTCACCGTGCCTTATGGGTATAATCAAGGCCGCGAAATTGATGTCGCGACGGTGGATGCCACCGTACAGCAACTTACCGAGGTGGTGAACTTGCTGGAGTTACCTGCTCTCTTAAAGCAGGGATCATAAAAAAACAGACCTTAATTACCATGATGTTTTGTGCTCATCATTCTTCCAGTTGGCCAGTATTAAGCTGGCGTCGTTCGTGGCGGGGCTAGTCCTGCCCCACGCGCAGGTGCGCGCCATTTGCACCGACCTGCTGTGATTGTTTGCACGGCACTCTACGAATCAAACTGGAAAAAAGCATCATGTTAAGCACATTAAGCAAGACCGAATTCGACGCGCTGGCGGCGCAAGGCTACAACCGTATCCCGCTGGTGCTAGAAACCTTTGCCGATCTGGATACGCCCTTATCACTGTATCTTAAACTGGCCAATCAACCTTATTCCTACCTGCTCGAAAGCGTACAAGGCGGCGAGCGCTTTGGCCGCTATTCGATCATAGGCCTGCCTGCCACCACGCGAATTGTGGTGCGTGAGCAGCAATTGCAGGTGATTCAGGATCATCAAGTCATTGAATCGCATAGCGATCAAAATCCGCTGGACTTTATCAAGGCCTATCAGGCGCGCTTTAAAACGCCGCCTTACGATGGTTTGCCGCGCTTTACCGGTGGCCTGGCTGGCTATTTTGGCTATGAGACTATTCAATACATTGAAAAACGTCTGGGTAAGCAGAAGAAGCCAGATGTGATTGGTACGCCAGATATATTGTTGATGGTTTCAGAAGAAATTGCCGTGGTGGATAACCTCTCCGGCAAACTGTATTTCATCGTTTATGCTGACCCGGCTAAAGCCAATGCCTATGAAACTGCATGCGCACGCATGCACACCTTGGTCGGGAAGTTACGGTGTAGCGTAGAAATTCCTGCTGCATTGCCCAGCGCTAAAACAGCGGCTATTTCTGAGTTTGGTGAAGACAACTTCAAAGCGGCAGTCAAAAAGGCACAGCAATATATTTTAGAAGGCGACATTATGCAGGTGGTATTGAGCCAGCGGATGTCGCAGGACTTTGACGCCTCGCCATTGAGCTTGTACCGCGCTTTACGTAGCCTCAATCCTTCCCCATATATGTTCTATTACGATATGGATGACCACCATGTGGTTGGTGCTTCGCCAGAGATTCTGGTGCGTCTGGAAGAGACCACCGTGACATCACGGCCGATTGCCGGGACACGCCCACGCGGCAAAAACCGTGATCATGACCTGGCCCTCGAAGCCGAGCTGCTGGCTGACCCTAAAGAGCGTGCCGAGCATGTGCAGTTGATGGATCTGGGCCGCAATGATGTGGGTCGCGTCGCGCTCACGGGTACTGTGAAAGTCACCGACAACATGACGATAGAGCGTTATTCACACGTCATGCATATCGTCAGCAATGTTGAAGGTCAGCTCAAGCCAGGCTTGGATGCGATTGACGTGCTTAAAGCGACTTTCCCTGCCGGGACCGTGTCTGGTGCCCCTAAAGTGCGCGCCATGGAAATCATAGCAGAGCTGGAGCCTTCCAAACGTGGCATTTATGCTGGCGCCGTCGGCTATTTAGGCTTTAATGGCGATATGGATGTGGCAATTGCGATTCGTACGGCCGTGATCAAAAACAAAAAACTCTATGTACAGGCGGGCGCTGGCATTGTGGCTGACTCGGTGCCGCAAAGCGAATGGGAAGAAACCCAAAACAAGGCCAAAGCCGTCATCCGCGCCGCTGAGCTGGTGCAGGCAGGACTGGATAGCCAGGCAGCCAATGTTCAAACCCATGCAGGAAAAGGAGCCTGATATGTTGTTGATGATTGATAACTACGACTCTTTTACCTACAACCTCGTGCAGTATTTCGGCGAGCTGGGGCAAGATGTTCATGTGCACCGCAATGACGAAATCACGCTGGAGCAGATCAAAGCCATGGCCCCGGAAAAAATTGTGATTTCACCAGGGCCCTGCACACCGAATGAAGCCGGGATTTCCGTGCCGTTGATTCACGAGTTCGCTGGGAAAATTCCTTTGCTGGGTGTGTGCCTGGGGCATCAGAGCATAGGCCAGGCCTTTGGCGGCAACATCATCAAGGCCAAAACCCTGATGCACGGCAAAACCTCATTGATCCACCATACCAATACCGGTGTGTTCAGAAACCTGCCTAATCCCTATACCGCGACGCGTTACCATTCGCTGGTCATCGAGCGCGAAACTATTCCGGATTGCCTGGAGATTACGGCCTGGACCGAAGATGGCGAGATCATGGGCGTCAAGCATAAAACACTGGCCGTGGAAGGCGTGCAATTTCACCCCGAGTCTATTCTGACCGAATATGGGCATGAGTTGCTGGATAACTTCCTGAAAGGCTATTGATGGCCATCACACCTAAAATCGCCTTACAGCGCCTGATTGACCATACAGATTTCACGCATGAAGAAATGCTGGAAATCATGCAGCAGATCATGAGCGGCGAGTTTACTCAAATCCAGATTGCCGGCTTTTTGTCGGCCCTGCGCGTCAAGGGTGAAACCGTCACCGAAATCGCCGCTGCTGCACAGGTGATGCGCGACCTGTCCAGCAAGGTAGAAATTACCGATTCTACGCATTTAATTGACACCTGCGGCACCGGCGGCGCGCCCAACAAAGCCTTTAATGTGTCTACCGCATCCGCGTTTGTGGCGGCCGGGGCCGGCGCCAAAATCGCCAAGCATGGTGGCCGGGCCGCTTCGTCCAAGAGCGGTTCTGCCGATGTGCTGGAAGCACTGGGCGTCAACATTGGCCTAACGGCTGAGCAAGTGGCGCGCTGCGTGAACGAGGCCGGAATCGGCTTTATGTTTGCACCTAACCACCATGCGGCCATGAAATACGCCGCACCGGTGCGCCGTGAGCTGGGCGTGCGTACCATGTTCAACCTGTTAGGCCCCATGACCAATCCGGCCGGCGCCAAGCGTCAGGTGATGGGGGTTTTTCACCGTGACCTGGTGCCTTTGCTGGCGCAAACCTTGCAAAAGCTCGGCAGCGAGCATGTCATGGTGGTGCACAGTGCGGATGAAATGGATGAAATTTCTTTTTCAGCGGATACTTATGTGGCCGAGCTCAAGCATGGCCAGGTGAGTCAATACACTTTAAACCCTACCCAGTTTGGCATGCCCGTGCATGATGTGAACAGCATCCATGTGGAAAGTGCGCAGCATTCGAGTGACATTATCTTAGGCCTGCTCTCTGGCGAAAAAGGCCCTGCCCGCGATATCGTCTTGCTCAATGCCGGGGCGGCGATTTATGTGTCTGGCCTGGCAAGCGACTTGCCATCAGGCATTGCGCAAGCCGCGCAATCGATTGATTCAGGCGCAGCGTTGCGTAAACTGCAACAATTGAAGGCCTTGAGTCAGGCAGCATGAAACAAGGGGCGCTGATTGCAATATTCTGTCTGCTGGCCGCCTGCCAGCAAGCAGAGCAATCCAATCCGCTGAATCAGCCACAGTCTGCGCTAGAGGTGAAATCGCAGGTGCAGTCTGTACACCTGCAACCGCTCTCGGCAGGACTCGTCACTGAAGAGAATGCGGCGCTTAAGCAGGCATTTGCCCAAAAGCAAAGTCATGTCTGGCTCGAAGGCAGCGGCACGGTGAAGAAGCTGTTGCCCGATGACACTCAAGGTGCCAGGCACCAGCGGTTTCTGGTGAGCGTGTCGCCAGGACAAACATTATTATTTGCGCATAATATTGACCTCGCGCCCAGGGTAGAAAGCCTGAACATAGGGGATCAGATCAGTTTTAAAGGCGAATATATTTATAACCCCAAAGGCGGCATTATGCACTGGACGCATCATGACCCGCAGGGCCACCAGCATGGCTGGATCAAACATCAAAATCACACTTACGAATAAGGCATGCGAGCAGATTATGTCCGATATTTTAAATAAAATTTTAGCGACCAAACGTGAAGAAATCAGCAAAGCGCAAGCCAGCAAGTCATTGGATGCGATACGTGAGGAAGCGCTAAGTCAGCCGGATTGCCGTGACTTTATCGGCAATATTGTTAAAAAGGTGGATGCAGATAAACCTGCCGTGATTGCTGAAATTAAAAAAGCCAGCCCGTCCAAAGGCATCATCCGTGCTGACTTTAATCCGGCCGCCATTGCTAAAAGCTATGAAAAAGGCGGCGCGGCCTGTTTATCGGTACTGACTGACGAGCAATATTTTCAGGGATCTGCTGCCTACCTTCAGCAAGCGCGCGCTGCCTGCAAATTGCCCGTGTTGCGCAAGGATTTCATGATAGATCCTTATCAGATTTACGAAGCCCGAGCCATGGGCGCTGACTGCGTGTTGCTGATCGTGGCTGCTCTCGAACTGTCACAAATGCAGGAACTGGAGCTGACCGCTCACAATCTGGGCATGGCGGTACTCGTCGAAGTCCATGACGCGGATGAGCTTGAACTCGCGCTGCAACTGGAAACGCCGCTACTGGGAATCAACAACCGCAATTTGCGCACGTTCGATGTCACCTTGCAAACCACGCTCGACCTGCTCGAGAACATGCCGGAAGACCGTTTTGTCGTCACTGAGTCTGGCATCTTCACACCAGAGGATGTGGCTTTGATGCGCAGCCATCAGGTGAATGGCTTTTTGGTCGGCGAAGCATTTATGCGGCAAGAGGATCCAGGTGCAGAACTCGCCAGGGTCTTTGGTTAGGAGAAGTTTTAAACAGCGTGAGTGCAAAGGTATGCCCTGCATGAGCGTATCCAAATCAGGCGCAATGATTGAAAGCGCAAGCAATTTGACCAGATGCTGTGGTCAAAAAAGGAATCGATATGAGTAATCAATTTTTAGCCATCCGTCCACGCCGTATGCGCAAAGACGAATTTTCACGTCGCTTGATGCGTGAAAACGTTCTCACCACCAATGACTTGATTTACCCGGTGTTTGTGCTTGAGGGTGAAGGCGCGATTGAAGAAGTCAAATCGATGCCTGGCGTACAGCGTCAAAGCCTGGATGTGCTGCTCAAGACCGCTGAAGAGTGCGTAAAACTAGGTATTCCCGCGCTGGCTTTATTTCCGGTGGTGCCACAAGAATTTAAAAGCCTAGATGCCAAAGAAGCTTATAACCCTGAAGGCTTGGTGCCACGGACTGTGCGTGCCTTGAAAAAGGCTTTCCCGGACTTGGGCGTGATCACTGACGTGGCTTTAGACCCGTACACCACTCACGGCCAGGATGGCTTGATCGACGATACCGGCTATGTCCTGAATGACGAAACGGTTGAAGTGCTGGTCAAGCAGGCGTTATGTCACGCAGAAGCGGGTGCAGATGTAGTTGCGCCCTCTGACATGATGGATGGCCGTATTGGCGCCATTCGTGATGCGCTTGAAGAGCAAGTCTACATCTACACGCGAATTCTTGCTTACTCTGCCAAATACGCCTCAGCGTTTTACGGTCCTTTCCGCGATGCGGTCGGTTCAGCGGCCAATCTGGGCAAAAGCAACAAATACAACTACCAGATGGACCCAGCCAATTCTGATGAAGCATTAAAAGAAGTCGCACTGGATTTGGAAGAGGGCGCGGATATGGTCATGGTTAAACCAGGCATGCCCTATCTGGATATCGTACGCCGTGTCAAAGACGAGTTTGGCGTACCGACTTATGCATATCATGTTAGCGGTGAATACGCCATGCTCAAAGCCGCTGCACAAAATGGCTGGCTGGATGAAAAAGCCTGTGTGCTGGAAGCGATGCTTGGTTTTAAACGCGCCGGAGCGGACGGCGTACTGACTTATTATGCGATGGATATCGCAAGATGGTTAAAAGCATAACGATGAGTGCGATTTTTGCTCAAATTCTGGATTACTAAGAAAAAAGAGCGAGAAGCTGAGTGGCGTAAAGAAAAACTAGCTTATTACAAAGCATTTGTGGATAGTTTGATTGGGGTGGTTAATGGCGAGCATACACATTAAAACCAGAAAAAGTTTTCGAAGGCGGTGAATAATTTAATGTTATTTGCTCCTCAATTGGTGCTTAATGAACTCTATAAATTTGTTGAAGCCATTACATTAAGTAAGGACTTACCGTTAGATGAACATGATAAATTGCTAAGTGATTTGCTTTATCAAGTCCGAAAAAATGTGGGAATTTACCCGCCAGATGATGTGGAAACATTTATCGTACATTTGCGATCTTCCGGCAACCATCAGCAGTAGGTTTCGCTTACCGGCGAAATAAACCTTAGATAATTGATGCAAGTATTCTTCTCGATGAAGTGCGCTTTACTAATCGCCGTTGCCGCAAACGAATAAAAAACTATAGAGATTGCTTATTTAGGCGCAAACGTAAACGCATCACTATAAAACTCTTCCTCTGGTAACCCTTGCTTTACAAAAGTTTCTTTCGCAATATCCACCATGCCAGGTGCGCCGCAAGCGTAGACTTCGAATCCACTTAAGTCTGCGTGATCTTCCAATACGGCTTGATGCACCAGGCCACGGCGGCCTTGCCAGCCATCGTCGTCGTGACCGTCAGAAATGACGGGGATATACTGAATGTTAGGCATAAACTGTGTCCAGCGCTGGCAGAGGTCATCCATATATAAGTCGCCGGTTCGTCTCGCGCCGCGGTAGAGGTAAACGGGGCGCTGGATCTGATTGAAAATCATGTGTTCTATCATGCCTTTGACCGGTGCAAACCCCGTACCACCGGCCACCATAATGATGGGTTTTTGGTTTTGCTCTCGCAGGAAAAAACTGCCGAGAGGCGCTTCCATACGCAATATGGTTTTAAGCGGCATGTCATTGAACACTTGCTCGGTAAAATGCCCGCCAGCAATTTTACGGATATGCAATTCAATAAACCCTTTTTCATGTGGCGCATTGGCGATGGAGAAAGCCCGGCGGCGGCCATCCTTGAGTAAAAATTCGATGTATTGTCCAGCCATAAAGGTCAGTTGTTCAGTGGCAGGCAATTGCAGGTGCAAGACCATTACATCGTCGCCGAACTGCTGTTTGTGTTGAATGCGTACCGGCAAAATGCGCGGTTTGATGCCTTGCACCATATCGATCTGGCGGCATTCAATGACCAGGTCTTCAAGGGGTCTGGCACAGCAAAACAAAGCCATGCCAGCTGCAAGCTCGGCATCGGTCAAGGCGTTGCCTTGGTAATCATCATGCATGACTTTGCCGGTCAGTACCTTGCCTTTGCAGGCGCCGCAAGCGCCATTACGGCAGCCATAGGGTAAGTTGATACCCGCTTCAATGGCGGCTTCGAGCACGGTTTGGCTGGGGCGGACATCAAAGGTATGGCCACTGTTTTCAATCAGGACACGGTTCATAAGACGATATTTTCCAAGAGTTAATCTTTGCGGGGGAGATGCACGACATTATCTACCGGTTTGCTTTCAGGGACTTCGGTAAATTCCCCCTCAATCACCTCGTCATTCGCGCTGTGACGGTAGCGTGCATGGGGTTGTTGATGCTGCCCGCTGACGGTTGGGTTGTTGGTTGGAATCAGTAACAGAATCACGGCAATGACATCGCTAATGACGCCCGGAATCAGGAGTAATACTCCGGCCAGCAAGTTTCTGGCAGTGGAAAAGATGGCGGCTACCGGGTTGCCACCGGCCGTCATTTGCTGAAACAAGCGTGACGCGATCAGGTCTTTTTCACCACGAATCAGCTTGAGGCCCAGGTAGCCGATCATGATCAGGTAGACCAAGACCCACCAGCCATAGCGCTGACTGAGTTCGATCAGGACCGCTATCTCCAGAAACGGAAAAGCCAGTAGAATAGCAAGGATGAGAAAACGCATGTCAGAATCCTGTCTGTGAGTCAGCGCGCGATGACGCCAAAAGAGGAAATTATAATCGTGTTTACGCATGTGCCGAACAAGGCATGTGCCGAGCATATCGCGCAGACGTTGCTTACAGACAAGTTGGCGGCATGCGTCAATATTTCAAGTCCGGTCACCTCTATTTATCGCTGGCAAGGGCAGATTGAGCAAGCGGAAGAAATTGCCCTGAGCATTAAAACCACGCGGCAGGGGTATGCCGCCTGTGCGGCCAGGCTTAGAATGCTGCATCCTTATGAACTTCCAGAGATTGTAGGCATCCATGTGAGCGAGGGTTTGCCGGAATATTTGGCATGGGTGGCGGCCGAGACAGGGATGCAGGAGTGAAGCGTTGATCAAAAATGGGTTTAAAGTAGCATGGGTGCTGGTCATGTTGTGCGTGATGGTGTTGCCTGTGCACGCGGCGTCACAATTCTCAAAACTATTCACTGAAGATAGCAGCGAAGATTTTTTGCCTGTCGATCAGGCATTCAAGGTCGATGCGGCACTGACGGATGCCACGCATGCCCAGATCCGGTTTACTGTAGCACCAGGCCACTATTTATATAGAGGCCGCATACAACTCTTACCGGCCAGCGACACGACACAGCTCAGCTTGCCAGCCGGTGAAACCAAGCATGATCCCAATTTTGGCGAACAGCAGGTGTTTCACCACGATACCGTGGCCGAGGTCACGTTTGCAGGGGCCGCCCCTCAGGTGTTGCAAGTACGCTATCAAGGCTGTAGTGAAAAAGGCCTGTGTTATCCCCCACAAACCAAATCACTTTCATTGGACGCGGTTGCCTCGGCGGATAATATTCGCAGTGCACAGCCCGTCAACGCGGAGAGTGCGGACGAGTTTTCTGGCAAGCTTTTGGCCTCTGGCCACTGGTGGCAGATTGTGGCAGGCTTTTTTGGTGCAGGCCTGTTGCTGGCATTCACCCCTTGCGTGTTCCCGATGATTCCTATTTTGTCTGGGATTATTGTGGGCAAAAATGCCCATGTGTCGCGTGGCAAGGCGTTTACCTTGTCATTGGCATACACGCTGGGCATGTGCCTCACTTATACCCTGGCTGGCGTCGCCGCCGGCCTCTCTGGGCAACTCTTGAGCAGCGCGCTGCAAACGCCTGCCGCCCTGATCATCGGTGCCCTGATTTTTGTGGTGCTCTCATTCTCCATGTTCGGCTTTTACGAGCTCAAACTGCCGTCAGCGGTTGAAAATTACTTTTTTAACTGGAGCAGTCGTTTCAAGGGTGGCCATCTGGCCAGCGATTTCTTGATGGGGGCCATATCTGCCTTGATCATCAGCCCTTGTGTCGCCGCGCCGCTGGCGGGTGCGCTGCTTTATATCAGCCAGACGCATGATGTGGTGCTGGGCGCGGTGGCATTGTTTTCATTGTCGCTGGGCATGGGCGTACCGTTATTGCTGATTGGTGCTTCAGCGGGCACGGTCTTGCCCAAGGCGGGCGAATGGATGAATGCCGTTCGTCGTTTGTTTGGGGTGTTGATGTTGGCTGTCTCGGTCTGGATCGTCAGCCCGTTGCTGCCTGTGTCAGCGCAACTGGTTTTATGGGCGGCCTTGTGTATTGTCCCGGCCATTTATCTGCGCGCAATAGACCCTTTGCCTGCGGATGCGGGGAGCACCGCGCGTCTTTGCAAGGGATTTGCGGTCATGTTGCTGCTTTATGGCGCCGCGCTGCTGGTGGGTGCCTGGTCGGGCGCACGCTCACCGCTACAACCTTTGCAAGGGGTCATGTCTGCTTCGGCGACGGATGTGCAAGTACTGCCATTCAAACGCGTGCAAAGTGTACAAGCGCTCGAAAATGCGCTTGCGGCCGCGCGGGGCAAGCCCGTGATGCTGGATTTTTACGCGGACTGGTGTGTCTCGTGCAAAGAATATGAGCAGTTTGTCTTTAGCCAGCCAGAAGTGCGGGCTGCGCTCAAAGATGTGGTGCTGTTGCAGGCAGATGTGACCGAAAACCGGGCGGAAGATGCCGCATTGCTCAAGCGCTTTGAATTGTTCGGGCCGCCAGGGATCGTGTTTTTTGATGCGCAGGGACGGCCGTTGCAACCTGTGATCAAAGGCTATCAGGACGCCACACAATTTCTTGACCGCTTGCGCAAGTTACCTTTAAGCGCCATGGAGAAGTCTGCACATGCATAATATTGCGCGTTTGGTCATGACGATATTACTGATCGTTGTTCTCGGTAGCGGATTCCGTTGGCTTTACCTTCACCGTGATCAATGGATGACTTCTGCCCCTACTCAAACGGCGATGATGGTGCCTGACGCGGTATGGAGCGTCGGTTTGCAGGATGCTGGTGGCAGGACGTATGCGCTTTCAAGCTTTAAAGGCAAGCCTGTCATTATGAATTTTTGGGCGACATGGTGTGAGCCTTGCCGTGAAGAAATGCCAGAAATCTCAGCACTGGCGGCCGAACACCCCGAAATTGCAGTATTAGGCCTAGCCATTGACGAGGCAGCCGCTGTGCATGAGTTCGCGGAGAGTACGCCCGTCAGTTATCCTTTGTTAATTGCCGAGAATGAAGGCATGCCTTTGGCCGAGCAACTGGGCAACACCAAAGGCGTATTACCTTACACCGTGGTGATTTCTGCCAACGGCCAATTGACACACACCTTCTTCGGCAGAGTCAATCGCCAAATGCTGCAAAAAGCACTCAACTTGCCCTAAATGCCTGCCCAGTTCTGTGCGCAAACAGGCCGCTTATGGCTTAGGTTTGTCGCCTGATCTGTACCAGTTGCTGCCGTTTTGGCGACTTTCCATTTGTTCCAAATTGCGAATTTTACTGGACAAAATGCAATAACTTCGGCAAACTTCGACGCCATGAAGGTTGTATTTTTCTCTTTGAGAGGCATCTGAAATGGGCGCCAAATCCATCCTGGTGATACATGGACCCAACTTGAATATGCTGGGGACACGTGAGCCACAGCACTACGGTAGCCAAACGCTTGCAGATATCAACCAGCATCTGCTGGAATTGGCGCGGGCCGATCAGGTACGTCTTGAATCCTTTCAGAGCAACTCTGAGGCGGAGATCATAGAGAAAATTCATGCATTGTCTGTGAACCGGGTGGATTACGTCATTATCAATCCTGCCGCCTTCACACATACTTCTATTGCCATCAGGGATGCCCTTTCGGCAGTGAACATTCCATTCATTGAAGTGCATCTCTCCAATGTGCATGCCCGCGAGTCATTCCGGCATCATTCTTATTTCAGCGATCTGGCAACCGCCGTCATCTGCGGTTTGGGCGCAGAGGGATACTACGCCGCCTATCGCTACATCCAACAACGCTAATAACATTTAAAACATTTACATTCGAGGCTAATATGGATTTACGCAAACTCAAAAAACTGATTGATCTGGTCGAGGAATCGGGGATTTCCGAGCTGGAACTGACTGAGGGTGAAGAGAAGGTACGTATCAGTCGCGCCATGGCACCGGGTGCTGCACCAGTGACTCAATATGTCGCTGCGCCTGTTTCCGCGCCTGCAGCGGCACCCGCAGCAGCCGCTGCTCCCGCCGTTGCAGCGGCAGAAGTGCTAGAAGGCACGGTAGTTAAATCACCGATGGTCGGTACGTTCTATCGCGCGTCTTCTCCAGATGCAAAAGCGTTCGTCGATGTTGGTAGCACGGTCAATACAGGGGACACCCTGTGCATTATTGAAGCCATGAAGCTGCTCAACGAAATTGAGAGTGAATATGCGGGCACGATCAAAAAGATTTTCGTTGAAAACGGTCAGCCTGTGGAATACGGCGAGCCTCTGTTCCTGATTGGTTAATCGTGATGGTTGAAAAAGTACTGATTGCCCGTGGCGGCGACCAGCAGCCCTCTGCGGGTTTCGCAGCAACGAAGTTTAATTGTCTAGCGGCTATTGAGACGCGGAGTAAATAATGTTCGAGAAAATCCTGATTGCCAACCGCGGCGAAATTGCCTTGCGCGTGCAACGTGCTTGTCGTGAGTTGGGGATTAAAACGGTAGCTGTGCACTCTGAGGCTGACCGTGATGCCAAATATGTCAAGCTGGCCGATGAGTCTGTCTGTATCGGTCCAGCACCTTCTGCAAAAAGCTACCTGAATATTCCTGCCGTGATCAGTGCGGCTGAAGTGACGGATGCGCAAGCGATTCACCCTGGGTATGGCTTTTTATCCGAGAATGCCGACTTTGCCGAGCGGGTTGAACAAAGCGGTTTTGTCTTTATCGGCCCCCGCGCAGAGACCATTCGCCTGATGGGTGACAAGGTGTCTGCCAAGGACTCCATGAAAGCGGCGGGTGTGCCATGTGTGCCTGGCTCAGATGGTGCGCTGAATGATGATCCGGCTGAAATCATTAAAACGGCCAAACGCGTAGGCTACCCGGTGATTATTAAAGCAGCGGGTGGTGGCGGTGGTCGTGGCATGCGCGTGGTGCATACCGAAGCCGCCTTGCTCAATGCGGTCAATATGACCAAAGCCGAGGCACAGGCTGCCTTTGGCAACCCGATGGTTTACATGGAAAAATTCCTTGAAAACCCGCGCCATATCGAGATCCAGATTCTGGCTGACCAGCATGGCAACGCCGTGTTCTTGGGTGACCGCGATTGCTCCATGCAGCGCCGCCATCAAAAGATTATTGAAGAAGCACCCTCACCCTTGTTGCCAGAAAGGCTGCGCGACAAAATTGGTGAGCGTTGTGCCGAGGCCTGCCGTAAGATTGGTTACCGTGGCGCCGGCACCTTCGAGTTCCTGTATGAAAATGGCGAGTTCTACTTTATTGAGATGAACACCCGCTTGCAGGTGGAGCATACCGTCACTGAAATGATCACGGGTATCGACCTGGTTCAGCAGCAGATCTTCATCGCTGCCGGTGAGAAGCTGCCGTTCCGTCAGCGCGATATTGTGCTCAATGGCCATGCCATCGAATGCCGGATTAACGCCGAGGATCCTTATACCTTTGTGCCTTCACCAGGCTTTATCAATCGCTTTCATATGCCTGGCGGCCCTGGCGTACGCATGGATACGCATGTGTATGGCGGCTATACCGTGCCACCGCATTATGACTCGATGATAGGCAAGCTGATTACACATGGTGCGACACGCGAACAGGCGATTGCCAGAATGCGCGTGGCCTTGTCCGAGATGTATGTCGAAGGCATTAAAACCAATACTGCGTTGCATTCTGATCTGATGGCCGACTTGGCTTTCCAGCAGGGCGGCACCAGCATTCACTATCTGGAGCAGAAGCTGGGTATCAGCTCGAAATAATTTTGCATTGGCTGTTACTAAAAATTCAATCAACCGAGCCGCAGGCCGAGGCACTCAGCGATGTGCTGATGGAGCAGGGTGCGTTGTCCGTCAGCATTGAAGATGCGCACGCTGACACCTTGGCCGAGCAGGCAATTTTTGGCGAGCCGGGGGATCCCCCGCCCGGCATCTGGCAGCAAAACATTGTCACAGCCATGCTGGATGCTGAAGCCGATGTCCAGGGTTTACTGGCCCGTGTGCAAGCCGAGCTGCAACTGGACGGTCTCAAATATCAGTTAGAGCAGATCGAGGAGCAGGATTGGGTGCGGGCCACGCAAGCCCAGTTTGACCCTATCCGCGTGACCGATAGATTGTGGATCGTGCCTTCCTGGCATGAGGCGCCGAATGCGGAGGCGATCAATATTGTGCTGGATCCGGGCCTGGCATTTGGCACTGGCAGTCATCCGACCACGCATTTGTGTTTGAGCTGGTTGGCGCAATTACCTGAAACACTGTTGCGCAGTGCCAATGTCCTTGATTACGGATGTGGCTCAGGCATTTTGGCGATTGCCGCCAAAAAACTGGGCGCCAACACCGCCACAGGCGTTGATATTGACCCGCAGGCAGTGATTGCCAGTCGTGATAACGCGCTCAATAACCAGGTCGAGGCCATTTTTTATGACTCTGCCGAATACCTGCATGAGCCGTTTGATCTGGTCGTGGCTAATATTCTCTCCAGCGCCTTGATGGTGCTGGCCCCAGTGATTGCCAAATCTTGCAAAACTGGCGGTAAAGTTGCATTATCCGGCATATTGGAGAGCCAGCAGCAGATGTTGCTGGCGCATTATGCCGAGTGGTTTGAAATGGATGCCCCCATCCAGCAAGATGGATGGGTCTTGCTGACGGGAACCAGAAAATGTCCTTGATTACGGCCTGCCCGGCCTGCCAAACACAATTTGAAGTCACTGACGAGCAATTGCAGGCCTATGCTGGCAAGGTGCGCTGCGGTGAATGTGACCATGTGTTTGATGCGCGCTCGCATTTGCTGTCGTCATCTGCTGCCACTGCTGCAAGCGAGGCGGTAGATCCCCAGCCTGCCAGTGATGCTGCGATTTACTTTCAGGTGAGTGCCGAGGCCGCACAGGCGCATCCGGTGCCTGACGAGCCGTTTGAAGCAGTCATGCCGGAGCTGTCTATTCAGCCTGACGAGTCGATTGAGCCTGAAGTCCCTGCTTTTCTGCGTAATGTTTCACTCGAGGATGAGCGCCCGCAATCCCGGGTGACGCCCGCCTCCCCTTGGGCATATAGCCTGCTTTCTGTCCTGCTGCTGGTGACTTTTTTTCTGCAAACACTGTATTTCTCTCGCACCACGCTTGCTGCCAGTTACCCGCACACCAAACCATGGCTGCAAGCGCTATGCAAGCCACTGCATTGTGAAGTGGGTTTGCCTAGGGATATTGCGCAATTGACGATAGATGATGCGGATATTCAAGAGCACAAGACACGCGCCGGCGTGCTGGTGTTTTCCAGTGTGCTCATGAATCACGGTGAGGTGCGACAGGCCTATCCGATGATAGAGCTGACTTTGACCAATACGGCAGATGAGCCGGTATTGCGCAAAACGCTCAAGCCGGAAGACTATCTGCCCAAGACGGTCGATGCCAGCAATGGCTTGGCGGCCTTGCAAGAGCAGTCCGCCAAAGTGTTGTTAGGTGTAGACGAAAAACTGGTAACGGGTTTTCGCGTCGCCATTGCCTACTAATTGTTTCTGCATCTAAACCGGGTCAATCTGTTGTTGCGCAGCGCCCACTTCAGCCATCACTTTTCCTAATATTTCAATCGCTTCTTTGCGCACAAAACTTTTGCGCCAGGCCAGCGCAATACGTCGGCTAGGGGCAGGGCGGGTAAATGGGATCACGCGAATCAGCGCGTTCTGATAGCGCGCCGCAGTTGCCATGGCTGGCAGCACAGTGATACCCAAATTCGAAGCCACCATATTTCTGATTGTTTCCAGCGAATTGCCCTGTAACACTTCGCCTTTACGGCTGAGCTCGGGGCAAGCCTGGGTTACCTGATTGCTGAAGCAATGCCCGGTGTTGAGCAATAACACTTTCTCCTGGCTCAATTCATCCGCCTCGACCGATGTGCGCTTGGCCCAGGCGTGACTCACGGGTACGACGACATTAAAGTCCTCGTCATACAGTGGCAAGGTTTCAATGCCCGGCACATCAAACGGTAAGGCGACTACAGCCGCATCGATGAGCCCGTTCTTCAGCTGCTGCTCCAGGGTCGCCGTGATGTTTTCCTCAACCTCCAGCGGCATCTGCGGCGCCACCTGGATGAGTGGCGGAATGATTTCGGGTAACAGATAAGGCCCGACCGAGTGAATCATGCCCAGCTTGAACAGGCCGTTGAGCGGATCGTTACCGTGTTTCGCCATCTCTTTAATCTTGGCTGCTTGCTCCAGCACGATATTGGCTTGTGCAATAATCTGCTCACCAATTTCGGTGGGGGTCACCTCGTTGCGGTTACGTTCAAACAGAGAGACACCCAGCTCTTCTTCCAGTTTTTTGATGCCCAGACTGAGCGCCGGCTGGGTCACAAAACATTTTTCTGCTGCGCGTCTGAAGTTTCTCTCTTGCGCCACCGCCAATACAAACTTTAATTCAATCAAGGTCATTTGCTTGTCTCGCTGTTTTCACCATCACTATTCTATATACATTAATTTTATTAATCAATAATATCAAAACATACAATTATACAAATTAAATGGAGCGCCCTAGAATGCGATGCATGGATGACAACATAAGGAGACAAGATGTGGACCTGGCTTAATCAGGAATCAGCCGTGTGGCAGGAAGCTTTAGCCGCTTACGCTGCCAGTTTTTAACTCTGTAGTTTATTTTATATCAAATTATTATCGTAACAATCAAGGCGTAGTATATTTGAGTCTTGATGAATTTTTTGCCGCACTCATCAATTAACAACAAGGAGCTAACACATGCAGAATCAAAACACGGGCGCCAAGTGCCCATTCGCGCATGGCGCAATCACGACAACCGCACAAACCAATACGAATTGGTGGCCGAACGCCCTCAATCTGGATATCTTGCATCAGCATGACCGTAAAACCAATCCGCTTGGTGAGTCATTTGACTATAGACAGGAAGTATCCACGCTGAATGTAGATGCGCTTAAAAAGGACATGCATGCCTTGATGACGGACAGCCAGGCATGGTGGCCTGCAGATTGGGGTCATTATGGTGGCTTGATGATTCGCATGGCCTGGCACGCCGCCGGGACTTATCGCGTAGCAGATGGCCGTGGTGGCGCAGGTACAGGTAACCAGCGCTTTGCACCACTCAACAGCTGGCCTGATAACGTCAACCTAGATAAAGCGCGCCGCCTGCTGTGGCCGATCAAGAAAAAATATGGCAACAAGATCTCCTGGGCGGACCTGATTGTACTTGCGGGCACGATTGCTTATGAGTCCATGGGCCTCAAGACTTTCGGATTTGCTTTTGGCCGTGAGGATATCTGGCACCCGGAAAAAGATATCTATTGGGGCAATGAAAAAGAGTGGCTGGCAAAAACCGGTAGCGAAGGTAGCCGCTATTCTGGTCAGCGTGACCTCGAAAACCCGCTGGCTGCCGTGATGATGGGCCTGATTTATGTGAACCCGGAAGGCGTGGATGGCAACCCTGATCCGCTGAAAACCGCGCAGGATATCCGCGTTACCTTTGCCCGCATGGCGATGAATGACGAGGAAACGGTTGCGCTGACGGCAGGCGGCCACACAGTGGGCAAAGCACACGGTAACGGCCAGGCCAGCAACCTTGGTGTCGACCCGGAAGCCGCCGACGTACATGAGCAAGGGATGGGTTGGAACAACCACACCAGACGCGGGGTGGGCCGGGATACGGTGACCAGCGGCATTGAAGGTGCCTGGACCACACACCCGACCCAATGGGATAACGGTTACTTTGCCATGCTGTTTAACCATGACTGGGAACTTAAAAAGAGCCCGGCCGGTGCATGGCAATGGGAGCCCGTGAACATCAAGGAAGAAGACAAGCCAGTCGATGTCGAGGATCCTAGCATCCGTTATAACCCCATCATGACAGATGCGGATATGGCCATGATCAAGGACCCGATTTACCGCAAAATCTCGGAGCGATTCCGTGACGACCAGGCGTATTTCTCTGAAGTGTTTGCCCGTGCCTGGTTCAAGCTGACACACCGTGACATGGGTCCCAAAGCCCGTTACATCGGCCCGGATGTGCCGCAAGAGGATCTGATATGGCAAGATCCGGTGCCTGCAGGTTCAGCCATCAGCGAGACAGACATTGCTGCACTCAAAGCACACATTCTGGCGAGCGGCTTAAGCACCGCAGAACTGGTCGCGACCGCTTGGGATAGCGCACGTACTTTCCGTGCCTCAGACTACCGCGGGGGCGCAAATGGTGCACGTATTCGTCTGGCGCCACAAAAAGACTGGGTAGGCAACGAGCCCGTCAGACTGCAAAAAGTGCTGACCGTGCTCGAAGGCATACAGCAGGGCTTTGGCAAACCTGTCAGCATCGCTGACCTGATTGTCCTCGGTGGTTCTGCTGCCGTTGAGCAAGCCGCCCAAGCCGCCGGAGTGAACATCACAGTACCGTTTGTTGCAGGCCGTGGTGATGCGACGGCAGAGCAGACAGACATTGAGTCTTTTGAGGTGCTGGAACCTGTGCATGATGGTTACCGCAACTGGCTCAAGGCCGACTACGTACCCTCGGCAGAAGAAATGCTGCTGGACCGTACCCAGCTGATGGGTCTGACTGCACCAGAAATGACCGTCCTTGTGGGTGGGATGCGTGTGCTGGATACCAATCACGGTGGGAGCAAGCACGGTGTATTTACCGATCAGCCTGGTGTGCTCAGCAATGACTTTTTTGTCAACCTGACCGATATGCGCTACACCTGGGTGCCTGCTGGCAACAACCTGTATGAAGTCCGTGAGCGCAACACAGGTGCAGTTAAATGGACGGCTACCCGTGTGGATCTGGTGTTTGGCTCCAACTCCATCCTGCGTTCTTATGCCGAGGTGTATGCACAAGATGATGCCAAGCAGAAGTTTGTGCACGACTTTGTCGCCGCCTGGAGCAAGGTCATGCATGCGGATCGTTTTGATCTTAAATAATTAAAAATTTCTGTGACTCTGTCGTCATGCCAAGCGCCTTGAGGGATCAAGGCGCTTTTTTATTGATGGATTAGTATGTATGCAGACATTGGTCATGATGCGTATCACTGACATTTGCCAGGCGTAAGCAACGTGCGCCCATGCATTTTCAATCGTGAAATTTCTATGGCCACGGCAAGTCTGCAAAACTGTCTGTTAGAATAACTGCATGGATATCTATTTGATGCTGAAGGCCGTGATCATGGGCCTGGTCGAAGGCGCGACCGAGTTTATTCCTGTGAGTAGTACAGGGCATCTGATCATTACCGGGGAGTGGCTGGACTTTCTCTCTAAAGATAAACGTGATGTGTTTGAGATCATCATTCAGCTGGGCGCGATTCTTGCGGTCTGTGTCGAATACCGGCAACGGCTCTGGCATACCGTACAGCGCATTCAAACGGATACCAACGCCCAGCACTTTGTGCGCAACCTCATCATTGCTTTTTTACCTGCCGCCTTGATTGGCCTGGCATTTCATCACCAAATTAAAGAATATTTATTTTCCTCCTTCACCGTTGGCATCGCACTGGTCGTGGGGGGGGTATTAATTTTGCTGATTGAAAAATTTGTGCCAGCAGGCAATACGCGTGATATCGACCAGATTTCAGCCAAGCAAGCCTTGCAGATTGGCTTTGCGCAATCGCTGGCATTGTTTCCGGGCATGTCACGTTCAGGCGCGACCATTCTGGGCGGCATGTTTTTTGGCCTGAGCCGTCAGACCGCGACTGAGTTTTCATTCTTTTTAGCCTTGCCCATCATGTTCGCAGCCACCGGGCTCGACCTCTATCAAGCCCGTGACTTACTGTCTGTGGACGATGCATTGATCTTTTTGATCGGTTTTGTGGTCTCATTTTTGTCAGCCTTGGTGGTGATTCGCGCCCTGATCCGATTTGTCGCCCAGCATTCGTTTGCCGTGTTTGCCTGGTACCGTATCGTGTTTGGCATTCTGGTGCTGGTTTTCTTTGCACATTAATTTGTTTTAAGGTGTATGCATGAACCGTGCGCTGTTTAAAAAGATAGCTTATGTGCTTGCCGCCATCCTGGCGGTGTTGCTGTTGCTGGTGGTTTATCTGGCTGCGACGTTTAATCCTAACGATTACAAGTCCACCATCATTCAACTGGTCAAAGACAAGAAACAACGTACGCTAGACATTAAAGGCGACATCAAGCTGAGTTTCTGGCCAAAAATCGGCGCCGATTTAGGTGAAATCAGCTTGTCCGAGCATCAGTCAGAACAACAGTTTGCCGCGATTAAAAGCGCAAAAGTGGCATTGGCCGTGCTGCCCTTGCTCAAAAAAGAAATTGTCGTCGATACGGTCTATCTGGATGGCGCGCAGGTCAATGTCATCCAGCATGCTGATGGCAGCTTCAACTTTGATGATCTGCTGAGCAAAGAGGAAGAAGAGTCACAGCAGATCAACTTTGATGTGCAAGGCATTAAAATCACCAATACTGAGGCCAGTTTTACGAATGAGAAAAGCGGTGCCAAGTATTCAGTTGACCAGCTAAACCTCACCACCGGCCAGGTGGCACTGAAAAAGCCGTTTGATATTGCGACCGATTTTCATCTGACGGCAAACCAGCCCGCCGTGGATGCCAAGGCGTTGATTAAAGCCAATGTCATGGCCGATCCGGAAGCCAAGCATTTTGTGATCCAGGGTCTGGATGCGCAGCTCAAAGGCGCCTTGCTAGATGGCCAGGCTGTGACGGTCACGGCGCAAGGGGGCATTGATGTGGATGCCGCTAACACTGCCCTGGATGTTTCTGATCTCAAGCTGGCGATGCAAGGTACTTTTAAAGGTGCCGAGCGCGCAGTCAGCCTGCAGGCGCCTGCCCTCGCCGTCAATCCGCAACTCATCAGCAGTGACAAGGTCACCTTGTCACTCAAGCAAAAAGATGCCAACGGCGATCTCGATTTGGCCGTGGTCTTGGCCGAATTAAAAGGCAACCAGCAAACCGTCGAAAGCAAAGGCTTGACCGCGGATGTTAGCCTGAATGCCGGTGCACGCAAGGTTGAAGGGCATTTTGCTTCGCCTGTGACCCTCAATCTGGCCGACTTGGTGTTTGAAGTGCCTGCGTTGGCAGGTAAATTTGATATTAAAGACCCCGCCTTGCCGAATGGAACCATGCAAGGGCAGTTCAAGTTGGCCCTCAACGCAAACGTGAAGCAAGAGCAAGTTAACACCACGTTTGATTTGAGCTTGGCGGAAACCAAGCTCAATGGCGATGTGCGCGTGGCAGGGTTTGCGACGCCGCATATAGGTTTTAAAGTGCACGCCGACACCTTGAACCTGAATGCGTTGCTGGGCAAGGCCAAGCCTAAAAAAGAAACCGTTGCCAGCCCCAATGCCAATCGCGCGCAAGCAGACAAACCTGCCGATTTGAGCGCGTTAAAAACCTTATTCCTTGATGGCAGTATCAATATCGGCAAGATTTTATACAGCCCCTATACCCTGACTGGCCTGAACGTGGGCATCAAGGCCGATGGCCAGAAGCTGGCTTTGCAGGGCCTGGATGTCAAACTGGATGACAGCCGTATCCAGGGCAATGTTGGCATTAGCCAGTTTAGTAAACCGCTGTATACCTTTGATCTCAACATCGACAAGCTGGATTTGAACCGTTATCTGCCTGCTGCAGAAGCCAAGGCGAGCGAAGCGACGGCCAAGCCTGCCGAGAAAACCGCGCAAGCGGAGCAGCCGCTGGATTTGTCTGCCTTGAAGGCGCTCAATGCGCAGGGCAACATCCGCATTGGCTGGTTGAAATATGGCAAAACCGAAGCCAAAAACCTCAATATTGGACTGAAAGCGCAGGAGGGCTTGGCTAGCCTGAATCCACTCAATGCCGATGTCTATCAAGGCACGGTGCGCGGTGCCGTCAAGCTGGATGCACGTGCCACGCCTGCAGTCACCATACAGCAAAGCCTGCAAAACATCGCTGTCGGCCCGTTGTTAGTCGATACCATCAACAATGACATGCTATCTGGTAACGGCAATTTGAATGTGAACGTGACCGCGCAAGGAAATACGGTGACTGCACTAAAAAAGTCACTGGGCGGCTCGGTTGATTTACGCATGGCCGATGGCGCCGTTAAAGGGTTTGATCTGGCCGGAACTATCCGCGAGGCGAAAAGCAAGCTCAACTTGCTCAAGGGTCAATCCAGCGCAGACGCAGATAAAAGTAAAAAAACCGACTTTAGTGAACTGACCGCCAGCTTTAATATTAAGAGCGGCGTAGCTCACAATGATGATCTGGCCATGAAGGCACCGGTTTTTCGGTTGACTAAAGGCGAAAGCAAAGGCGATATTGATATAGGCAAAGAACAGATCAACTATCTCGCCAAGCCTACTTTGGTGAATTCGCTCAAGGGGCAGGGCGGTAAAGAGGCTGAGCAATTAGGCAGTCTCGGCATTCCGGTGAAGGTCACCGGTAGTTTTAGTGCGCCGAAATTCGGTGTTGATATGGCGGCTTTAGGTCAGGCACTGGCCAAATCGGTGGCTATGGACGCCTTGACCGAGAAAATCGGCGGAGACAAGGCCGAAGCCCTTAAAGGATTGCTGAATGGAAAAACGCCGGGGAATAGCGGTAGCGAGGCAGCCAATCCTGAAGGTGGTAATAGCACTGAGCCTGCCAAGCCCGTGGACCAGCTCAAGCAAAAAGCACTCAAAAAGCTGCTGAATTTTTAGGGCCAGCAGATAAGCGTTTTAAGTGTGAGTGATTTTGCAGAAAAACTGATCGCCTGGCAGCAGGCGCATGGCCGCCATGATTTGCCATGGCAGCAGACGCGTGACCCTTACGCTATTTGGGTGTCAGAAATCATGTTGCAGCAAACGCAGGTATCGGCGGTCATTGCTTATTATGATCGGTTCATGCAGCGCTTTCCAACAATTGCCAGCCTAGCCGAAGCCGAACAAGATGAAGTCATGCGCTATTGGAGCGGGCTTGGCTACTATTCACGTGCGCGCAACCTGCATCATGCCGCCCAAACCATTATGCGTGAGCATTGTGGTATTTTTCCAACAGATTTTGAGACCATTCAAACTTTAAAAGGCATCGGGCGCTCTACCGCCGCAGCGATCAGCGTGTTTGCATTTAACCAGCGGCAAACGATTCTTGATGGTAATGTGAAACGTGTATTGGCCAGGCTGTATGCCATTCAGGGTTGGCCAGGGTTACCAGAAGTAGAGAAGAAATTGTGGCAAATCGCCGAAAGTGTGTTGCCTAGCCAAGGCTTGCCCGCCTATGTGCAAGGGTTGATGGACTTTGGTGCGACCTTGTGTACGCGTAGCAAACCAAATTGTCATCGTTGCCCGATGCAGGCGAGTTGTCTGGCGTATCAGCAACAAATGGTCTCTGTGTTGCCAGCCCCCAAGCCTCGTAAAGCCTTGCCAGAAAAACAGACCACGGTATTGATGATTTTAGATGCCAGGGAAATTTTGCTGGAGCGACGGCCGAACCATGGTATATGGGGCGGTTTGTGGAGTTTGCCTGAGTTGTCCCCCAGTGCGCTTGCCGTCCCCCATGTAAAAACTACCTTCGACATGGATGTGGAGCCGCTGGAAACATTGCCCGTGCTCTGGCATACCTTTACACATTTCAAGCTTGAAATAACGCCACAGCCACTGCTATTGCAGGGGAAACGCCCGCCACCAGCGCCCAATCAGCAATGGCTCGCTTTGGCGGATGCTGTCGCCGCAGCGTTGCCAACGCCAATACGCACGCTGATCAAAGGACTTCAACAAGTACGTTTTTAAACGGTACGCCTGCAGCCTAGAGATTGGCTAGACGGAAAACATGGCTGGCCAATTCCCGCTGATTGTTTTTGAGATGTTGTAACAAGGCGTGCCCTCTGTCAGGCTTAACCAACGCTTTTTGGTAAATCAGCGGCAATTCAAAAATCGCGATTTCACGCTCTACGATATTCAATGTTTGATGCTTGGAGCTTTCAAGCACATCAAGCAGTTTTTCATACACGTCATCTTGCACACGCGTATAAGGAAACAAAATCCAGAAGTCTGTCCCTTCCCGGCCTACCAGGTCAGATCTTCTAAAAGAGTTTTGCAGATCATGGGTTAACGATGAGAGCTGACGCAAGGCCTCAGGCGCGCCGTAGGCCTCACCCAAACTATTGTCATCGCCATAAGCAATTTTAACCAGGGCAATATTGAAATCCTCAGAATGCCTGATCAGCACTTGGCATATCCAGTCCAAGGTCTCTACAAAGCGACTACATAACTGAATGTCCGAAATCATTCTCTTCCCCTGCGGATGCGCTTCACTTAAATAGAGGCGCACGTGTAAATTTAAATAAGCTGCAAATTGTTCCTATGCTAGCAGAAAGATATATTGATGTTGATGGGAAATCAGCTAAAAAACGGTAGCAATTCAAAAAAACACCCTAGTCCGGCAGGTGTTAGATTGTTGCAAATCTGCAACAACGTTAACTAGGACTAAGCAATTTGACGTATTCACTTGCGCCACCTAGGCCGCTTTTGCAAAAATTGCTCTGACCTTGCAGGAAATGCTTTAAGTGATTCCGCAGGAGTTATTAGAAAGAGCATTCAATGGCTCTTTACTGGAAAGCAATATCCTTACACAAGTTGTGAAAACAACATTTTTGGAGATTCGTATGAATACAAAATTGAACGTTGCAGTTGCAGCAGCTCTGTTCGCTGCCGCTACTGGCGCACAAGCTGGCATCACTATCCCAGCTGGTGACTGGACTCTGGACATCGGTGGCGTTGTTAACGCTTACTACACACACACTAGCTTCAGCGGTGACAACTCTGGTGCTGGTCCTTTAGGCTTGGGCAACGGTAATGCAGACAGCTCAGCTAACATCACGACTGGTTTGTTGCCAAATTACCTGAGCGTTTCTGGTAAAACACGTCAGAACGATCTGGATGTTGGTTTCACAATCAGTATCAACCCAGGTGCATCTACAACTAACTCTGGCCGTCAAACATCACAACAAGAAAACCGTCAAGCATTCTTGACATTCGGTGATGCTTCTTGGGGTTCTATCAAATTGGGTAAAGATCTGGGCATTTTCGCTTCAGACGCAATCTTGAACGACATGACATTGTTGGGCGTTGGTGCAGGCGCAGGTTCTTTGGCTGGCAACACAACTACTTTGGGTCGTATCGGTACTGGTTACATGTATGCTGACTGGAAATCTCAAGTTGCTTATACATCACCAAACTGGAATGGTTTCCAATTCACAGCTGGTGTTACTCAAGCATGGAATGCAGTTGGTGATGGCGTTGCTCCAGTTAATGGTGCAGGTGGTACGGTTTCAACAAGTGCATCTAGCACAACTCGTGGCGGTTCCCAACCAGCGTTCGAAGGTAAAGCTTCTTACGAGTGGACTGGTGATGTAGCTGGTAAAGTTTGGGCTTCTGCTATCAGCCAAAAAGTTGATAACCTGCAAGCTTTCACTGCCACAACTACTACAAACTTGGGTAGCGAGCGTGCATATGCATGGGATATCGGTACAACAGTTAAAGTTGCTGATTTTGGTCTGACAGGTTACTACTACGATGGTAAAGGTATCGGTCAAACTCTGCAATTAAACAGCGGTTTCGATGCAACTGGTAAGCGCCGTGATTCTAAAGGTGGCTATGTACAAGGTACATACACTGTGCCAGGTGCTGGTACCAAATTGGGCTTGAGCTGGGGTCAATCAAAACTTGACGGTAACAGCGTAGACACATTCGACGAAATCAAAGACGAAATGTGGACCGTGGGTGCTTACCATCCTCTGACAAAACACCTGAACTTGGTTGCTGAATACTCTGACGTTAAGCGTAAACTTGACCAAACTGCTGGTGGTAATCTAGAAGCTAAAGCGAAAACCATTTCTTTGGGCGCTATCTTGTTCTTCTAGTTTAATTGCAGTTTAACTGCGTAAATTAAAAGTCATAAAACGGCAACTTCGGTTGCCGTTTTTTTATATTCTTTATTATCAATCCTTAATTATGGATCATTAATTATGAATTTGTATCCAGTCACGATAGTCGAAAATTTTTATGAAGATCCAGGCGCTGTTCGTACTTTTGCATTAAATCAGAAATATCAATACCGCCATCAATTAGGCAACGTGCCTTATGTTTTTCCAGGATGTAGAACAAAGGATTTGTCCGTCATTAATAAGCCCCTATTTGAGAAGCTTAGTACAAAAATTATTTCACTTTTTCATAATTCGGAATATGAGCATATGCGTTGGGCAATTTCGACCAACTTTCAAAGTGTCACTGAGGATTATGGTCGCGGTGTAATTCATACCGATGGGAATGCTGTTTTTGCAGCGGTGTTATATTTAAGTCCTGATGCGCCTTTGGATTCCGGGACTTCTTTATTTAGGCCCAATAAAAGCTTTGATCAGGCTTTATACGAAAAAGCACTTAAGGTGAATGATAAGCGATTTGCAGAGGGTACGGTAAAGATGGATACCGCTTATCACAGCATGTTTGATGAGATTGTGAGAATCAATAACGTTTATAACACCTTGATACTCTATGAAGGCAGACATTTTCATGCCGCAAATAACTTTTTTGGGAAGACATTAAAAGACTCACGACTGGCGCAAGTCTTTTTTGTCAGTAGTATTGATGCACAACGGCACAGCTCGTTCCCGCTTTGGCGCAGTCAGCAAGTACACATTTAATTTGCTAATCATCAATCCCTAACTCCTGTATCTTGCGAGTAAGTGTATTCCTTCCCATCCCTAGCTGATTGGCGGCTTCAATCCGGCGGCCATCAGTGTGGGCGAGGGCGCGGGTGATCAGAATACGTTCAAACTCTTTGGTTTTGGCGTCCAGGATATTGGTTTCTCCGCGGTTGAGCGCGTCGGTGACTTCTTGTGCCAGCGCTTCTTGCCAGGAGCCTCCGCTACTGTGTTTGCCAGTATCTTCTTTAAGCTCTGGGGGTAAGTCATTGACATCCACGTTTTGACCTGGCGCCATCACGGTGAGCCAGTGGCAGACGTTTTCGAGCTGGCGAACGTTACCGCTCCAGTTGACCGACATCAGGTATTTAATAGCTGCCTGCGACAGTTGCTTGGGCTCAACCCCCAGTTGCTGAGCACTGTGGGCGAGAAAATGCTTGGTCAGTAAGGGGATATCTTCTCTACGTTCACGTAAGGGCGGCAAGCGCAGACGAATGACGTTCAGGCGGTGAAATAAGTCTTCACGGAACAAACCTTGTTTGACGCGTTCTTCGAGGTCCTGGTGAGTGGCGGCAATCACGCGTACATTGACTTTGATTGGTTGATGTCCGCCCACGCGATAAAACTGGCCGTCGGACAAGACGCGCAACAATCTGGTTTGCAAGTCAGCAGGCATGTCACCAATTTCATCCAGAAACAAAGTGCCGTTATCTGCTTGTTCAAAGCGGCCCCGTCTGGCAGCGGCGGCCCCTGTAAACGCTCCGCGTTCATGACCAAACAATTCAGATTCTAATAAGTCTTTGGGAATCGCCGCGGTATTAATGGCGATAAATGGCTTGTCAGCACGTGGGCTGTGTCTATGCAGGGCGCTTGCGACTAGTTCTTTACCGCTGCCGGATTCGCCGTTAATGAGCACGGTGGAGTGCGAGCGGCTCAGGCGGCCAATGGCACGGAAAACCTCTTGCATGGCGGGGGCCTGGCCGATGATTTCTGGCGAGGGGCCAGTGTCTTCTACGGCCTCGACAGATTGACGCATGCTTTCTTCAACGGCACGTTTGATAATTTCGATGGCCTGGTCTACATCAAACGGTTTGGCCAGATACTCAAACGCGCCACCCTGAAAGGCGGCGACAGCACTTTCGAGGTCTGAGTAGGCGGTCATGATAATGACTGGAATCTCGGGAAAGCGTTGTTTCACCTCGGATAAAAAGTCCAGGCCCGAGCCATTCGGCATGCGGATGTCACTGACAATGACTTGGGGTTGTTCACGATTTAAAGCGTTGAGGGCTTCTGCCGGGGATGAAAATGTTTTGAAATCAAAGTCCGTGCGGGCGAGTGCTTTTTCAAACACCCAGCGGATGGATTTGTCGTCGTCTAGGATCCAGATTGGCTTCATAGCTGTTTCTCGTGAATTATTGTACTGATGATTTTAATTGCGTACTTTCAATGGGTAGCAATATATGGAAGATGGTTTTACCCGGCTGCGAGTCACAATCGATCATGCCATGGTGTTGGGTGATAAAGGTTTGCGCCAGCGCAAGGCCCAAGCCTGTGCCGCCTTCGCGACCGGATACCAGCGGATAGAAAATGCGTTCTTTGATGCCGGCAGGGATGCCTGGGCCGTTATCAATAATCTCTAAATGAATCCCGACACGGTAACGTTTTCTGGCTAGCGTAATTTGGCGCTCCGCACGCGTGCGGAAAGTAATACTCGCACCTTCGGTCTGGTGCTGTTGCATCGCTTGTGCCGCATTACGCGCAATATTGAGCACGGCTTGTATCAGTTTCTCGCGATCGCCAATGAGCTCCGGCAAGCTGGTATCGTAGTCGCGGATCACGCGGATATGATTGGGGGATTCCGCCAGTAACAGGCTGCGTACGCGTTCCAGCACTTCATGAATGTTGGTGGGCTCATATTTTGGCACGCGATGAGGTGCCAGCAGTCTGTCCATGAGGCTATGTAGTCTGTCAGCCTCTTTGATAATCACCTGGGTATATTCTTTTAGGCTGGGTTGTGGCAACTCAAACTCAAGCAATTGTGCCGCACCACGCAAGCCGCCTAGCGGGTTGCGAATTTCATGCGCCAGATTCCTGAGTAATTCAGAGTTGGCTTGCTGCTGTATCAACATGCGCTCTTCACGCGCAATACGCAATTGCTGATCCATTTGCACAAACTCCAGAATCAGCATGTCTTCCGGCGTTTGGTTGAACGCGGCTGAAATAGGGGTGGCTGTGCAGGTCACGGCCGTTGTATGGCCGCGTTGGGTGGTCAGTGCAAACTCATGCTCACGATATGGGCTCTGTGTTTCAATGGCGTTGGTCACGGCCATTTGCAAAATTTCGCAATTCACAAACACGTCATGGATATGCGCCCCTTGAATCTGGTTGGCACTAAATGCAAACAGAATCTCGGCGCTGGAGTTTGCGTAAGTAACTTCTAGTTGGTTATTAAGCAAAATGACTGCCGTGGCAATATGCTCTAAACCACTAAAGCCGTTGGGAGATTTCTGTACCATGTCCTGAGCTTGTTAAAAAGAGTGAATCACGCCCTGTTTTAAAGCAAAACCCAAGCCAATTCTTGTGCACAACGCAAAAATGATTGAGAAAACTCCCAAAATGGTGCATTTAAAGATTGAGCTCTTTATTTAACAGCTCGATATTACGCTCATGCGCCTGAATTTCGGCCTCAATGACGCGCAGCTTTTCCTCATATTTGGCGACGTTTCTAAACGTTTTGCCATTCGCGCCTCTGTAGACTTCTGGCGTGTTCTGGGCTTCTTCATATAACAGGCGAGCATTCTCAAGTGCTTGTTTTTCTTGAGAAAGCTCGTTCATTAATAGCTCTCGCCGCTTTTGGTCGCGTTGATTTTGTGTCTGATTATCGACTTTGGGAAAATCGGCCGGAGAGGGTGTTCTGACATTGGCTTTTTTCTCCCTGGCAGGGGGTGGAGGCTCTGCGGTTCTGGGCCCACTAATAATGAGCTCTGCCTTGCTTTTGCCTTCGGGTTTGATATTGGTATAGGTGGTGACGCCGTTACTGTCGGTATATTTGTAGATATCTGCCCAGCTTTGGTTGCACATGAGCGCGAAGGTGCAAATGTAAAAAAGTCTTTTCATGGCAATAGTTTAGAGTAGATCGTTGAGGGTATCAACGTCTGCTCGCCTAAAAACGTTGACGAAACAGCGCGCACATAAAAAAACAGGGCAGCCTGGGCTGCCCTGTTTTAGTGCGTGCTCTTGTGATTAGCAAGAGTAGTACAGACCAAATTCCACTGGGTGTGGTGTTTGGCGCAGTTTAGTGACTTCTTCCATTTTCAATGCAATGTATGCATCAATCCAGTCGTCTGAGAAAACGCCGCCGCGTGTTAAGAACTCGCGGTCTTTATCCAGATACTCCAATGCTTGTTCCAGAGATGAACATACCGTTGGGATCAATGCATCTTCTTCTGGTGGCAGATGGTACAAGTCTTTAGTCGCTGGTTCACCTGGGTGAATCTTGTTCTGAACGCCATCCAGACCAGCCATCAACAGGGCTGAGAAAGCCAAGTATGGGTTAGCAATCGGGTCTGGGAAGCGAGCTTCAACACGACGGGCTTTATCAGAATGCACGAACGGAATACGAATCGCAGCAGAACGGTTTTTAGCGGAGTAAGCCAGTTTGACTGGTGCTTCGTAATGCGGTACCAAGCGCTTGTAGGAGTTAGTACCTGGGTTGGTAATCGCATTCAGTGCGCGCGCATGCTTGATGATGCCGCCGATGTAGTACAGAGCGAAATCGCTCAGGCCAGCATAACCATTGCCTGCAAACAGGTTTTTACCATCTTTCCAAACGGATTGGTGAACGTGCATACCAGAGCCGTTATCGCCAAACATTGGTTTTGGCATAAATGTGGCTGTTTTACCATAAGCATGGGCTGTGTTAGTCACTACGTATTTCAGGATTTGTGTCCAGTCAGCACGTTGTACCAAGGTCGCAAACTTAGTACCGATTTCACATTGACCGGCTGTTGCCACTTCGTGGTGGTGCACTTCAACAGGCACACCCAGTTCTTCCAAAGTCATGACCATGGCAGAGCGGATGTCGTGCAATGAATCGACAGGAGGCACTGGGAAGTAGCCGCCTTTAACGCCTGGACGGTGGCCAGTGTTGCCGCCCTCGAATTTTTCACCTGAGGACCAAGCGGCCTCTTCGGAGTTGATTTTCACAAAGCTACCACCCATGGTGGCATCCCATTGTACGCTGTCAAAAATGAAGAACTCTGGCTCTGGACCAAAATAAGCAGTGTCACCCAGGCCGCTGGATTTCAGGTAGGCTTCAGCGCGCTTAGCCAGGCTACGTGGGTCACGGTCATAGCCTTTGCCATCGGTAGGGTCTACCACGTCACAGGTCAGAACCAGGGTTGGTTCGTCAAAAAATGGATCGATGAATGCGGTGCTTGCATCAGGCATCAATTGCATGTCAGAGGCTTGAATGCCTTTCCAGCCAGCAATGGAAGAACCATCAAAGGCGTGACCTTCGGTAAATTTATCTTCGTCGAAGGCAGACACTGGCACGGTCACGTGCTGCTCTTTACCTCTGGTGTCGGTAAAACGGAAATCAACAAATTTGATGTCGTTTTCCGCAACCAGTTTCATTACGTTTGCAACGGACATTACATTCTCCTCAGTGATCAAGATCTAAAATGATTCAACTTGCGCACGCAAAAAAGGGACATGTTGCGGATGTCCCGGAACGTGAGCAAATATAAAAACACAAACTAGCAAAACAAATAGATATGTGGAATTTTTGGTTTACGAATTCCATTGAATCTTAGGATGTAATAGTAGCAGGAAGCATGCCACCCAAAAACAGGCATTTTGCATGGATATGAGATATCTAACATAAAAAAGCAAAATCAATGCGCACCAAAAAGGTGCTCAACAACAAATTGAGCACAAAAATGGTGCTCCATGCGCTTGCGTGACTTTCACAGGTATACTCGCGGTTTGACTAGCTTATTAAAAGAACGAAGGTGTCCTTTGGAAAGTGTTGAGAAAATCTTGCAACAAGCCGCTCAGCGTGCTCAGCAAAATGGTTTGCCGTATGCCGGCGCGATGACGCCCCAGGAGGCGTATGCGCTGATTAGCCAAGATCAAAATGCGGTGTTGGTGGATGTGCGCTCACGTGCCGAGTTGGAGTTGGTTGGGCGCGTGCCGATGGCGGCCCATCTGGAATGGGCGTTTTATCCAGGCATGATTGCCAATCCTGAGTTTGCCGATCAGCTACAGGCGCTGGTTGATCCTGCGCGCACCGTCGTATTTATGTGCCGCACGGGTGGCCGCAGCCATAATGCCGCCTTGCTGGCACAAAAACTTGGATATGCCAATGCCTATAACATGCTCGAAGGCTTTGAAGGCGAAGCGAATGAGGCCAAGCAAAGAACCCTGATCAATGGCTGGAAACATGCAGGCTTGCCCTGGTCCAACTAGGTGATCTTGCTATGTCGGTTGAAAAATACGCAGTCATTGGCCACCCGATAGCACATAGCAAATCGCCGTTGATTCACCAGGCATTTGCGCTGCAATTTGGCAAGACGATTGTTTACGAAAAGGTGTTGGCACCTCTGGATGGCTTTGCGTCCACGGTGCAGCAATTGCAGCAGCAAGGGTATGTGGGTGCAAATGTCACGGTGCCATTCAAATTTGAAGCCTATGACTTAAGCCAGACTTTATCTGAACGCGCGCAGGCGGCTGGGGCAGTGAACACCCTCAGTTTTGGCCAAACGCAAATTCAGGGCGACAATACTGATGGCTGTGGGCTGGTCAATGACATTCTCAAACATCACCAGACGGCCCTGGCCGCAAAAAAAATCTTGTTGCTGGGCGCAGGCGGCGCTGCGCAAGGCGTGATGCTGCCGTTGATTGCACAAGGCCCGGCGCAATTGACCATTGCTAACCGCACACAGGACAAGGCGCAAGCCATGCTGGATAAGTTTGCGGACGCGGGGGGGCAATGTGGCGTCTTGCTGGCCGTGACCACGTTTGCAGCACTCACCGAGACCTATGATGTGGTCATTAATGCCACTTCTGCAGGATTGACTGAAACGCCATTACAGCTTTCATCGCATGTCTTTGGCACGCATACCCTGGCTTACGACATGATGTACGGCCGGGAGACGCCGTTTATGCAGCAGGCGCGTACCGCCGGTGCGCAGGTGGCAGACGGATTGGGCATGCTCATCGAGCAGGCGGCGGAAGCGTTTTTTATCTGGCATGGATTGCGTCCTGACACGGCCACAGTGATTCAGACATTCCGCTAATCCTCTTTCAGTCATGAAACAAAGCATCAAGCTGTTTTTCGTCCTGTTTTTGCTCTGGGTACTGTTGTATCAGGTCTGGATACTCGCCCATATTTTGTGGTGGGTAGATCACAACCCAGACGCCACTGCCTTCATGCAGGCGCGGCTAGAAGTGATGCAAGAAAGCCATCCCGAAGCCACCATACAGCAGCAGTGGGTGCCTTACGCCAAGATCAGCAACCATTTAAAACGCGCAGTGATTGCGGCGGAAGATAGCAAATTTGTTGACCATGAAGGCTTTGACTGGGTCGGGATCGAAACCGCTTTTGAGAAAAACCTCAAGAAGGGCAAAATCGTCGCTGGCGGCTCCACCATTAGCCAGCAACTGGCCAAGAATTTGTTTTTATCCGGGCATCGCACGCCCTGGCGCAAAGCACAAGAAGCGGTGATTACCTTTATGCTGGAAAAGCTCATGACCAAGCGCCGGATTCTGGAAATCTACCTGAACGTGATTGAGTGGGGCGAGGGCGTGTTCGGGGCGCAAGCGGCGGCCAAGCATTACTTTCACGCTTCGGCCGCCAGTCTGGCACCCGCCCAAGCGGCGCGCTTGGCGGCCATGATTCCTAACCCGCGTTTTTATGATCTGCACCGCAGTACCCGCTATTTAAATCGCCACACCGCTACCATTCAGGCGCGCATGCGATTGGTCAAAATACCCTGATTTTACGGGCTTGATTTAGGCATGAACGTGAAACACGCCTGCATACAATGTTTGCTATCAATGGATTTGATACATCATTTCCATCGGCGGTGTATGCAGATGCATCGTCAGGCAGGTTGCATGTTGACCTTAGCCTTTGACAGCGAGATGTTTTACAAGGGTGTGAGGTAACGGCCAGGTAACTGGCCGTATTTTTTTGACCGCATCCACGCTTGCCTCACCAAACTTGAGTTGGTGGCCGGTATTAACTGGACCCGATATCAAACATGGCGTCCAGATCCTGTTTGCGGTACGTGCGCAGTGATAGCATGGTTTCGGTTCTCACAATGCCGCTGATGGCAGCCAGTTGATGGGTCACCAGTGCAGAGAGCGCCTCGGGCCCGGTGACTTGTATGACGGCCACCAGGTCATATTGACCACTCACTGAGTAGACTTCTGTCACTTGCGCTAATGATGCCAGGGTTTCCGCCACCGTCGCCATTTGTTGGCGCTCAGCGTTCACCAGCATAATACACGTCATCATAAGACACTCCTTTTCAAGACCTCCGCCTGTGAGCGGCGGAGGCTAAGCCTTTCAAACGGTTTTGGTCTGTACCGGCATTTTCTGCGCGGCGTTGGGTTGATGGCGCTGCAGCAGGGCCTTGTGCAAATACTGAAAATCCGCCGGATCAATTGGTAAAAACCACTGCTTGAAGCGGGTCGCGACGCCCAGCGGCAGGCGCATGTCCGATAACAGCTCGTCAATATGATGCAGTGAGAACGGAATGATATTGGTGCCTTTGGAGTGTTTGCCTTCTGTACGCGCTTCCATCCATGCCAGACGTTCTTTGATCGTGCTGCGTTGTGCTTCTGAGGTCGGCAACTTCATCTTTCCACCAATCCAGTCGGCCAGCCAGTAAGCGCCTACTTCGGCATTCAGTTGGCTAAAGAATGAAGAGTTATAACCATTAAACGCCAGACCTGGCATGCCAACCGGTGCCATCGACCGGTACAGCACAAAATTACCTTCCGCATCGGTCACATGTTTCATCACGTCATCGTTCAAAAAAGGCACACGCTGATGCCAGCCTGTCCCGCAAATCACAATGTCGGCAGGCAAACGGCGGCCATCGGTTAAATGTGCATAACGCACGCCATGCTCAATGCTAAAGCCTGTGATGCTGTTTTGTTTGGCAACGTCAATATGACCCGCTTCCACGCTTTCAAAGAAACCTTCGGTGACCAGGCTGACGGTACTGCGCGCAATCGATTCTAGTGGCTGGTCAGGCTTGAGGCCCAGTTTTTCGAGGCGGCATTGGCGGTTGATGACCCACTGCACCTGATTCAGCATGCTGTTACGGATTGGTTTGCCGATGCCGTGCAAAAAGCGCTCTATGCCTTTAAGGCGGATATATTTAAACAAGCCTTCACCCATGCGCGTCAAAAACAGGTATTTGTAATTGAGCACATTCATGAGTCGTTTGGGCACTTTCCAGATCAAATGTCTGGCCACCACCGTGGTGCTCGCCGCTTGCTGGCAAACCGCTTGTGCGACATCGGTAGAAGATTTTCCGTAGCCGACAATCAGCACATGTTTGCCTTTGGCATCTGCAAGCTCCTTGAACTCGCTGGTGTGGCAAATACGGCCACCTGCGGCGGTAAATTCGGCTGCACCCGGATAGTCCGGGATCATGGGCTGCGAAAAAATTCCGTTACAGACAATTAAAAAATCAAAATGTCGCGTTTCCTCTGCTTTGCCTTCGGTCTTAACGGTGAGCTGCCAGCCTTGACCAACCGGTGTGGCCAATTTCACTTCGGTATTCAAGCTGATCAGGTGTGCAAAATTGAACTGCTTGGTATAGGCATCCAGATAGTGCTGCACCTGCTCGCCACTCGGCCACTCAGGATAATGCTTGGGATAGGGGAAATCTGAAAAGGCATAGGTGGACTTCACATTTTGTGTGGTCAGGTTAGGGTAGCGTCTGGAGGCGCTCCAAACCCCGCCGACATCAGCCTCCTTCTCAAACACCGTGACCTGGTGACCAAATGCAGTCAGCACTTTTGCTGTACTCAAACCGGCAAACCCGGCACCCACAATCGCAATATTCATACGGTTTCCTTTGCGCTGAAAAAATCATACAGGGCCTATCCCTGTATCGTCGGGTGCAGTATTGAGCGAGCAAAGTTTGCCGACTATCCAGAAACTGCCTGCACTATCCGCGTTCGGCAACAACTTGCATGCGTGCTGCATTTGGCTGCGCAATGCGGATAGTGGCTGCACGGAGCGGATAGCCCCGCCGTCTGCGCTGCGAGAAAGTAGCAACCACAACGAAGGTGATCACTTGCCTTCCCACCCTTCAACCGAGCAAGCGAGACGAAAAATGGGACAAATGATAGAAATCAGCGCGCAATTCCCGGCCTTTAAAGGCTATCTGGCCCTGCCAGCCACCGGCAGCGGGCCGGGCCTGGTGTTGTGCCAGGAAATTTTTGGCGTGAATGCCAATATGCAGGCCATTGCCGACCTGTATGCCGAAGAGGGTTATATGGTGCTGGTGCCAGATTTGTACTGGCGGCTGCAGCCTGGTATTACCCTGACCGATGCAGCCGAGGATATGCCGGCTGCGTTGGGCTATTACCAGCGGTTTGATGAGGCGACCGGCATGCAGGATGTCCAATTGGCCATTAGCTGTTTGCGTGGCATGGCAGGGGCCAGTGGCAAGGTGGGGGTGCTGGGCTATTGCCTGGGCGGCAAGCTGGCTTATCTGGCAGCCAGTCAGACCGATGCCGATGTGGCGGTGGGTTACTACGGGGTAGGTATAGAGCAGGCCTTGCCACAGATGGCTGCGCTACGTTGCCCGTTAACCCTGCATATCGCCGAGCAGGATGCCTTCTGCCCACCTGCGGCCCAAGCCGAGATTCTGGCTGCAGCCAGCACACAGCCGCTGGCGAAGACCTATGTGTATGCCGGCGTAGATCATGCGTTTGCCCGCCTGGGTGGTGCGCACTACCACGCCCCCTCGGCACAAATGGCATATAGCCGCACCCTGGGCGCCTTGCGTAAAGCCATGGGGCCGGATTATGACCTGAGTGCGATTGCAGATCATCACTTTGCGCTCGAATTTGCCACCCGCGATGCCGATGCCACCATGACCACCATGGTCGCCCAGCCGTATGTGAATCATGTGCCCACCATGACGGGCGGGGTCGGCTACACCATGCTGCGTCGCTTTTATCAGCATCATTTTATTCACAACAACCCGGCAGACATGCAAATGACGCCAATTTCACGCGTGGTCGGTGCAGACCGCATGGTGGATGAGTTTGTGCTCAGTTTTACGCACGACTGCGACATTGACTGGTTGCTGCCGAATGTACCGCCGACCGGGCGCCGGATTGAAATCCCCATGCTGGTTGTGGTGACTTTCCGCGGTGACAAGCTGTTTAACGAACATATTTACTGGGATCAGGCCAGCGTGCTGGTGCAAGCGGGGCTGCTGGATCCCGCCCTGATTCCAGCCATCTGCGGGGTCGAGCAAGCACGCAAACTGCTGGACCCCAACCTTCCTTCCAACACGCTGATGGCCAACTGGTCACTCAGTGCCAATGCATGAGGTGTGCCATGAAAGGGATCGCAAACAAAGTCGTCATCGTCACCGGCAGTGCCACGCTGATCGGTGCGGCCGTGGTAGAAGCCTTCCACGCCGCGGGCGCAAAAGTGGTGGCGGTGGATATTGATGCACGTGGGGCGAGGGTGGCGGCTGGCATCAGCCCGGACATTCTGTTTTTACAAACAGACATTACCGATGATGCCGCCTTGCAACAGCTGGTGGCGACCACGCAACACACCTTTGGCGGTGTAGATTTTCTGGTCAACCTGGCCTGTAGCTATGTGGACAACGGCTTTGCTGCCAGCCGCGAGGATTGGTTGCTCAGTTACAACGTCAATCTGGTGAGCAGTGTCATGCTGGCCAAGGCTTGCCATGCGGCCATGTGTCAGCGTGGCGGTGGCGCCATCGTGCATTTTTCCAGCATCTCAGCCAGCGCTGCACAAACCGGCCGCTGGCTATATCCGGCCAGCAAGGCCGCAACCGAACAACTGACGCGCAGCATGGCGATTGATCTGGCCAGTGACCATATCCGGGTCAATGCGGTGGCCCCCGGCTGGATCTGGTCACGCGTCATGGACGAGCTGACGGGCGGCAACCGCGCCAAAACCGATGCCGTAGCAGCGCCTTTCCATGCCCTGAAACGCGTAGGTGACCCGCAGGAAGTCGCCGATGTGGTGCTGTTTTTATGTTCTGACCATGCCTCGTTTGTTACGGGCGCCGTCTATGCCGTCGATGGTGGCTACAGCGCGATGGGCCCAGAGCAGGCAGAGCCCGCCATTCCCAAGCTGGCGGATTGATATTTATACCCAGATTTTTTAAACGATTGAATCTCACTCTGAAAGGAACCCCTCGATGAACCTCCTCTCCTCTTGCAGTAAACCCCTTGGTGCACTGGGTCTGGCACTGGCCACCTCCAGCTTACCCATGCTTGCCCACGCCTACGATTTGCCTCCAATCAATCTTGGGTTCACCAGCTTTCTGGATGGTGCCCCGCCTGCAGGCAATGGCTGGTATTTCAGCCAATACGTGCAGCAATACCATGCCGACAAGTTCAAGGATAACGCGGGCAATAGTCTAGGTTTGCCTAACCCCAAAGTGGATGTCACCGTCAGTCTGTCGCAAGTACTGTATATCTCGGATATCGAAGTCGCCGGGGCTAATCTGGGCATGGATGTGATTGTGCCCGTGGTCAGTCCACATACCAGTTATGGCGCCGCCTCCAATGCGTTCCCCAAAGCGGGTGACAGTGGCGTAGGCGATTTACTGGTTGGCCCTTTCTTACAGTGGCCTATCGTCATGGGCGAAAAAGGGCCCAAATTCATGCAGCGCGTTGAATTACAGTTTATTTTGCCCACGGGCGAATACAGTGCTAACCGCGAAATCAACCCGGGCAGCAATGCCTGGTCGTTCAACCCTTACTGGTCAGGCACTTATTTTTTCACGCCAGAATGGACCGCCTCTGTGCGTGCACACTATTTGTGGAACGGCAAAAATGATGATCCCAACCGAGGGTTTCAGGCATTGGGCGCCAGCAGCACGCGTGCAGGGCAGGCGTTTCATACCAACTTTGCCATGGAGTATGCCTTTACGCCGCAATTGCGCTTGGGCGTTAACGGTTACTACCTCAAGCAAACGACCGATACTCAAATGAACGGTCATGACGTGTCTGGGCGTCGCGAGCAGGTATTGGCACTGGGCGTGGGGGGCATGTACAGCTTTTCCAAGCAGGATCATCTGATGTTTAACTTCTACGATGAAATGGCGGTGAAAAACCGTACCGAAGGTGAACGTTACAACCTGCGTTTTGTGCATCACTTTTAAGGATTCGAGGTCAATATGAACGCTATTCAAGCACAAGCCGTCCAGTTCCATGCTGGCAAGTCCCAGTCTGGTGATCCCTTGCTCAAGTTTCCCACCGATGACGGTTCACGTATTCCTTACGCCGTGTTCAGCTCGCAAGCAGTGTATGAGCTGGAGCAAGAACGCATCTTTCGCGGGCCGACCTGGAGTTTTCTCGGGCTGGAAGCCGAAATCCCCAACCCCGGCGACTTTAAAAGCACGTTTGTTGGGGATACGCCGGTGGTGATGACCCGCACCAAAGAAGGCGGACTGGCCGCCTGGGTGAACCGCTGTGCGCACCGCGGCGCACAAGTCTGCCGTCAGGCGCGCGGTAATGCCAGTGAGCATACCTGTGTGTATCACCAGTGGAGTTTTGACTGTGAGGGCAATTTGCAGGGCGTGCCGTTCCGCCGTGGGCAAAAAGGCATGTCTGGCATGCCCAAAGACTTTAACCCGAAAGAGCACGGTCTCAAGCAGCTGCGGGTAGACAGCTATAAAGGCCTGGTGTTTGCCACCTTTAGCGACACGGTGGCGCCTTTGCCTGACTATATCGGTCCTGAAATGCGGCCGTGGATAGACCGTATTTTCCACAAGCCGATCGAGTATCTGGGCTGCACCCGCCAATACTCCAAATCTAACTGGAAACTGTATCTGGAAAACGTCAAAGATCCGTATCACGCCAGTTTGCTGCACCTGTTTCATACCACCTTCAATATTTTCCGGGTCGGCATGAAGGCGCGCTCGATCCCGGATGCCACCCATGGTTTGCATAGCATCATCACCGCGACCAAAAACGAGGTGCAGACCGCCGAGGCGTATAAAGCGCAGGCCATCCGTTCGTTTGATGAAGGCTTTCAGCTCAAGGATGACAGCCTGCTCGGACAGATACAGGAGTATGAAGAGCTGACCACCAACCATATCCAGCCGATTTTCCCGCAGTTGGTCGTACAGCAAATCCACAATACGCTGGTGGCGCGGCAGTTGCTGGCCAAAGGCCCCAACAATTTCGAGCTGATTTTCCACTTTTTTGGCTATGTGGATGACACGCCGGAATTGCGCGCCATGCGGCTCAAACAGGCCAATCTGGTGGGCCCGGCGGGGTATATCTCGATGGAAGACACCGAGGCGACCGAGCTGGTGCAACGTGGCACCGTGCGTGATGGCGATGCCTGCTCGGTGATTGAAATGAGCAAAGACCAGCCAGACCAGCAAGACACGCTGATCACCGAAAGCCTGATCAGACGCTTCTGGGTCGGCTATCAGCAGCTCATGGGTTTTTAAGGAGGACAGCATGCAAGAATTACAAACCTGGTTTGAAGTGCAACAGTTACAGCAGGCCTATATTGCGGCGCTTGATAACGATCAGCTGGAGCGCTGGCCACAGTTTTTTACCGAAGACTGCCACTACAGCATTGTGCCCAAAGAAAATTTTGATGCGGGCTTGCCCATCGGCATGATTTATTTTGATAACCGCAATATGCTCGAAGACCGCGTCACGTCCTTGCGCCATGCCAATATTTTTGAGAGCCATACTTACCGCCACATGACCTCTGGCCTGGTGTTGCAGGCCAGCAGTGCCGATGAGGTACAGGCAGAGTCCAGCTATGTGGTGGTGCAAACGCTGCAAAATGGCGAATCGCACGTCTACCAGACGGGTCGCTACATCGACCAGATTGTGCGCACCGACCAGGGCTGGCGCTTCAAGCGGCGGCAGGTGGTGTATGACACCTCACGTGTACAAACCTTGCTGGCGACGCCGATATGAGTACCGTCCATTTACACCGCTGGACAGATATTGGCGCCGTCGAGGACTTTAGCGAGGAGGAACCGGTCGCGGTTGAGGCCGTCGGCATGCAGCTTGCCATTTTCCGGCTTGAGGATCAGTTATTCGCTTTGCATGATTTGTGTACCCATGGTGTGGCGCGGCTATCTGAAGGCTATGTGGAAGATGGCTGTGTCGAGTGTCCTTTGCATCAGGGCCTGTTTGATATCCGCACGGGTGAGCCACGCTGCGCACCGGTGACCGAGGCCGTGCGTAGCTTCCCGCTCAGGATACATGACGGCCGCGTGCAGGTAGCGGTAGAAGCGGAGGCTGCGCCTGCCACTGCCAAGCCTGCGGCGGTGGAGGTGGTGTTGACCAGCCTGGACAAGGTGGCGCCGGATGTGGCGCTGGTGCGGATGCAACTGCCAGCTGCGCACCGTTTTGCTTACCAGCCCGGTCAATATATCGATATCCTGCTCGGCGACCAGCGCCGCAGTTATTCATTGGCCCAAGTCACGGCCAATGCGCTGGAGTTGCATATCCGTCATCTGCCTGGTGGCTTGTTTACCGATCAGCTGTTTCATCAACTCGCACCGGGCACGCCGCTGTCGATTGATGGTCCGCATGGACAATTCACGCTGCAGGCAACCCAGAAGCCCAAAATCATGGTCGCGACCGGCACCGGCTTTGCCCCGGTCAAGGCCATGCTCGAGGCGCTGATTGCTGCAGGCAACGAGGTCCCCGTCACCTTGTATTGGGGCGGCCGCACCTTGCCGGACTTGTACCAGCATAGCCAATGCCTGAATCTGGCCACCCGCTACCCCTGGTTTCAGTACGTGCCGGTATTATCGGCAGCCACAGCGACGTCCTGGCAGGGGCGGCAAGGCTATGTCACGGATGCGGTATTGCAAGACTGGCCAGACTTACAGCCATTTGAGGTCTATGCCTGCGGCTCGCCAGCCATGGTGGCCACTGCCAACCAGCGCTTTGTCGCACAAGGCCTGGCACCCACGGCATTTTTTGCCGATGCCTTCTATTCACAGGCCGACCGTCGACAGGCCGCATAACCCACGTGTGTCGCGCTGATTAACCAGCCATTACGCTGGCAAAAAGCGCGACACACGGGGCCATCCGCAAGGCTTCAGCACATTGCGCTGTGATGCGCCCATCACCTGAATTAAGTCATCGTGGGACTTAGCGCTAGCCATGAGGTTTGATGATGGCTACTGCTCACTGAGCATCAATGCCCCGGCCCAAACCGGCGGCTGGCGGAAGGGGATTCGCCAAAGCGTTTTTTATAATCAATCGCAAACCTGCCCATATGATTAAATCCCCATTGCATGGCGATTTCAGTCACTGACAGGTGTGCCGTTTTTTCCGATAACAGCATCTCGCGCACGCGGTCCAGCCGGACTTGCCGCAGGTAATCCATCGGGCTCAACCCCCGATAACGCTGAAAGCCCGCGAACAAGGTGCGGGCGCTGACCCCGGCAATCGCCGCCAGGGATTCTATGGTCATGCTGTCGGCAGTATGGGCATGAATATAGTCTTCTACCCGCTTGATGTAGAACGGCGCAATATTGGTAATCGGGGCTTTCATACACAGATTGTGGGGTTGGCCATACAGCAGGGCATTAAACAGGGTGGATTCAAACTGCTCAAATACGATGGGTTCATTTAACTGCGGATACGGGCTCTGCATGTTGTCGGCCAGCATGCTCACCAGCCTTAAAAAATATTGTCCGGCTGGCGTTTGCAGTTGCAAGTCAGGATGAAACTCCAGCGGTTTTTCCAGCTGCGGCATGCCCAGATGCTGCGCACAGTGCTTGTCCAGGCGGGCGCGTTCAATGCGCAAAATGATGTCTGCACTGCCAGCTTCCCATTCAATTTCGAGTGGCAAGGTCGGTGACACCAGCGAGGCATTCTCGGGGGTAGACACAAAGCGGTGATTGCCACAGCGGATGGTGGAACTGCCATTCATCGGGATATGCACCAGAAAAAAATCATTGAGGCGGTCAGGGTCTATCACCACTTCATGCTGGTACTGCAAGCGGTTTAACGACAAGGCGCCCTGACGCACATGATGCATGCTGGCAATACCATGCTCGCGGTGGTCGCGGATTTTCAGGCGGTGAGGCTTGAAAATATCGCCTACGGTCTGTTGTACTTCGTCCATGTCCGACGAACAAAACAGCCGATTATCGTCATTAAATAATGTCGTTTCCAGCTGAGCAATCAGGGCCGACACACGGTGGTCCGTCCGGCTGGATTGATCCAGTCTGCTTTGCTCCAATATAGTGCTGCCTAACACAGTCATGGTGCGCCTCTCTCTTCCCTCTGGCCTGAGGATCTGCAGTATCCGGATAGTGGCTGCACTTTTTGGATAACCTCAGCTATCTATCTGGATTAAAAAGAATTTTTTACTGTTATGTGTCTTAAAGATAGCAAGATGCATACCACCCAACGGCGCATGCACACAGAAAAAAGCCAGGCGTGCATTTGCAGGCCTGGCCAGAGAAGCAGGGGGGTAAATCAGGGTTTGAGCTGTTTTAACAGCGGAATCAGGTAGCGGCCCGTGTAGCTGGCGCTGTTTTCTGCCAGCGTTTCCGGCGTACCGACACCGACCACCACGCCTCCGCCATCGCCGCCTTCGGGGCCCATGTCGATCAGCCAGTCGGCGGTTTTGATCACGTCCAGATTGTGTTCGATGATGACCACGGTATTGCCCGCGTCACGCAAACGGTGAATCACGTCCAGCAATAACTGGATATCCGCAAAGTGCAAACCGGTGGTGGGTTCATCTAGGATATACAGCGTGCGGCCGGTATCGCGTTTGCTGAGTTCCAGTGCCAGTTTGACCCGTTGTGCTTCACCGCCAGACAGTGTGGTGGCCGATTGCCCCAGCGTGATATAGCCCAGGCCCACGTCCAGCAAGGTTTTCAGTTTGCGTTCAATCACCGGCTGTGCATTAAAGAACTGGTGCGCTTGTTCCACCGTCATGGCCAGTACTTCGTGGATGTTTTTGCCCTTGAACTGGATTTCCAGCGTTTCGCGGTTATAGCGCTGGCCTTTGCAGACGTCGCAAGGCACATACACATCTGGCAAAAAGTGCATTTCCACGCGGATCACGCCATCGCCCTGGCAGGCTTCGCAACGGCCGCCCTTGACGTTAAATGAGTAGCGGCCAGGCCCATAGCCGCGCGCGCGGCTTTCCGGCACGCTGGCAAACAAGTCACGAATTGGCGTAAACAAGCCGGTATACGTCGCCGGGTTGGAGCGCGGTGTGCGGCCAATCGGGCTTTGGTCAACATCGACCACCTTGTCAAAAAACTCCAGACCTTCAATGCTCTGGTGCGCGGCAGGTTCGGTGCTGCTGCCATACAAGTGCGCGGCGACCACGCGGTAAAGCGTGTCGTTGATCAGCGTCGATTTGCCGCTGCCGGAAACGCCCGTGACGCAAGTCAGCAGGCCGACCGGAATCTCAATGCTGACGTCTTTGAGGTTGTTCCCGCTGGCGCCATTGAGCTTGATCATGCGCTTGGGGTCTGGCTGTGTGCGAGGCAGCTTGAAGGTAATCTGTTTTTTGCCGCTGATATATTGCCCGGTCAATGAGTTGGGGTCAGCTTCAATCTGGGCCGGGGTGCCAAAAGACACAATATTGCCGCCATGCTCGCCCGCGCCGGGGCCAATGTCGACAATAAAATCTGCCAGTTGGATGGCATCCTGGTCATGCTCGACCACAATCACGCTGTTACCAATGTCGCGCAGGCGCTTGAGGGTTTCCAGCAGGCGGTCATTGTCGCGCTGGTGCAGGCCGATGGAAGGCTCATCCAGCACATACATGACGCCAGTCAGACCGCTGCCAATTTGCGAGGCCAGGCGGATACGCTGCGCTTCGCCGCCAGACAGGGTTTCTGCCGAGCGCGACAGCGACAAGTAGTCCAGACCGACATTGGTTAAAAACTTGAGGCGGCTTTCGATCTCTTTGACGATCTTGTCGGCAATCGCCAGCTTTTGCCCGCTCAGTTGCAGTGTTTCAAAGAAATTTAGCGCCTGTTTGAGCGGCACTTCGCAAATCTGGTGAATGTTTCTGTCGCCGACCTTGACGTGGCGAGCCTCTTTGCGCAAACGCGTGCCGCCACAATCCGGGCAGGCAGTCGCATTGATATATTTTGCCAGCTCATCGCGCACCGCAGTCGAGTCACTCTCGCGATAACGGCGTTGCAGGTTATTGATAATGCCCTCAAAGGTATGCGACTTGCTAAAGAAGGTGCCACGCTCATTGAGGTATTTAAAGGCGATTTGCTCGCGGCCAGAACCATACAGCAGAATTTGCTGCGTTTCTTCCGGCAGCGTTTCAAACGGTGCTTCCAGGTCAAAGTCATAATGCTGGCTCAGGCTGGCCAGCATCTGAAAGTAAAACTGGTTGCGCTTGTCCCAGCCTTTAATCGCGCCACTGGCCAGCGATAAATGCGGGAAAGCCACCACGCGCTTGGGATCAAAAAACGTGACCTGACCCAGGCCATCGCATTTTGGGCAAGCGCCCATCGGGTTGTTAAAGCTGAATAAACGCGGCTCGAGTTCGGCCAGTGAGTAGTCACACACCGGGCAGGAGAACTTGGCAGAGAACAGGTGTTCTTTTTCGCTATCCATCTCCAGTGCGACCGCTTTGCCATCTGCCAGCCGCAGTGCGGTTTCAAAGGATTCAGCAATCCGTTGCTTTATGTCTTCGCGCACTTTAAGGCGGTCGACGACCACGTCTACACTGTGCTTGGTGGTTTTAGCCAACTGCGGCAGGCTATCCATTTCGTAGATCTTGCCATCAATGCGCAAGCGCACAAAACCTTGGGCCTTGAGCGTGTCAAACAAATCCAGCTGTTCGCCTTTGCGGTTAGAGACTACCGGCGCCAAAATCATCAGCTTGGTGTCTTCCGGCAACTTGAGCACACTGTCCACCATCTGGCTCACGGTTTGTGCCTCAAGCTTGATGCCATGCTCTGGGCATTCCGGGTCCCCGGCACGTGCATACAGCAAACGCAGATAGTCGTGGATTTCAGTGACAGTGCCGACCGTGGAACGCGGGTTGTGTGAGGTCGATTTTTGCTCGATGGAGATGGCCGGTGACAAGCCTTCAATCAGGTCCACATCCGGTTTGTCCATGCGCGCCAAAAACTGGCGGGCATAAGCAGATAAACTTTCGACGTAGCGGCGCTGTCCTTCTGCATACAAGGTATCAAAAGCAAGCGAAGACTTTCCTGAGCCTGACAGGCCGGTGACCACAACCAGTTGGTTGCGCGGAATATCCAGATTGATGTTCTTGAGATTATGGGTGCGCGCCCCGCGAATTTTGATAAATTCCATGATACTTTCACGAACAGACAGCCAACCTGATAATATACGCAATTATTTGAAATTAAGCCAAGTTTTCTTAAAAGATTCATGCAGTTCTCCGAAAAAATGACCCAGATAGAAACCCGCGCCACCGCGGCCCTTGCCTCTATCTATGGGCTACGTATGCTGGGCATGTTTTTAATCCTGCCTATTTTTGCCATCTATGCCGAAACCTTGCAAGGCGGCGACAACCATACCCTGATCGGTCTCGCCCTCGGCGCTTATGGCTTCATGCAAGTGATTTTCCAGTTACCGTTTGGCATCGCTTCTGACCGTTTCGGCCGCAAAAAACTGATCTATCTCGGATTGGTCATGTTTGCCATTGGTAGTGTGTTTGCAGCGACTGCCGCAGATATTTACATGGTGATTGTCGGGCGCGCCATTCAGGGCGCAGGCGCGATTTCTGCGGTGGTGACTGCGCTGGTGGCCGACTCTACCCGCGAAGAACACCGCACACAGGCCATGGCCATGATAGGCGCGACCATAGGCGTGACCTTTGCGGTATCACTGGTGGCCGGGCCTATCCTCAATCAATGGATAGGTGTACCAGGCATTTTCTGGCTCACCGCCGTGCTGGCCATTCTCGCCATCGGCGTGGTCAAGTTTGCCGTGCCAGAGCCCTTGCATGCGCACTTTCACTCCGACGCCCAAGCGGTGCCCGCCAAAATCGGCGAGGTATTACGCGATAAGCAACTGCTGCGCTTGAACTTTGGCACGTTTTGCTTACATGGGGCGCAAATGGCCATGTTCATGGTGGTGCCGTTTGCCATCAAACACAGCACCGGCATGAACGAAAATTCTCACTGGAAAATTTATTTACCAGTGCTGCTGATTTCATTCGTCTTAATGGTGCCCGCCATTATTTATGCCGAGAAAAAAGCCAAGCTTAAACCTGTTTTTATCAGCGCCGTCGGCCTCATGCTGTTCACGCAAATCGCCTTCATGTTCAGCCTCAACAGCCTTTGGGGCATTGTCGCCACCCTGTTCTCGTATTTTGTGGCGTTTAATATCCTTGAGGCCTCGTTGCCGTCACTCATCTCAAAAATGGCGCCGGTCGCCGCCAAAGGTACCGCCATGGGCGTGCACAACACCGCACAGTCTTTTGGCATGTTTTTAGGCGCCGCCCTCGGTGGCTGGCTCTCGCACACCTATGGCAGCAGCACCGTGTTTGTCTTCTGCGCTGTGCTCATGCTGATCTGGTTTGGCCTCGCGCTCGGCATGCAGGCACCGCCCAGTGTCAAAACCAAAATGTTCCATTTGCAAGCAGGGTATAATGACGCCCAGGCCGCCAAACTGGTGCAAGATATCCGCGCGATGGAAGGCGTCTATGAAGTCGTCGCCATTCCCTCAGAAACCATGCTCATGGTAAAGTTGGAAAATCAGCGCAGCAAAGCATTTCAGGCGGCATTGTCGCAAGCAATCATGAATCGAATAGGGGAGTCGTAACACCATGGCATCAGTCAACAAAGTGATTTTGATGGGCAATCTCGGGCGTGACCCTGAAGTGCGCTACATGCCAAACGGTGAGGCAGTGGCTAACTTCAGTATCGCCACCACCGAAAACTGGAAAGACAAATCCGGCGTGCGCCAGGAAAAAACCGAATGGCACAACATCGTCATGTACCGCCGTTTGGCCGAAATCGCCGGCGAGTACCTGAAAAAAGGCCGCCCAGTCTACATTGAGGGCCGCCTGCAAACCCGTAAATGGGAAAAAGATGGCGTCACCCGCTACAGCACCGAAATCGTCGCCGACCAGATGCAAATGTTAGGCACTGGCCGTGAAGGTGGCAGCGCCTCTTATGATGGCGGTGAGATGGATCAAGGCGGCGGTATGGACGACTACAACCAGGCCCCACCACGTCAGCAGCAACCTGCGATGGGCAGCGGTAACGCCGCTGGCGGCGCAAACCGCAATGCCTTCCAGCCTGCTAGCAAACCAGCTGGCAATTTTGACGATTTTGATGACGATATTCCGTTCTGACTTACACCTAAGAGTAATTTGTAAAGTATTACCAAAGAGCCCTCGCCTAGCGAGGGTTTTTGCTTTTTTGACACTGTAAAAGATAGTTGATGGTTAGCTTAAGGTCTACTACCATGCAAAATCGTAAAGAATGGAGTCTTTATGGCGCTGTCGGTAAAGAGGATCAAAGGTGGCGATGGGGAGAGATAAGCCATATTAGTTGATGAGCGTGGGGTGCCTCTCTTCTATCCTACTCTTTGGTGACCGTGATCCTCAGAGGAGGGGCTCGGGCATTAAACACGATCCAGAACGCGCTGAACGCGATCAAATGCCTTTACGCTTGGCAGGACATCTACGCCTTAAATTTTGAACAGCGGTTTTCAGTAGGCGAGTTTCTAAAAAGTGATGAGGTGCACTCGCTGAGAGATTTCTTGCAGACATCTTTTTCGCAGAAGGCAGCCGGGAAGATTGCTCCCCTGTCACGAAAGCAAAAGTCCGTTTGCTCTAGCAGCCACTATGCGCGGATGACTGTTGCTGCAGAATATCTTGAGTTTCTGGCCAGACGGCTCTATCCAATATCTGAGGAAGCCGAGAAGCAAATCTCAGCCATGGTGATGCAAATCAAGTGCAATCGTCCCAATCAAAGAACAAAAACGCTGGACAGTGATAGAGATGAAAAATCCCTGGAGGACTCTACTTTGGACGCGTTGGAGGCTCAGCTGAAGCCTGGGGCGCAAGGAAATCCATTCGCTGACTATTCCGTCCAATTCCGGAATGCCCTCATGTTTGCCATCCTTTGTACAACTGGAATGCGGCGCGGAGAGTTGCTGAATTTGAAAGTCGACGATATCAACTTCGCTGCGAATATTTTGAGAATCATGAGACGACCAGATTCACCACATGATGAGCGCCGGTATCAGCCAGTGGCCAAAACACGCGAGCGACAGTTTCCCCTTGATGACGAACTCGTTAACCGTATTTAGGAGTATTTGACGCAGCATCGGAGTAAGCTCCCAGCTGCTAAGAAGCATGGATATGGGCTTCCCCCAATTTCACGGACACTGAGTTAAGCTCGAATAGCGCTCTTCAAACGCTACCGGACTCATACCACTAAGCGTCGAATGACGCATCTTTGGATTATAAAATCGCTCAATATAATCGAATATGTCTGCACGCGCTTCTTCTCGTGTGAGGTATCGTCTGCGATAAACTCTCTCAAGCTTCAATGTCGAGAAGAAACTTTCCATCGCAGCATTATCCCAGCAATCCCCTTTGCGACTCATGCTGCAAGTGATGCCATGCGCAGCCAGCATGCGCTGGAAGTCCTCGCTGGCATATTTACTGCCTTGGTCTGAATGGTGCATCAGTGACACGGGTTTCCCTCTGCGCCAAATAGCCATCATTAATGCATCCATCACTAGTTGCGCTGTCATATTCTGACTCATGGACCAACCAACGATGCGGCGTGAGTACAAGTCCAGCACTGCTGCGACAGATAGCCAACCTTCCACCGTCCACACATAAGTGAAGTCTGATACCGAGCTTTGATTGGGTGCCGTCGCACTGAATTGTCGCTGCAATAAATTGGGTGCCAGCATATGCACGTTACGCACCCCTAAATCACCAGGCTGTCGTCTTCGTTTGGTTCTGGCTTTGAGCCCAAGCGATTGCATCAATCTGGCCACTTTATTCTCTGAGCACACTTGTCCCCATGCTTGTAAATCAAGCCAGATCCGGGGACAACCATAAGTGCGATCACTGCCGTGAAAGCTATCTTTTATCTGTGCTTTCAGTATCTGGTTATGCCGTTCACGCTGACTTTGCTTACGCAAACGCCAGACATAAAAGCCACTGTGCGAAACATCCAGCACCCGACACATCACTCTCACAGGCCAAACGAAGCATTGCCGCTCAATAAAGGCGTACTTCACTGCGGGTCTTTTGCGAAGTAGCCTAGCGCTTTTTTTATGATGTCCCGCTCCATCTTCAGTTGCGCATTCTCTTTGCGCAAACGAGAAACCTCTTGGGCAAGACTATCTGTATCAATGTGAGATTGCTTGGGTTTTACTGAAGGGCTTGCGTCTTGTATCCAGCGACGCAAGATACTTTCATGAACACCCAGATCACGTGCCACACCACTGATAGATACACCAGATTGACGGGCTAATTTGACTGCCTCTGTTTTAAACTCGGCACAGAATTTTCTGCGAACTGCCATTGCTTCCATCTTTTACGTTTCCTTCCATCTTAACATGCTTGATAAAAGTGTCCGTTTTATTGGGGGAAGCCCATACATTATCGTATTTAATTGAAAAAAATACCTGCGTTTGGAAGATCTGCAAAGTAGAATCTCAAAGTAAATAAGTATTATGAAATCCTCGCATTCTTGACTCGCTTATGTTCAATAAACTGATTAATTTAATTGCACGTTTTTTTGGCATTCAAACTAAGTCTAGGCGTTACAAATATGACTTAAAAGAATTTGAGTCTCGGTCTGATGCAATTGCAGCAGCCAGTAATCCTGGCGTTGCTGCGTTAGTTGGCGGGGGCAAAGGGTATAAGTGGCTCATTATGCAATGTCCTTGTGGCTGTAACCAAGAGCTAGCATTAAACCTAATGCAAAGTCACAAACCCTTCTGGCGTGTCGAGATGAGGGCGGGAAATAAGTTCTCCCTTCACCCGTCAGTTGATTCAACAACCTGTGGCGCGCATTTTTGGATTCGAGATAGCGAAGTTATTTGGTGTTAGTTGACCACATCAAATCTAAAAACGGAGTTCTATCTCCACATCCCCACTCGGCCTTGTCAATACAAGTGCATCCCTCTCTCGCTTCTATTCTATTGGTCCGAATGCGAGACATATCAAATGCAATTAGCACCTCTGATGAGTAACGCTCTGTTCCCATAAATCCGGTCAGGCGATGTAGCAATTCCGAAACTGCAAGGCTTGAAGTCGCTGCTGTAAATGCAATAACCGCAGGCGCTGGGTCTCCCAGTTCTGGAGCATACCCTTCTTTAATCTGTTGCTGCCTCTCTTCATCCGGTAGTGTTTCAAGTCTTATGTTTTCAGAAGTGATACGTCCGCGGCAAAATAAGCACGCTTCTCCAGACATGCAAGTAGTTACTCTGCCATGCACCCCTATAATTTTTCCTCCATGGGAGTCAATTAATACGCCAAGATCAAAGACCGGTATGCTGTAATGCAAGGCTAGTGTTTGAAGAATGGCTCGCGGTAATTCTTTGTCGGTGCATCCGAAAATAACATCGCAATCTCGAAGAGCCAATGCAGTGTTCTTGTCAGTAATATGTTTTGGGTATGTTCTAATGTCAGTGCCTAGGCCAATAGCATCAAGCTGCCTTTTTGCAATATCCGTTTTTAGCAGTCCTGCATCTTCGAGCCTGGAGCCAAAAACTCGATTTACATTTGTATCCTCAAAAGTATCCCCATCAAATAATGACAATGCTCCAACGCCCAGGCGGCATAATTGTTCAGCTAACGGGGATCCTGTGCCCCCAAGACCTACCACTCCTACATGTAGTTTACTAAGTATATGTTGCACGTCTTTACCGAAGGCTCTGACTTGGCGGTCGTAGATGGGTGCTATTTCTGAGTCACCAGGGAAATGACCATTTAATCTATTCCCGACAACTATCACTGCATCTGTTGCAACGCGGTGAGGGACGTATAGGCGTCCACCTATCTGGTTCTCGGTTAGTACTAGGGTGCCATGAATGCGATTTGGAACGCGAGACTGGAGGAATGGCATTAACTGCTCTTCTTCACCATCATCCTGTTCCGAAAACTCAGGAATACCTTTAGGGTGTGAGTGTGCAAAGATAATGCTTAAGTTTTCGTATCGAGCCAATTTTGTTACACGTGCGAGCGCGGCCGATGAAATGCTTAATCTATAAGGCTCTCGTAGAAGGTACTCTTCGTTTTTAATCGGAAACACAGCATGTGAGATTAACTTTGTAACCTTATCTGAAACCGACTGTCCGCATAGAATAAATGCTGCCCCCTCTATCCCTGGCAGGTCAAACAAGTATTGATTCAGCTCTGTTAGATGCTCTTCTAGCAAGACAACCTTATGCAATGACATTACTTTCCTACTCCTTGAAGTTCGCGTTGGATTAATGCAAAGAAGGATCTAAGACCATCGATCCCCGATTGCCAGCCACCATTTAGGTGGCGTGAGAAGCGTTGCCATTGGCGACCTAAGTGCGGCTCCATAACTTCAGAAGCAATAGCAAACTGACCAGTTTGAGCGATGCGTATTGGAGGGTCGCAGTACCACATATCCAAGGGTGCAATTGGATATTGTGGTGGAATACGAATCATCAGATCAGTTGTATTGGGGGTAAAGCCGCCGACTGCTACATCAAAACCTTTTACCAATAAGCATCCCGCGCCTTGGGGATCTGGCGACAATTGCCAGTCATACCCTCGCTCGTTCAGAAATTTTAAATCTCGAGCCGGCAGTTCCATTAGCGACCTCCTGGATTGATTGTGCTGGGTGCGGTGTAGAACTGAGACCCAGATTTAATTTCATACGTTTGTTCGGGACGGATAAGAATGTCATCTTTAGGTCCGTGTACTTCTAACCACAGGTCTCTGTTTTCTGGCACTGGTACTAATGCACGTAATTGAGTGCCAGTAAGTGTGTCGGCATCAATGGTGTATTTTGTGCCATCAATGAAGATTGGATGCTGTGTTTTTGGTACGTTTGGATCGTTTGTAGGTTTCATTTTACTGCTCCTTTGTTTAGGTGTGGCTAAATAATAGCTAATAAGTAGCTAAAAAACAAGTAATAAATTTGCATTTTTTAGCTAAATAATCTATAGTTGTTGCATAAAAGGAGATTCGGTATGTCTAAAAAAACCATGACACTCAACCTTACAGAGGTCGAAATGGCGGTGTTGGAGGAGTTGTGTGTTGAAAAAGACCTAAGCAAAACGGCAGTAATTCGCCAGGCCTTGCGGTTGTATCAATTGATAAATGTTCGACTGAAGGATGGGGACAAGCTATTTTTTGAAGACGATAAACTCAAAGAGAAGAAAGAGGTGGTTGTCCTGTGACTTCCCATAATATTAGTTTGAGGCACGTAACTTCAGGTGCAAAGGTGGATGCCCTGTTGCATGAGAATGTTGATACGGCTTTTGCCAAGATGGCGGATGACACATGGGGTGGTTTTCTGTCGCAAGCTAAAGTGGCTGCAACTGTTCAAGATGTGGCGAAGCCGGAACTTGAGCACGGCCATTGGGAGTGGGAACATAAAATTGATGGAAGCGCTAAGCTTTTATCAATGCCGAATTTTGCTGTCGAATGTGAAGGATTGCCTCAAGGTATTATGCTGTTAATCACGGATGGGTATTTGAGCAAGTGTAAAGAGACGTTGCATCAGCCGCTTGTTTACATTCCGTATCTATCTACAGCACCTTGGAATTTGCCAGGCTTCGCTACGGATCCTAAATATAGAGGTGTGGGAACAGTGCTGATAAGTGCCGCCATACAAACAAGCATGGCCCTTGGTTTTAAAGGACGTCTTGGTTTGCACTCTTTACCACAGGCAGAAGCTTTTTATGAGTGTCATAAGTTTGAGTGTTATGGGATAGATACTCAAAGCTCTTTAAAGTATTATGAACTTAGCGCTGCGTCTGCTGTAGCGTTTATGAAATAGGAGGCCACTATGAAATTTATATTTTCGGATGAATGGCTTGATAGGAAATTAGAGCATTGTGATGATCTTGTTGTCTCGACTGTGGGACCTACTCTTGAGGAATTTAATAAGATTGTTGAACAAAGGACAGTAACCCCGCAAGTTTTAGAAAGCGTTCCTACACAATTGGGTAAGGTTGTACGTTATGTGAGAGAAAAGCGAAGCTGGACGGTAGAAGAAATGGCTGTGTTAGCTGACGTTGAGGTATCGGATATTCAAGCAGTGGAGACATTACCTGAGTATAAACTACACCCGAGAACCGTTACCCAATTAGCTGATGTTTGCCAATTTTCCAAAGATAAGTTCATTGAATTCGCAGGACATCGAACTCCTGCTAACGATGAGCAATTGAGATATGCAGCGCGTTCAAAAGGAACTGATTCTGTTACAGATGCAGAATATGAGGCTGTCCGAGCGCTCGTAGAGATATTGTCACAGCAAAAATAAGAACAATAGTGAAAAATATTCGGATTGATTCACGCTCTGCACGAGATATTACTTCAACGGTAGAGCGTATTCACCGAGATATAGGTTATGTTGATGGCAAGGTACCGTTGGTTGAGGTGCGTGAGCTGTTGAAGTTGGATCTAAGATATTATCAACTTGAAGATCCAGGCTTACAGGACGAAATAATCCACAAATTAACAGTGGGTGCAAAGCAAGTAATCAAAAGACCAAAGTTATTACTGGATGCTATCCGTAATTTTGACCTAAGTGCTTTATTTCTGCCTGACCAAAAGCGTATATACATAGATGGGTCAGTGCCCGATCTAAAGAAACGCTGGCATGAGTCGCATGAAATTTCGCATAGTGTTATTCCTTGGCATGCGAATTATATGCTCGGAGATAACCGAACCACATTATCTCCCGATTGCCATGAAGTTATAGAGGCTGAAGCAAACTATGGGGCGGGTCTGCTTTTATTCCCCTCCCAAGTCTTCACTTCGGCCAGGCTATCAAGTCAATTAAGTCTTGCTCATGTTCGAGCACTTTCAAAGCACTTTGGCAACACCATTACAAGTACGCTTTGGCGAACTGTGGAAAATAGTGAAGAGATTTGTTTTAGTACAATAGGTCAACATCCTCATACGATTGAGGAAGGGAAGCCGAATATAGAATATTTTGTAACGTCAGATCCATTCGAAAAGCAATTTCCTCATATCACAGCGCTAGACGTTTGGGCTTGGAAAAATGGTTATTGTAAAAGATCAAAAATAGGGCCTTTAGGCTGTGCCGAGATTGAAGTGCACGATAGTAATGGCGACCCACATATTTTTTATATTGAGAGTTTCTCTAATGGCTACAATGTATTAACGCTTGGCCGGTGGTTGCGCCCTCGACAAGTCGTGATTGGAGTTAGCGCTCCCTTGGCCGAATCTCAGGAGTAATAATTACTTGTGTAAGAAGGCACGAGCCAGAGCAGCCACTACTTTTCTTCTCTGTTGGCTTTGCAATGAAGTTGCCGTAGTAATCCGTTTCAGGGTTCGTACACCAAAAACATAGGGGCTCGCGAACAAAATATGCTTGATTGCCAGCATTAAGTTGAAAGTTTGATCCTTTGGTCTAAAATCAGTAGACCGTAGTGCTCTGTCACTACAATTACTTTGTAGGGCAACACTCTTGGATTGATGATGTCAAAACGTAACAAAAATCCCTCCCTTTCACCAGGCGATATGTTCAACGAATGGGCAATTGAGAAACAACTTGGAGCCGGTGGCAACGGTGATGTATGGCAGGCTTCAAAGCCAGGTGCACCTTCAAGAGCAATAAAAATTCTTCGAACAATTACTGAAGAAACCTACGCGAGATTCAAAGTTGAAATAGCAGCCCTCGAGAAGCTCGGGAGCGTCAAGGGAATCATACCCCTTTTGGAAAAGTTCATTCCAGACGATAAGTCGACTGGATCCCCATGGTTTTCCATGCCAATAGCCACGCCTTTTTCAGTTCACATAGGCAACAAAAAACCAGCCGAAATTGTTAACGATTTTATAGACCTTGCTGCAGTGGTTGAGTATCTGCATACCCGCAACATTGCACACAGGGACATAAAGCCTGCCAACTTTCTATTTTTTGATGGCCGTCTATGTTTATCAGATTTCGGACTTGTTAAATACCCAGAGCGAGAGCCAATAACCCCAGCAAAGCGAGATGTCGGGGCCAAATTTACAATGGCTCCTGAGATGCGCAGAACTGCGCATCTCGCCAATGGCTTACCGGCAGACATATACTCCCTCGCAAAGTCTCTCTGGATTGCGCTCACCAAGGTAGAGGTTGGATTTGATGGCCAATATACTCCCGCATCCACTCTCGCCTTGTCAAAATATTTGCCAGAAACGTACACAACAACGCTAGATCGTCTGCTTATGGAGTGCACCGAAACAGATCCGAACTTACGACCCAAAATCGGGGAGTTCATCTCACGTTTAAAAGAGTGGCAAAAAATTACAAGCGACTTTCACACACGTAATTTAGCAGAATGGACGGAGCTTACTCAGAAACTTTTTCCTATGGGAGCACCTGAGCGCAGCACCTGGACAAACATCGACTCCATTTGTGCGGCGCTTTCGGAGATATCCAAAGTGAAGGCGCTTAATCATATGTTTTATCCAACTGGTGGCGGAAACACAATCACCGGCGTTTCTCGTGCTGCAGAGAAAGGCATGATTGCCCTGCATGTAGGAGAGAAAATTGCAGAAATACTAAAACCCGCAAAGCTAACGTACGAGTCTTTTGGTAGTGACACCAGTTGGAGCTACTTTCGACTTGAGGTTGCGCCGGTCGAGCCTTCCGGAATAGCCAATGCCATAAGTTTGGATGGAATTAGTGAAGCGCTAACCGAATTAACACCTGGGGAGTATGCCCAATACAAGTGCTGGGATTATGGCGAGTTCAATGGGGATCCACTTCCAGAGTCAGCTAGGCCAATTACTAGATTTCTGAAAGGGTCATTTGTTTTCTTTAGTACACGCTCTGCATACAATCTAAACCCTGGAACATATGATGCTCGTCACAACGAAATGAGCGAAGAAGAGTTTCGTGCATACATTCTTGAAAACTCAAAACAATAATGTGCATTAGTCGCTCCGGCACTGCTTACCTCGGATTTGATTTTGCAAATAAGCTGTAAAGTTTTGAAGAATTAAGCTGTAATACTTCACAAAATATTTTATATTTATCCATTATTCAACCTTGCGGTGTGTGAGAACCCTTTCCTGGTCTGGGTTGAGGGGAGTTGGTAAAGCTTTTTATCAATGAGAGGTGTTAACAACCTTTTTGATCGACACAATAATAAATGTTGTTGATTTAAATTAGATAAGGCCCTGTTTTTACAGGGCCTTTTTCTTTTTCTATAGCTAAGAATATTCCAGAAGGGCAATAGAATCCTGAAGAATCATTGGTTTCGCACGAGCCCCATTGACTCTTTATTCCAATCTGTAGAATGCCAAACTTAAGCAGTATTGGAGCGTAATAGGCGATTTACAGCAAAAGGTAAAATTGTTTTAGGCAAGAATTTCATAAATTTATACTTGATTCGGGGTTTAAATTAATTCACTCTTGAGTTATTCGTGAATTAATTTATTTCAATGAATAATCGTATTTCATAATAAAAATCACAAGTATTCGTACGTTTTCAAGGAAGGAGCCATAGATGGCAACCCTGAATATTAATGGCACCACCCACCAAGTGGATGCACCCGCTGATATGCCTCTTCTTTGGGTGATCAGAGACATCATCGGCTTGACCGGAACCAAGTTCGGATGTGGCATCGCGCAGTGCGGCGCGTGTACAGTGCATGTGGATGGTCAGGCAACGCGTTCCTGCGTATTGCCCATTTCGGCTGTTGGCGGCAAGAAGATTACGACCATAGAAGCGATTGGGGAAACCTCCGCAGGTCAGGCTGTGCAAAAGGCCTGGCTAGATCTGGAGGTGATGCAGTGTGGTTATTGTCAGTCGGGCCAGATCATGTCTGCCTGTGCGCTGCTTGACCAGCACCCTCACCCGAATGACGCGCAAATTGATGCCGCCATGGCCGGTAATATTTGCCGCTGCGGCACTTATCCACGTATACGCGCCGCTATCAAGGTGGCTGCTAAGGAAGGGGTCTAGTTATGTCACAAGGGCTTATCCAGGGCTTGGCCGACAAATATACGGTTTCCAATCCTCCGCGACGTGATTTTCTTAAAATTGCCGCGACGGTAAGTGCGACCACTGCTGGCGGGATGCTGCTGAGTATCAGTTTGCCTGCATTGAGTCAAAGCAAGCAAACCCAACCTTATAGCGAGCTGGAAACCGGTAAGGATGTGCTCGCCCCGAATGGATTCATCAAGATTGATACTAAGGGCGAGGTCACCATGATCATGCCCAAGGTGGAAATGGGGCAGGGGGTTTATACGTCTATTCCCATGTTGTTAGCAGAAGAGTTGGAGGTTGATCTCCCCTCTGTGAAACTGGAACATGCCCCCCCGAATGAAAAGCTGTATGCCGATGCGTTGCTCGGAGCGCAGGTGACGGGCGGTTCAACTTCCATCCGTGCCTTGTGGGAGCCCATGCGCCAGGCTGGTGCTGTGTGCCGGTCATTGCTGATTGCTGCGGCTGCACAGCAATGGAAAGTGGCCGAATCTGCCTGTTATGCAAAATCTGGCGTGGTTTACCACGATGCCTCCAGACGAACACTGCGTTATGGGGAATTAGTCAAAGTGGCCAGCACCTTGCCTGTACCCAAGCAAGTCGCTCTCAAAGACCCTAAAGATTTCAAACTCATTGGCACTGCTGCCAAGCGATTAGATACGCCTGATAAAGTAAATGGCCAGGCGAAGTTTGGCATTGATGCACACCCTGACAATGTGAAGTTTGCAGTGATCGCTACCAGTCCTGTGTTCGGCGGGACGCTGGCAAGTGTAGATGATAGCCGCGCCTTGAAAATGCCCGGTGTGCTACAAGTGGTCAAGGTAGATAATGCGGTTGCCGTGATAGCCACGAATACTTGGGCCGCCAAGCGCGGCTTGGGCGCACTGGATATTCAATGGAATGAAGGTAAAAGCACTGCGGTAAAAACCAGTGATTTGGTGAATGATCTGCGTGAGGCGTCCAAGAAACCGGGGGCTGTGGCTAAAAAGCAAGGCAATGCCACCAGTGCCTACAAAAAAGCGGATAAAACGCTGAGTGTGGAGTATGAGCAACCCTTTTTAGCACATGCGACGATGGAGCCCATGAATTGCACTGTGGAGGTGAGCGCTTCTGGCTGCGATCTCTGGGTAGGGACGCAAATTCCGACGTTTGCCCAAGGCATGGCCGCCAAAACGCTCAACATTCCGGTTGAAAAAGTCAGGTTGCATAATTTCCTCATCGGCGGTGGTTTCGGCAGACGACTAGAGTTTGATGGGGTCGTGCAGGCTGTCAAAATTGCCAAGCAGGTAAAGGGCCCCGTCAAGGTCATTTGGACGCGGGAAGAGGACATTCAACATGACATGTTCCGCCCCTATTACTTTGACCGTATCTCAGCAGGATTGGATGCTAACGGCAAGCCGGTCGCTTGGTCACACCGTATTGTTGGCTCCTCCATCATGGCCCGCTTTGCGCCCCCGTTAGTCAAAAATGGGGTAGACCCGGATGCAGTGGAAGTGTCGGCAGAGCCGCCATATGATTTGCCTAATCTGTATGTGGATTATGTGCGGGTAGAGCCGCGGGATGTACCCACCGCATTTTGGCGGGGGGTTGGACCGACACGCGGTACTTTTGTCGTCGAGAGTTTTATCGATGAACTGGCGCATTTGGCGAAAGTGGATCCAGTGAAATACCGTTTGGATCTGCTCGGTAAAACGCCTAGATTGAAAAATGCCTTGCAACTCGCGGTAAGCAAGAGTGATTGGGGCAAGCCATTAGCTAAAGGCCAAGGTCGCGGCGTCTCTGTGATGCATGCTTTTGGCAGTTTCTTGGCCATGGTGGTCGATGTCACCGTGAATGATCAGGGTGAAGTCAAGGTCGACCGCGTCGTGTCTGCTGTCGATTGTGGCATGACCGTGAATCCAGATACCGTGATTGCGCAAATTCAAGGGGGTGTTATTTTTGGCCTGACGGCCGTGCTATATAACGAAATCACCATTGAGCATGGTCGTGTAGAGCAAACTAACTTTAATGATTACCGTATGCTGCGTATCAATGAAGCGCCGTCTATTGACGTCCACCTGATTAAAAGCGCTGAGGCGCCGGGGGGGATTGGTGAGCCTGGTACTGCAGCGATTGGCGCTGCGTTGGCAAATGCCGTGTTCTCAGCGACTGGCAAACGTATTCGCAAGCTACCTATCGGGCATCAACTAAAAGCATAAGGAGTCACCATGAACATGGCCTCAGGTTTGATGAAAATAGGTTTCGCAGTCGTCACCTTTACATTCTCGTTGAATGTGTTTGCCGTCAATCCGGCAGAGATCAAAAAAGGGGAGTATCTTGCGCGGGTAGGCGATTGCGTCTCTTGTCACACCGCACCCCATGGCAAAGCCTTTGCCGGCGGGCTGCCCATGCTGACGCCAGTGGGCGCGATTTATACGACGAACATTACGCCTGATGCTGAGACAGGTATCGGCAAATATACCGAGTCCGACTTTGCCAAAGCACTACGGCGCGGGGTGGCAAAAGATGGTCATCATCTTTATCCGGCCATGCCATATCCTTCTTATGCCAAAGTCAGTGATGCTGACATTCACGCCCTCTATGTGTATTTCATGCAAGGCGTGAAACCGGTGCGCCAAGCAAACCGGGCGAATGAGATTCCTTGGCCATTGAATTACAGGTTCCCTTTGGCCATCTGGAATAGCCTGTTTTTAGATAAGCATGGTTATCAACCTGATGCATCAAAAGATGCCAGCTGGAATCGTGGCGCTTATTTGGTTCAGGGGCTGGGGCATTGTGGTGCTTGCCATACGCCACGCGGCTTTGCCTATCAGGAAAAAGGGCTGACGCACGCATCGGATCAATTTTTAAGCGGAGAAACCCTGGAAGGATGGTCTGCCACCAACTTACGTGGGGACCATAATACCGGGTTAGGCAGATGGTCTGAGGCGGATATTCTTGTGTATCTGAAATCTGGTGCTAATCAGCATAGCTCCGCTTTTGGCACCATGACTACGGTCATTAATAACAGTACTGAAGGCATGACTATCCAGGATTTAACGGGCATCGCTAGCTACTTGAAAACAATCAAAGGGACAAACGATAAAGGTCAAACGACGTATAAATACAATTCTGGTGCGACATTGGCTCAGTTCAAATCATTGACAACCTATCCTGGCGCCCGGCTTTATCAGCAATATTGTGCAGCGTGTCATGGACAAGAGGGTAAAGGGGTTGCCCCTTATTTATCACCGCTTGCGGGCAACCCGGCTGTGATGGATCCAGACCCCTCCTCACTCATTAATGTCATTTTGAATGGCTCGCCTCAACTCAAACCGCAAGGGGTGGCGGCACCCTTCAATATGCCAAAGTTCAGACATACCTTGAATGATACTGAGGTGGCGCAGTTAGTCAGTTTTATGCAATCCGCCTGGAATCATAATCTTAAACCGACGAGTGCGAAGGCCGTTGCAGACATTCGAAAACTGCCCGCTTCGGCACATGAGTGACAGTGAAATCTATCCATCGGTAGATTGCCAATCGAGCCTTTTGCCAGAGATAAAAGGCATGATTGTTGCTGAGAAAAATGTGTGTGCGGCTTTTTAATGACAAACATACAGTATTGAATGTCGAGAGGATTGACAACCGTTACAAAGTTTGATGAACTTGTCACCTATTGTTAAGTACCATTATAAAAGGCAAACCTGCTGAAAAGCAGGGACGCAAAGCTTCCGGTCTAAAAGCAGTTGCTGATGACAGCGGGGCTACCATTTACCGCAAGGGTTAATGTATCAAGTTCTTTCAAGTAGTGTGTTGTGTGGGCTGGGCTTATGCCGTCTCGGCAAAGCCTGCGTGCTGTTTCGCCCATTGAGGGTATCCGCCGCTGAGGGCTTTATGATCGACCACTTACTAAAGAGAAATGACTTGCTTGCACTGCGCTGTCGCAGTCGTTTGTGGTGGATTGGCAATGGTCAATTGGATGACAGGCGCGCCTAATGCCACACTTTAAAAACACTCCTCTACAACTGAGACTGGTTGCCAAACTTTTTAAAGGCGAGCTTTTTCAGTTTGCCCAAGACCCGCATCAACTGCGGGTGAAACTGTTACTGGCGATTGCTGCCTGTGCCTCCATCATTCTGGGCGGTGCTTGGAGTGTTTACTATTTATGGCAGGCCAAATGGCTGTTAATGGCCTTTAATTTTTCCCTGGTGATATTGAGCATGCTTGTGGTGACCATGATCAATGCGGGCCGGGATCGCCTGGCGGCCATTTTTATGGCGCATGGCTTGGCGCTGATTATTTCTGCGATTTCTGTGTTTGATGTGCCGTTGCCCGGGGTGGTCCGCTCGGTGCATATGTATTATCTGCCGATTGCCGCAGGATCATCGCTGGTGTTCCGTAAAGAGGGCATTTATCTGCGCGTGATTTTTCCGTTGCTCATGCTGTTGGGATGTTTGATTTTTGGTTCGTCTGACATTGGCATTACCCAGGCATCTTTGATTGCAAATCCTGAAATTCGGGCGGTTGGGGCATGGATGAATAATATTGCCGCCTTAGGTATTTTGGGGATTGCCTTGATTGTGATGCAGTCCGATATTACCTTGCGTAGTGGGCTGTATGAGGATATGCGTGAAGCACTCGCCAAAGGGCATTTTTGTTTGCATTACCAGCCGCAGGTCGATGCTCAGGGTCATATTTTTGGCGCTGAAGCGTTGCTACGCTGGCAGCATCCTGAACGGGGCTTGATCCCGCCTGGTGTTTTCATCACTGCCGCGGAAGAAACCGGTCTGATTTTGCCGATTGGTAATTGGGTATTAAAAGAAGCCTGTGCACAGTTGGTGAAATGGTCTGATCATCCGCATTTGTCCCACTTGAGTGTTGCGGTGAATGTGAGCACTTCGCAGCTGCGCCAGCCCGATTTTGTGCAAGAGGTGCAGGAGATTGTAACGCGCAGCGGCGCCAATCCCGGCCAGATTAAACTGGAGCTCACAGAGAGCATGCTGGCAAACGAAGTAGACGATACGATCCAGAAAATGCGCGCATTGCAGGCATTTGGCATGAGTTGGTCGCTGGATGATTTTGGCACCGGATACTCTTCATTAAACTACTTGAAGCACCTGCCATTTGAGCAATTAAAAATTGATCAATCCTTTGTGCGCGACTTGCTGAATAATGAAAGTGACCAGGCGATTGTCGATACGCTGGTGAATCTGGGTAAGCATCTCAAAATGACCCTGATTGCTGAGGGGGTGGAAACGATAGAGCAGCTCGAATACCTGCATAGCAAGGGCTGTATGAAATACCAGGGATATTTTTTTAGCAAACCTTTAACTGTACAGGCCTTTGAACAATTGCCTTCGCCGCTGCTTTCGCCAGTTGCGCATTCAACCTCGGGCCTGTTCTGACGAGCATATTCCCAACCCTAGCCTGGCGGTGACTGTAAAAAGGAAAATCTCCCAAGACCCACGCAACTGCGGCTGATTACACTGTGACCTTTGATTGACGGTGAAAGGGCGTGCATGTTGGTGAATTCTGCAGTCTTCAGGGGGTGTGCTTGTTTCAGGGTTTGCGTATGGGTGATCGGCCTGTGGGCAATGCTGTCTCTGCCACAGGCGGAAGCGCGCACCGCAAAAAAGGTGGCGCCCTCTTCGGCGCAGCGCGCAGAGCTCAGCCCCAAGCAAGCCATGAGTGAGCATACCGATGACTTGCGGGCATTGATGTTGCAGCTCTATACCGAACATCCAGAGGAATTGGCGAAAAGCACGCAGGTCGGGCCGCGCGAAATGACGGAATGGGTATTTGATGGCAAGGCCAACTGGAAGTTTGAGGCGATCCGCCGTTTGCAGGGCATGACCGCGATAGACCTGGCATTCGACGAAGCGTTTGGTGGTGACCGTATTCTGGCTTTGGTGGTGGGGATAGAAACCTTGCTGTTTGAAGGCTATGGCAGCCAAAATGAGTTTGAAATCCCGCCACAACGCGATCGCCAAAAACTGCAGCAGTTGCAGCAACAGCTTAAGGATTTGCAGGCACGCCTGCAGCGGGCACCGCTGCCGTCTTTGCTAGAACAACCCGCCGTGCGCCAGCCCATCGAGGCCACACTCAAGCAGCTGTTGCAACGCTTGAGCGTCTAGCCTAAGGCACCAAACTCAGGTGATGCCCCAGTCTGTGCTTTTTGGTCGCCAGATAGTCGGCATTGGCTGGATTACTTGCGATCTCTAACGGCGTCACGGCCTCCACCATGATGCCCAGCCGGGTGAGGGCGCGCGACTTATCCGGGTTGTTACTCAGTAACTCAATCGACTTCACCTCAAAATGCTGCAACATACTGGCGGCATCATCATATGCTCGCTGGTCTACAGGCAGGCCCAGGGCGAGGTTTGCCGCCACCGTATCCAAGCCGGTGTCTTGCAAATCATAGGCCTGCACCTTGTTGCTGATGCCGATGCCGCGCCCTTCATGTCCGCGCAGATACAGAATAATGCCATTGCCACGCGCCTGAATCAGTTGCTGCGAGCGTTTGAACTGTTCGCCGCAATCGCAGCGCTGTGAGCCAAACACATCCCCGGTCAGGCATTCAGAGTGCACGCGGGTCAGCACTCTGGCTTGACCGCTGACCTCGCCGAGCACCAACGCGATTTGCTCCTGCCCGCTGTGCATATCAACAAACGCGTGTAAACGGTACTGCCCATATTCTGTCGGTAAGTGAGCACTGGCTTTCCAGCGCAGGCTGCCGCTTTCGATGGCTGCTGTTTGCACAGAGGCAAGCTTATTTAAGCGCATTGATCGCTCCCATTTTAATCAGCTTGGCGCGCAACACATTGCGGCTCAAGCCCAGCAGCTTGGCGGTTTGCACCTGATTATGGTGGCAATGCTGATAGGCGGCACGTACCAGCGTGTCTTCCACATAGTCATAAAGCTGCGCTTTGCCCGTTTCAAACAACTGCTGCAGCGACGCCTCCAGCGAGTCAGTATCTGCTTCGCTGGGCAAGGCCTGCAGTGTCGCTTTGGGTCGGTGTAGCGAGATCGAGGACAAATGTAAATCCTCACTGCGCACCACATTGTTGCGGCAAATTAGCAAGGAGTGATGAATCACATTTTCGAGTTCGCGGATATTCCCTGGCCAGCTATGTTGCAATAATTTTTGCTTGGCCGAGTCATCGAGGCGGATGGTGGCGTAGCCCAACCGCCGTGTATATTCGCCAACAAAATAATCTGCCAGTGGCAAAATATCGCCGGGCCGGTTGCGCAGGGTTGGCAGCTCCAGGTGCGCAACGCGTAAACGGTAGAATAAATCCTCCCTGAAGTTACCAGCCAGCACGGCCTCTTCCAGGCGTACGTTGGTCGCTGCAATCAGCCGCACATCAATCGGGGTTGGTTTGCGCGCGCCTAGCCGTACCACTTCCCGCTCTTGTAGTACACGTAACAGCTTCACCTGGAGACTCAGCGGCAAATCACCGATCTCATCCAGAAACAGCGTGCCGCCATTCGCCTCTTCAAACCAGCCGGCTTTGGCGGTGACTGCCCCGGTAAACGCGCCTTTTTCATGGCCGAACAATTCACTTTCGACCAGTGTTTCCGAGAACGCCCCGCAATTCACCGCGACAAATGGTTTGGATTTACGGTAGCTCAAGGCATGCACATGGCGGGCAATCAGCTCCTTGCCCGTGCCAGTTTCGCCGATGATCAAGACATTGGCGTCACTGGGGGCAATTTGCTTGATGCGATTAAGCAAGGCGATCGACTTCGGATCTTCAAACACCTGCGCGGTCGCTCGAATCGATGTCGACATGGCCCGCGAGTTCGGCATGGTTAACAGACGCTGTTGCTCAAACTGCGTGTCGTGTTCAGTCGTATAAAAATCGTTTGCTAATAGATTTGCCATCGTGAGGATCTCACTGTCTTTCCATAGAGTTAAGCCCAGATACAGTAATCCAGGCTGCAATTTCGTGCCAATAAGTAATGGCGCTATTCATATTCTTTAAAGTTATAAATAAATCTCTCATTAGAAATAATGATTTAATTACCCGTCTGAATTAGCAGAATGCATGCCAATCAGGCCGAGGTCGTGCTACCGCAGGCATGAGATGACGGGTTAAAACAATAAATGCCATCAAATCATGGGGTTAAGAAAAGGAGGACTTGTGGTTGCTTATTGCTGCGTGAGGTATGCAAATGGCACTGCTCTACATCCGCCTGCTGAAATCGATGCAGGGTGCTGCAAACGCAGCAGCACTGCTGAACAAGTTGCTGATTTTGCAGCAATCAAAAAAATAATTTTTTTAAGTAATTGAATTAAAAGCACTTTATTTGTGGCATGGACTTTGCACTTTTCAAGCTGTTATTTCTGTTGAATGGGTTGTAAAGGGTAGTCGATGCAAATATTCTGGTTTTTACCCACGCATGGCGATCAACGGTATCTTGGCAGCAGCCAGGGCGCCAGACCGGCCACGTTTTCTTATCTGAAGCAGATTGCGCAAGCGGCAGATCGGCTGGGCTATGGCGGTGTGCTGGTGCCGTCTGGCCGCTCTTGCGAAGATGCCTGGGTGATTTCTTCGGCGCTGATCAATGAAACCAGCCAGCTCAAGTTTTTAGTCGCCACACGGCCTGGGTTTATTTCACCGGTGGTATCGGCACGCATGGCCTCCACACTCGATCGCATTTCAGGCGGGCGTCTGTTGATTAATGTGGTGGCGGGCGGTGACCCGGCCGAACAGCAAGCCGAGGGTAGCTTTCTCGATCATGATGCGCGGTATGCTGAGGCTGAGGAGTTCTTGTCTATCTGGCGCTCGGTACTGAGCGAGCAGCGCGTGGATTTTGAAGGCGAATATTTAAGTGTGAAAGGGGCCAGCTTACCGACCGGTAGCCTACAAAAACCTTACCCGCCACTGTTTATCGGCGGTGCTTCCGAGGCCGCCATCAAACTCAGCAGCGAGCATATTGATGTGCATTTAACCTGGGGTGAACCGCCTGCCGCCGTGGCCGAAAAAATCAAGGTGATCCGTGCGGCCGCGGCAGCCAAAGGCCGCCATATCCGGTTTGGTATCCGCTTGCATGTGATTGTGCGTGAGACCAGCGAGCAAGCCTGGCAAGCCGCCGACACGCTCATTTCGCAGGTCACCGATGACACCATAGCCGCCGCCCAGGCCGCGGTGGCCAACTTTGATTCTGTGGCGCAAAAACGCATGACGGCTTTGCATCATGGCCGTCGTGACCAGCTCGAAGTCTCCCCGAGTCTGTGGGCCGGTGTGGGCTTGGTGCGCGGCGGTGCCGGCACTGCGCTGGTGGGCAATCCGCAAGAAGTGGCTGACCGCATTAAAGAGTATCAGGCGCTTGGCATTGATTATTTTATTTTCTCAGGCTACCCACATCTGGAGGAGGCTTACCGTGTCGCTGAATTATTGTTCCCGCTTTTGCCGCTCCAGCAACAGGCCCCACATGAGGTTAGCATTACGACCAATCTCACCGGCCCGTTTGGCGCAGCCCAATCTGTTAAGCATGCTGCGTAGGGGGGAAGATGACTTTGGCTCTGAATTTACGCCAGCCCGCCGTTGAGGCGGAGCACGGCATTGTGTTTCACGGTACCCCAGAGCAGCGCGCAGAACAGCTTTGCGATTATCTGGCACTCACTGCGGTTGAGCGTGATGTCGCAGGCGGTACACCTTACCTGCAGCGCCAGGCGGTGCGTGATAGTGGCTTACTCAGCTTGTGGATTCCGCAACAGGCCGGGGGCTTGGGCGCTAGCTGGACGCAGACTTACCGCATCATCCGCCAGATTGCCCGCGTCGACAGCTCAATTGCACAGGTGTTTGCATTCCAGTTTTTGATGCTGGCGTCTATCCGTTTATATGGCAGCGAGACGCAATGGCAGCATTATTTCAAGCTCACTGCGCAACAGCACCTGTGGTGGGGTAATGCCCTCAATCCGCTGGACCAGCGCACGGTGGCACGCAAGATAGACGGCGGTTATGTGTTCCACGGGCAAAAAAGTTTTTGCTCCGGCTCCATGGATTCTGACTTCCTGATCGCGTCTGCCATAGAAGAAGGCAGCGGCAAATTTCTGGTGGCTGCGGTGCCGACCAGTCGCGCAGGGATTACGCTCAAGGGCGACTGGGACAATATTGGCCAGCGCCAGACCGATAGTGGTAGCGCCGAATTTAACCAGCTCAAGGTGGAAGATCATGACTTACTCATGCAGCCTGGTCCACTCAGTTCGTCGTTTGCCAGTCTGCGTTCGTTGGTGGCCCAGCTGATTTTTACCAATATCTACCTGGGTATTGCCGAAGGGGCGCTGGCCGAGGGCGCCAAATACACCCGTGGCAGCAGCCGGGTCTGGTCTGCTTCGTTGGCAAATAGTGTGTATGAGGATCCTTATACCTTGCTGCATTACGGCGAGTTTTGGGCCGGATTACATGCATCATCTGTACTGGCCGACCATGCTGCCGAATTGCTCGATGCGGCCTGGCAACAAGGGTTGGCACTGGAAGACGCACAACGCGGAGAGGTGGCGCTGGCCGTATTCTCGGCCAAAGTGCAGGCGACCCGTGCCGGGCTGGATGTGACCACGCGTATTTTTGAGGTGGCGGGCGCCCGTGCGACCACAGCCAAGCTGCGCATGGACCGTTTCTGGCGGAATTTGCGTGTGTATACCTTGCATGACCCGGTGGATTACAAATTCAAGGAGTTAGGCGAGTGGGCGCTGAATGGGCAGTATCCCACCCCTAGCTTTTACTCATAGAAAACACATGATCCATAGCTGCGCGGGCGAATAACGGCGTTGCACGGTACTCAAAATCCCCATGTACGCCATGTACATTCCGGTTTCTGCGTGTCGTGCGCCTTGGTCTTCATCCCGCTCGCGCATTGCTTAAGTGTTTCCATCACTAAAGAATAGATATGAAACAAAAAATTATTGATTTACGTAACCGTCCTGCGTTTTTGCATGACTTTTTTGGCGCCACCCCCAACACGCCTGCCTATGAGACGGCCAAATGGCTGAATCAGCGCGTGGGTTCGCTGGAGCCCGAGCATTTCCGTCGCTCTTACACGGTAGAGGGTTATCTGCAGGAAATAGACGAAGCTGGTATCGACATTGCAGTGGTGGTCGGCCGTGAAACGCCGGACCTGACCATTGATGATCAGAAAATTGCCGACCTGGTCAAACACAGCGCCAAGCTGGTGGGGTTGGGCTCGGTGGATATTGAAAGTCGCGGCGTGGACAGCACCTTGGCCGCGATTGAAAAAGCCATACACCATTATGGCTTTAAAGCCATCAATATCGAGCCGGGCTTTGGCAAGCCTGCGCGGCAGGTGGATGATCCGCTGTTTGACCCGGTGTATGACGCGTGCCAGCAGTATGGCGTGCCGGTGTGCGTGATGTCGGGCCCGACCACACCGGATCTCGACTATGCGCATCCGAATGCGGTGGCACGGCTGGCGCGTAAATATCCCCAATTGAACATTATTTGTTTTCACGGCTATTACCCGTTTGTGAACGAGATTGTCGGTGCCGCCTTCCGCTACCCCAATCTGTACCTGGTGCCGGATATGTACATTTTCCAGCCCGGCGCCGAGCTGTATGTGCAGGCCGCCAACCAGTTTCTGGGCGACCAGTTACTGTTTGGCACCTCTTATCCGTTCCGCCCCATGAAACAAACCATCGCTGATTTTGCGGCACTGGGCTTCAAGGATGCCGTACTCGAAAAAGTGTTTTATCAGAATGCGGCCAGAGTGCTGAATCTCAGCCCGGCCGCGTGAGTAAAAGGAGTGTGTATGTTAGAAAAAAACCAACCATTTGATTCGGTCGCTAGCGCCATTCAAGCCATCGCCAACGGCGAATTCGTGATTGTGGTCGATGATACCGACCGCGAAAACGAAGGGGATCTGATTATCGCCGCCGAAAAAATCACCACTGAAAAAATGGCCTTCCTGGTCAAACACAGTAGTGGTCTGGTCTGCGTCGGCATGCCCGCACCACGCTTGCAGGCGTTGGCGTTACCACAGATGGTGACAGACAACGCCGACCCGTTCCGTACTGCGTTTACGGTCAGCGTCGATTACAAATATGGCACGACCAGCGGCATTTCAGCAGCGGATCGTGCCCTGACCCTGCGCAAGCTGGCGGATCCCACCACTCAGGCCGATGATTTTCACCGCCCCGGCCATATTTTTCCGTTGCGCGCACGCCGTGGTGGCGTGCTCGAGCGGCCCGGCCATACCGAAGCGGCGCATGATCTGGCGGCCATGGCCGGCTTGCAGCCGGTTGGCGTGTTATGCGAAATCGTCAATGACGATGGCAGCATGGCCAGACGACCCGACTTATTCAAGTTTGCCAGCGTACACGGGCTTAAAATCATCAGCATTGCCGATATGAAAGCCTATCGTGCGCGTGACCTCAACTACGCAATGCCGGGCTTGCAGTCGATTCCACGCCAGCAAAGCCGACTGCTGGATGCAGCCATGGTCTACAGCGGTTAAGTACGGATACCGGCTAGCCTTGCGCCCAACCTTGTGTTGGGCTTTTTCATGGCCTGGCCGGGGGTGTAGCTTGACCGGAGATGAGGTGGCCGTATTGTTTGTGAGCGCCGCAGACGCGTTTTAGGCTTGTCGATTGTCTGGCTTAATATTAAAATGAGAATTATTATCATTTATGTATTAAGCAGTCATGGCAGACTCTTCACAGTTACCGGTCACGCATTGGTATCAGGCGCATCATCATTGGTTGTGTTGCTGGCTGAACAAAAAAGTCGGTTGTACACACCACGCCGCAGACCTGGCCCAGGATACCTTTGTCAAACTGTTGCTAAAACAGGAGGCCTTACAGCATGTCTATACGCCGCGTATCTATCTGTTGCAGATTGCCAAAGGCTTGATGATAGACCAGTGGCGACGTCAGGCTCTGGAACAAAGTTACCTCAATGCGCTGAGTCAGGAGGAGCCTGCCTGCATCTCCCAGGAACAGCAGGCCATGATTACCGAAGCCCTGCTGGAAGTGGATGCGATGCTGAGTCGGTTAAACCCCAAGGCCAAAGCCGCATTCTTGCTGGCGCAGATCCACGGCTTTCAATATCAGGAAATTGCAGACAGGCTGGCGGTCTCTGAGCGCATGGTCAAAAAATATATGGCAACCGCCATGATGCATTGCTTGATGTTGCGCCGGCAATGGCAAGATGAAAGACAGACCTCATGAAGTCATCAGCCGTTAAGGTGGGGATGTCGCCGGTAGAACAGTTGGCGCTGCAGCAAGCGGCAGAATGGTTTGCCGTACTCAGTGATGACGCCCCCGAGGCGTCTGAGCGGCAGGCCTGGCAAGCGTGGCTAACTGCGCACCCAGCCCACCAACGGGCCTGGGCCGAGGTGGAGGCGATTAATGCTGCCTTCTCCAATCTCAATGCTGTGGCAAGCAAGTCGGCCTCGCATCAGGCCTTGTTGCATTCCAGTGGGCGCAGGCAGGCTTTAAAAATGCTCGGCCTGGCGGGCGTCACTTACTTGGGCGTGCGCCTGTTGCATCGCTACAGCCCCTGGCAAGATTGGCTGACGACGCTCACTGCCAACACCAGCATCTACCGTGCGCCAGCCGGCAGAACGCATCGCGTGCTATTGGCGGATCAGGGCAAACTCTGGCTCAATACCGACACCCAGGTGCGCGTCGCCTATGGCTGGATGTTGCGGCGCATCACGCTGGAATACGGCGAGATACTGCTGCAATCTGGCCATGACCCGCAATCGCGGCCGTTGGTCGTGGATACGCAGCATGGGCGCTTGACGGCTCTGGGGACGCGTTTTACCGTCTGCCAGGAGGCCACGCGTAGCTTGCTCGCCGTGTATGAGGGACGGGTGGCGATTACGCCATCACAAGGCACTGCCATCACGTTGAGTGCCGGTCAGCAGGCCTATTTTGACCGGCATGGCGTCGGTGCAATACAGGCCGCACTTCCTGCCCGTGAAGCCTGGATCCGCGGCATCCTGATTGCGGACAATCAATCGCTCAAAGACTTTATTGCCGAGCTGGCACGCTATCATTCAACCAGGCTATCGGTAGCCCCCGATATTGCCCATTTACGCTTGATGGGCGCATACCCGTTTGCCAACGTGCCGCTGGTGCTGCAGGAAATCACCCATAGTTTAGGCATTCGCCAGCACACCGACGCGCAAGGCAATATTCAATTGCTCCCTGCTGCTTGAGCGCCTGTCATTGGCTTTGGTATCAGGCGCGCGAGAAATTTTTGTATTTTTTGCGCTGGAGGTTCCCTTTTTAACGGGCTGTTTCGGTTTAGAGATAACAACACGTTATTTTTAACCTAACAGGGAGCTTGAATGAAATCGCATCACACTTTGCCGCTTGCGCGGCATGTCCGGGCGGCTTTACTGACACTGATGATCAGCAGCCTCACGCCTATGCCTGTATTGCACGCTGCTGAAAAGGAGGCCGTGGCACAGGAATACCAGATTCCTGCCGGACCGTTGAGTCAGGTATTAAGCCGATTTGCCGCCGAAGCCGGCATTCTGCTGTCAGCCAATGCTGCGCTGGCAGATGGTAAAGCTAGCACAGGGTTGCATGGCAAGTTTACTGTGCAGCAGGCTTTGGATACCTTGCTCAAGGGCACCGGTCTGGAGGTCGAGCATCGCGGGGATCACCGTTATGCCATTCTCCCGCAGTCGGCCAAGGCGAGTACCTTGCCCGAGGTGCAAGTGACGGCCGCGGCCAACAAGGAAACGGCCTGGAGCCCAATTAAAGGCTATATTGCCGAGCAATCAGCCACGGGGACCAAAACCGATACGTCGCTGATGGAAACGCCGCAGTCGGTCTCGGTGGTGACTAAAGACTTTATTCAGGCCATTGGTGCACAAAGCCTGCGTGAAGGCATGGCCTATACACCGGGGGTGAATGTGGCGCCTTACGGCCCGGATTCCCGCTATGACTGGATTGCCTTGCGTGGCATTGATGCGTATTCACCCGGTTTTTATCAAGATGGCTTGCCGTGGCGCAATGCCGGCACGTTTGCGACCGGCAGAATCGAAAATTATGGCATAGAGCGTCTCGAGATCCTGCGCGGGCCAGCCTCGGTGCTGTATGGACAAAGTACTGCAGGCGGCTTGATCAATGTGGTTAGCAAACGTCCAACCGCAACCCCGCTTAAAGAAATCCAGATGCAATTGGGGAATTACTCGCGTGAGCAGCTCGCCGGTGATTTTTCGGGGCCGCTCAATGAAGACGGCACCGTGTTGTATCGCATCACCGGCCTGGTGCGTGACGCCGACTTGCCGCGTCAAGGCATGAAGGATGACCGGGTGTTTATTGCGCCGTCAATCACCTTTTTGCCTTCTGACAAAACCAGTTTGACAGTCATGTCTCAGTATATGAACTCGGATGCCGGGATCGTGGCTGGTGCCTTGCCTGAGCAAGGCACCTTGCTGCGCACGCCATCGGGACAAAAGTTGCCTTACAAGACCTTTGTCGGCGATAGAAAATTTAACCGGTTTGAGCAAAAGCAATGGTATGTCGGCTATCTGTTTGAGCATAGCTTCAACGACCAGTGGACCTTCAGGCAGAATGCACGCTACAGCGAGGTAGATTTGGCTTACTGGCAGGTGTTCGGCATGGGGTACACGCAGGTCAACCAGGCGAATCCGGAGGACCCTCGCAATTTCCGCTATATCACCCGCAATATGAACGGTAGCCCGGATCACATCAAAGCCTTCACCATCGATAATCAGCTGCAATGGCGTATTCAGGCGGGGGATTGGCAACATACCTTGCTGGCGGGTCTGGATTACCAAAAGGTCAGGGACCGCAATCAATTCTATTCTGGCAGTGCGGCAGACCTGGATTTGTTGGCCCCGGATACGGCACAAACCATAGTGAGGGGTGACCCTGTGCAGGATAGCAGCATCAAACTGGCGCAAACAGGCTTTTATCTGCAAGACCAGATCAAATGGGGTTCGCATTGGATTGCGACCCTCGGTGGCCGCTACGACGATGCCACCACCCAGAACGCGGAGCGTGTGGCAGGCACCAATGATCGCTTTAATGACCACAAGTTTACCAGCCGCGCAGGCTTGCTCTATTTGGCAGACAATGGCATTGCCCCTTATTTCAGCTACTCAGAGTCTTTTATACCAACGGTCACGGTCAACACGCAAACAGGCAAAGGCTTTAAACCCGAAACCGGCAAGCAGTATGAGTTTGGCGTACGCTATCAGCCGCCAGGTAGCAAGAACCGTTACAGCGCTGCCTGGTTTAATCTGGAGCGTAACAACTTTATCAGTTATGACCCCAACAGCGGCAGTCCGAGCCAGACCGGGCAGATTCAGGTGCGTGGCCTGGAGGTCGAAATACAAGCGCAGCCAATAGAAAATATGAATCTGATTACGGCCTATACGTATACGCCCAAGGTTGAAGTCACTGCCAGCAGCAATCCTGCGTTGATTGGTACGCCTTTGCTGGCCACGCCGGAAAACTCGCTCGCCGTGTGGAGTGATTACCGCTTTAACAATGGGTTCAAGGTGGGCTTGGGTGCGCGCTATAACGGCTCAACCCGTGGCAATTTTGATTCTGCATCCGAGCGGATTCCGGCATTTACTTTATGGGATGCCTTGGTCGGGTATGACCTGCCGCACTGGACGCTGGCATTGAATGCGCGCAACCTCACCAACAAAGAATATGTCGCCAATTGCGCCTCTGGCAGTTGCTACTATGGGGAACCTCGGCGTGCCATGCTAACGGCGACTTACCGCTGGTAAACCTGTTGCCTTCAGCGCGGTTAACAGCCTGAGCCAACGCAAACAGCCCGACATCATGTCGGGCTGTTTTTTCAATCTATGCTGCATGACTTGCAGAAGGCGCCAACGCTTATGGCGCTTTCATGGCCTTGCCGTTTAAATCCAAGGATGGCGCGGCGGTTTGACCTTGTTCAGGCTGTAGTTGCCGACGGCATGGTATTTCCAGCGCACCGGATCGTGCAGGGTATGCGTGCGTGCATTGCGCCAGTGGCGGTCCAGGTTGTATTCGCCCAGGGTTGAGCGTGTGCCGGCCAGTTCAAACAACTTGCTACCCGCCAGCAAGGCAGTTTCGGTACTCAGCACTTTGGCTTCTGCCACCGCAATCGAGGCTTCGGCCACGGTGTCTTCATTCGGGTTACGCTGCGCTTCGTCTATGTATTCACCCGCGCGTGCCAGTAAGGCCTCGGTGGCGTGCAGGCGAATCTGCAAATCACCGATATCCTTGATGGTATGCGGATCTTCGTAGCCGTGCTCCAGATCGGTATCTATCCATGGCCGTGTGTAGTTGCGTACAAAGTGCAGGGTATCTTTAAACGCCGCGCGGGCGATGCCGGTATCCACCGCCGCCTGGATAATCTGCGCAATCGGCCCCATGGTGGTCGGGCGGTCAAACGCCAGGTGGTGCGGCAACACATATTCGCTGGGCACAAAAATATTTTCCAGGATGGTCGTCCCGCTGGCCGTGGTGCGCTGGCCAAAGCTGGACCAGTCATCAATAATGGTCAAGCCTTCTGCGCCAGCAGGGACAAACGCCACCACGGTATTGTCGTGTTCATCTTTTGCCACCACTGGCACCCAGTCCGCCAGCAATGCGCCTGAAGAATAGAATTTTTTGCCGTTTAAAAAGTAGCCGCTATTGGTGGGCGTGAGCTTGGTTTTCACGTCATTGACGCTCTTGGTGCCAATCTCGGAGAACGCATTGCCAAACCGCACCCCTTGTAGCACCAGCTCAAAAAAGTATTTTTTCTGAAAGTCTGAGCCATCTAGGCGCAAGCCTTCCACCATATATAAATGATTCTGTGGAATCTGCCCGACACTGGGGTCCGCCTCGGCCACGGTGGCTACCACTTCTGCCAGGGTTTTGTTGGAGACGAAGGCACCACCGTATTCTTTTGGCACGGTAATGCCCCACAGTCCGCTGCTTGAAAACAGGTCTAGCTCTTTACGTGGCAATCGGCGTTCCTGGTCGCGCAGGGCGGCTTCTTTGGCAATTTCGCTGGCCACTTGTTTGGCGACGGTCAGGGCTTCTGCGTCACTTTTAATCAAATGTGCCGCTTGTCGCGGCAGGTTTACAGGCAAATGCGCAATCTTATTTGCTTGTGCAGTCATAGTCAGTCCTTATTCAAAAAGAGATCAATAAAGGCATGGCGAGCAGGCACCATGCGTCTTCAGTCACTGTTGCATTTAGTGTGCCAATCAATAAGGCATTGAATTTAAAAGAAAATATAAAAATCCATCTCTGCTGCCGCCTCTATAGAAACAGTTTGCTGCTGAATGACTGCTGTAAAAGCAGCAGCCACTGGAGGGTGGGGTGGGAGCGAACTGCAGCGTGATCGCGCAAAACTGCTGCTTTTGCAGCAGTTGATCAGCAACTAGCGCTGGAATCTAACACCATTTAAAAATCAGGTTTTATATTAAGTCATTGAAAAATATAGATATTATTGCCTGGCATGGATGCTGCTAATACTACTGGCAAGCAAGGTCGTCTGCGAAGCATCGTAAGCAACGACCTCCGTCATTGTTATTTCAGGAGTCATGATGAGCCGTCCATTAAAAGTCACTGCCGTTTCCGGCAGCTATAAATTACCTTCCAGAACCGCTGCACTGGTGCAGGCGATCACACAGAAGTTGGGACAGCAAATCCCGATTGATCTGCACGTGGTGGAATTAAGCGAAATTGCGGGCAGCTTGGTCGCTTCCTACGATCCCAAAGCTTTGCCAATCAACGTACAGCAAGATATCCAGGCGATTGAAACCGCCGATTTACTGGTGGTGGCTACGCCTGTGTATCGCGCCTCTTATGGAGGGTTGTTCAAGCATTTGTTTGATCTGGTCAATCTCGAAGCATTGATTGATGTGCCCGTGCTGCTGGCAGCAACCGGCGGGACTGAGCGCCATGCCTTGATCATTGATCATGAGCTGCGTCCCTTGTTTAGCTTCTTCCAGGCAGTCACGTTGCCGATCGGCGTATATGCCGTTGAAGCGGATTTTGAAAATTATCAAATCAAGAGTGAGGCGGTGAAAGCGCGCGTAGCGCTGGCTGTTGAGCGTGCCTTACCGCTCCTTAAACACCGTGAGCTGGCAGAAAACGCTTCAGTCTTGGTTAACGCCTAAACGGGAGCGCCTGATGAGCCAATCACCGATTCAATTTGCTTACTGGGTTTCCAACCTGAGTGGCGGCCAGGTCGTGAGCGAAATTGCCCAGCAAACTGGCTGGAGCACCGAGTACAACATTCAGCTTGCGCAAATCGCCGAGCGCGTTGGCTTTGACTATGCGCTGACCGCTACCCGCTTTTTGGGCGGCTACAAGGCGGATGGGCAACATGAGTCTGTCATTCTGACCTCGGCCCTGTTGCAGGCGACGCAGAAGCTCAAGGTGATTGCCGCGGTATTGCCCGGCGTCTGGCCCCCTGCGCTGTTGGCCAAGCTGGGCATTACCGCCGACCACCTTTCCGGTGGCCGCTGGGCGGTGAATGTGGTCAGTGGCTGGTTCAAGGACGAGTTTACCGCTTTGGGCGAGCCCTGGCTGGATCATGACGAGCGCTATCGCCGCTCTGAAGAGTTTATCCGCGTGCTCAAGGGCTTGTGGTCGGGCGAATCGTTGACCTTTAAAGGCGATTTTTACCGCATCAATCAATTGGCTTACCAGCCAACGCCGATTCAGCGGCCACATCCACCCATTTTCCAGGGCGGGAATTCGACCGCGGCCAGGCAGATGGCGGCCCGTGTGTCGGACTGGTATTTCATGAATGGCGGTTCACCTGAAGTGTTGAAAGCACAAATTGACGAGGTGTCGGCTGAAGCGGCGAAACATGGTCGCAAGCTCAAGTTTGCCGTGAATGCCTTTGTGATTGCGCGGGAGACCGAGGCCGAGGCGAAAGCCGTGCAGGAGGAGATTGTCCGCCTGGCCAACCCAGAAGCGCTGGAAGGCTTTGCCCAAGCCGTGAAGCAAGCGGGTTTGGCGACGCAGGACCAACTGGGCATGTGGGCAAATTCGCGCAAGCAGGATTTGGTGCAACCCAATGACGGCTTTAAAACCGGGCTCATCGGTACCCGCGAACAGATTGCCGAGCGCATTGTGCAATTGCGCGAGATTGGCATCGACCTGGTGCTGGTGGGCGTACTCAACTACGACTGGGAACTGGTCGCGTTTGGTGAGCAGATCATTCCGCAGGTGCGTGCTCTTGAGAAGCAAGTGCTCGAGACAACGTCTGCGTCGCAACAGAAGATTAAAGACAGCGTAGCTGCCTGAGGGCAGCATCAAACGCTTAGGGAGAAAAAGCGTGTTTAACCGAAGTATCTATCAACTTTCTGTCGCTCTGCTGACCGCATTGAGTGCAGCCGCATTACAGGCAGCCCCTGCAGAGCAGCAGTTCAGTATTGCCGGCTACCGCATTGGGCCTTATGCCGCCGGCGGTTCTGGTCAGGCCAGCGGGCTGGAAGATTATTTGCAGTTGATCAACCTGCGAGATGGCGGCGTCAATGGCGTCAAGCTGGCATGGACCGAGTGCGAGACCGAATATGTGGTTGAACGCGGTGTCGAGTGCTACGAGCGGACCAAAAAACAAGCCACGACCTTTAACCCGTTTAGTGTGGGCATTGCTTATGGCGTGATTGAGCGCGCCACCACGGACAAGATCCCGGTGATTACGCCCAATCATGGCCGCACAGACTCCACTGATGGCCGCGTGTTTCCGTTCGTGTTTCCGGTGATTTTGAATCCCTGGAGCGAAGCGTCGGCAATCATTAATTACATCGGCAGCAAATCGGGTGGGCTGGATCAGCTCAAGGGTAAAAAAATCGTCACGCTTTACCATGGCTCGCCCTATGGCAAAGAAACCATCCCGATTTTTGCGTTGCTGGCCAAAAAATATGGCTTTGAAAATACGCAGATTGAGGTGCCGCATCCGGGCAATGACCAACAGTCGCAGTGGCTGAACATTCGGCGGATCAAACCCGATTACGTGATTTTGCGTGGCTGGGGAGTGATGAACCCTGTGGCGATCAAAACCGCCCAAAAAACCGGTTTTCCAGTCGATCACATCATTGGCAATGTCTGGAGTAACTCCGAAGAGGATGCGCAACCGGCCGGTTCTGCGGCCAAGGGCTATATCTCGGCCACCACCCATCCGTCAGGCACCGCGTTCCCTGTGCTGCAGGACATCCAGAAGTATGTGTATGCCGCAGGCAAGGGCAAGATCGAGCCGCAACGCGTCGGCAGCATTTACTACAACATGGGCGTGCTTGATGGCATTTTGCATGTGGAAGCGGTGCGGGTGGCACAGGCCAAATTTGGTCACCGCCCCCTTTCTGGGGATGAGGTGCGTTGGGGCTTTGAGCACATTGATCTTGATAAAAGCCGCCTGGAAGCTCTGGGAGCGAACGGCTTGCTGCAACCGATCAAGCTCAGTTGCAGCGATCACGAGGGTGGCGGTGCAGTGAAGTTCCAGCAGTGGGATGGTAAGCGATGGCAAGTTATCAGCGACTGGATACAGGCCGACAGACAGCTGTTGCGGCCATTGATTGAGAAATCTGCGGCCCAGTATGCCCAAGAGCGAAAAGTCCCGATCCGGGATTGCAGCAAAGAGCTTTAATGATTCACACATTCTGAAAACGTGGGAGGCTCAGCCTCCAAAAGGAAAGGAAAATAAATGTCTACACATCAAGCAGCGATTAAATTTGCCTATTGGGTGCCTAACGTCAGTGGTGGCCTGGTGGTCAGTAACATTGAGCAGCGCACCAGTTGGGATATCGATTACAACCGCAAGCTGGCACAAATTGCCGAAAAAGCCGGATTTGAATATGCCTTGAGCCAAATCCGTTTTACAGCGGGGTATGGGGCCGAGTTTCAGCATGAGTCGGTATCTTTTTCGCATGCCTTGCTGGCGGCGACCACCAAACTCAAAGTGATTGCCGCCATTTTGCCTGGCCCCTGGAATCCGGTGTTGGCCGCCAAACAATTGGCGACCATTGATATTCTCACTCAGGGACGGATTGCCGTGAATATCGTCTCCGGCTGGTTCCGCGGGGAGTTTACGGCGATTGGCGAGCATTGGCTGGATCACGACGAACGCTACCGCCGTTCGCGCGAGTTTATTGAAGCGCTCAAAGGCATTTGGACCCAGGATAACTTTACTTACAGAGGCGATTTTTATCGCTTTAGTAACTACTCACTCAAGCCTAAACCCTTGCAGCAGCCACATCCTGAAATTTTTCAGGGCGGCAGCTCTCGTGCTGCGCGCGATAATGCGGCCGCGGTCTCAGACTGGTACTTCACCAACGGTAACACCGTGGAAGGGATCAAGGCCCAGGTGGACGATATTCGCGCCAAGGCCGCGGCAAATAAGCATCAGGTCAAGATCGGGGTCAATGCCTTTGTGATTGCCCGCGATACCGAAGAAGAAGCCAAAGCCGTATTGAAGGAAATCATTGATAAAGCCAACCCTGAGGCGGTAAATGCCTTTGGCCATGAAGTGAAAAATGCCGGCGCTGCCAGCCCGGAGCGTGAAGGTAACTGGGCGAAATCGAGCTTTGAAGACCTGGTGCAATATAACGATGGCTTTAAAACCAATCTGATTGGTACACCACAGCAAATTGCCGAGCGCATTGTGGCTTTGAAGGCGGTGGGCGTAGATTTAGTGTTAGCGGGCTTTTTGCACTTTCAGGAAGAGGTCGCTTATTTTGGTGAAAAAATACTGCCACTGGTGCGTGAGCTGGAAGCTAAAACCTTGGCCAAAGCGGCTTAACTCAACCCGGCAGGAAATTGGCAATGGCAGAGACTTTACCTCACTTGCTCGCTTTGCAGGCCTTGGAGCGCCCGCATCGTGTTGCAATTCGGCATAAACAGCTGGGCCTCTGGCAGCAGGCCTCCTGGCTTGCGGTGCAAGAGGACGTCACCCGCACAGCGCACTATTTGCAGCAACACGGCTTTCGCCAGGGCGATACCTTGTTCTTGCTCAGTGAACCACGGCCCGAGGCCTTGTTGTTGTCGCTGGCTGCCCATTGGCTGGGCGGCGTGGCGGCGCCACTGGATCCGGCCTTTGCGCAGCCGCAGTTACTGGATTTATTGCATACCTTGCGGCCGCAATTTGTGTTTGCCGAGGCGCAGGCGCAGGTGGATCAAGTCCTGGCAGCCAAGCCTGATAGCGCACTGGTGATTTATGCCGATGCGCGCGGGCTGGCGGGCTATCAGCATCCTGCGCTGGTTACCTATGCGCAGATTGTGGCCACGCCTGAGACCCAGAACATTTCACCCGTGGCTGAGACTGCGGAAATCGCCTTCCGCTTTTACCGCTTAAGTGACGCCTATGCGCTGGAGTACAGCGAATTAAGCCATGCCGAGCTGCTTAGAAATGGCCGCCAACTGATCAGCCAAGAGGCGCTCACTGCGCATGAAGAGGCATTGGCGGCGCGTGCATTTGCCGCCAGCGGTCATGCGAAATACCTGCTTTCGCCGTGGCTATTGGCAGGCTTTACGCTGAATTTTCCAGAAAATCTGGCGACCCGGGACACCGACAGGCGCGAACTCGGCCCCACGCTGGTCGCTGGCACGGCAACCACTTATCAGCGCCTGTATGCGCTGACACAATCCCGTTGGCCCTTGCCGGGCAGCTGGCAGCATAGGCTGGTGGGTTGGGCACTGCGTGCAGCCCGTGCCCGGTTGCCGCTGGTCGCAACGCTGGCGCGCTGGCTGGTGATTTTGCCCTTGCAGGATGTGCTGGGTCTGCGGCGTACGCGCGTGCCATTACTGGTAGGCGAGCCCTTGTCGCCCGAGGCCACACAGTTTTTCAGTGACATTGGCATTGATGTGCGTGCTTGGCCAGAAGCTTCTGCCTGGCAGACCAGCCAGTTGCAAGTGATTCCACATCAGTCCAATGACTTGCACAGTTATTTGGGGTTAGCGACATGGAAGGCCGCGATATGAGTACCACCCTTGCTGCACCTCAGCCATTACTGGCATTAGACGGGATTTCATTGTCGTTTAAGGGCGTGAAAGCCATTACCAATATCAGTTTTGCCGTCAATGAGGGCGAAATTTGTGCCTTGATCGGCCCCAATGGCGCCGGCAAAAGCTCATTGCTTAACGTGATTAATGGCGTCTACAAGCCTGATGAAGGCAGTATCCGCTACCAGGATGCGGTGCGTCGCGCCATGCATCCGCAATGGGCTGCCAGACGCGGCGTGGCGCGCACGTTTCAGAATATAGCCCTGTTTAAAGGCATGTCGGTGCTCGACAACGTACTGACCGGCACCAATCTCAAGGTGAAAAGCAGTTGGCTGGAGCAGGTATTTAATGTGGGCCGCGCGCCTGCGGATGCCTTGGCGCAACGGCAGAAAGCAGAGCGCGTGATTGCTTTTCTCAAACTGCAACCCTGGCGTAACAGCATTGTGGGCAGTTTGCCCTATGGCTTGCAAAAGCGCGTCGAGCTTGCCCGTGCGCTGGCCGCCGAGCCTCAACTGCTGTTGCTGGATGAACCGATGGCGGGCATGAACGCCGATGAAAAGGCAGAGATGAGCCGTTTTATCCGTGAAACCAACCGCGAGTTTGGCACCACGATTGTGCTGATTGAGCATGATATCGGCGTGGTGATGACGCTATCAGACCATGTGGTGGTGCTGGATTATGGCAAGAAGATCGGCGATGGCACGCCGGATGAAGTGCGTGCCAACCCGGAGGTGATTGCCGCCTATCTGGGCACCAAACACTAAGGCAATACAAGGATCAATTGAGATGAGTTTCTTTTTCGAAGTTCTGACTGGTGGCTTGCTTGCGGGCGTGATGTATTCGCTGGTCGCGATCGGCTTTGTGCTGATTTACAAGGCATCAGGCGTGTTTAATTTTGCCCAGGGCTCCATGGTGCTGTTTGCGGCATTGACCTTTGTCAGCCTAGTCGAGCGAGGCGTGCCGTTCTGGGGCGCCTTTGTGTTGACCTTGCTGACCATGGCGGTGTTGGCCTGGCTGATTGAATGGCTGGTGTTGCGGCCGCTGGTGAACCGTTCGCCGATTACCTTGTTCATGGCAACCTTGGGCCTGAGCTATATCGTGGAAGGGCTGGCACAAGCGGTGTGGGGGGCACAAGTGCATGCGCTGGAGATTGGCATCAATGACGAGCCGTATGAGGTGTTCGGTATTTTGCTGTCACAGTTCGATTTGTTTGCTGCCGCGATTGCGGGCGGCCTGGTCGCGCTGCTCGGTGTCCTCTTCAATAAAACCCGCATTGGCATTGCCTTGCGCGCCGTGGCAGATGACCAACTGGCGGCCTTGGCGGTGGGCATCCATCTGCAACGCTTGTGGCTGATTGTCTGGGCGGTGGCTGGTTTTGTCGGCCTGGTCGCTGGCATGTTGTGGGGCGCACGCGTCGGCGTGCAGTTCTCGCTGTCGCTGATTGTGCTCAAGGCCTTGCCTGTGCTGATTATTGGCGGTTTTACCTCGATTGAAGGGGCGATCGTTGGTGGTCTGATCGTTGGCGCCAGCGAAAAACTGGCCGAGGTCTTCATTGGTCCGCTGATAGGCGGTGGCATTGAAAACTGGTTTCCCTATGTGTTGGCGATGTTGTTTCTGCTGGTCCGGCCCTATGGCTTGTTTGGCGACAAAGCGATTGAACGTGTTTAAAAAATAGAGAGCAGGCAGGCATAGCATGTGGTATCAAGAAACTGGACAATTTATTACCGAGTATAGGTTGGATAAACGGTTTTTCCGCCTCAAGCAGGAGCGCTGGGCGTTTGCGGCCTTACTGGCATTCGCCTTTCTGGTGGTCCCTGCCATTGGCAACGACTACTGGTTTAGCGCCATCCTCATCCCTGTGCTGGTGCTGTCGCTGGCAGGCTTGGGCTTGAATTTGCTCACTGGCTATGCGGGCCAGCTGTCTTTAGGCTCTGCGGCTTTTATGGCGGTAGGCGCGTTTGCTACCTACAACTTTCATCTGCGGCTAGAGGGCTTGCCATTGATTGCTAGCCTGATTTTGGGCGGGTTGACGGCAGGTGGCGTCGGTTTGGTGTTCGGGTTGCCGAGTTTGCGCATCAAGGGCTTTTACCTGATTGTGGCGACGTTGGCGGCACAGTTTTTTGTGCAATGGGTATTCACCACATTCTCCTGGTTTTCCAACAACTCTTCATCCGGCGTCATTACAGCACCGCCCTTGCACATCTTGGGCACAGATTTGAGTACCCCGGCGGGACGTTACCTGTTGACCTTGACGGTGGTGGTGGCGCTAGGCTGGCTGGCAAAAACCATCGTCAGCGGTGAGCTCGGACGCAAGTGGATGGCCGTGCGCGATATGGATACCGCTGCCGCCGTAATCGGGATTTCGGTGCCAAAAACCAAATTGCTGGCTTTTGCAATCAGCTCATTTTACTTAGGAATTGCCGGTGCGTTGTGGGCGTTCACTTACCTGGGCACCGTTGAGCCGCATGGCTTTGATTTGTCACGTTCATTTCAAATCCTGTTCATCATTATTATCGGCGGCATGGGCAGTATTCTGGGTAATTTCCTCGGCGCGGCCTTTATCGTGTTGTTTCCTATTCTGCTTTCTCAGATCTCGACAAGCTTGTTGGCCGGGGCGATTGATCCTGGCCAATTGGAAAATTTCCAGAAAATGATTTTTGGCGCCTTAATCATCTTTTTCCTGATCAAAGAGCCCAATGGCTTGGCCAAGGTCTGGCAAACCCTCAAACAACGGCTGCGGGTCTGGCCGCTACGTTTCTAGGTCGTTCCGTACGAATTGATTGAAGGAGACTTCCATGTGTTAAACAGCCTCACACGGTCTTTTATATAACCAAGAACGATTAAGAGAGATTTCTATATTTTTATAAGGAGTATTTAAGTGAACTTTTTAAGTAAACATCGCTGGCTGTGGCTGGCATTGGGCTTGGGGGTTGCCAGTCTGTCTACGCAAGTGCAAGCCGCCAATGAGCAATATTTTCCGTTACAAAGTTACCGGATTGGCCCTTATGCGGCAGGCGGTTCCGGCTTTTTTGGTGGGTTTATCGACTATTTGCAATACATCAATGCCAAAGAGGGTGGCGTCAATGGCGTCAAGCTGACCTGGAGTGAGTGCGAAACCGAATACGTCGTGGAAAAAGGCGTTGAGTGCTACGAGCGCCTGAAAAAAGGCCTGAACGGCGCGCCTGCTGCAGCGACCAATCCGCTGTCCGTGGGCATTGCCTACGCGACCCTGGAGCGCTCGACCACAGACAAATTGCCGCTGATCACGATTAACCACGGCCGCACCGATTCGACCGATGGCAGCGTGTTCCCTTATGCCTTCCCGCTGCAATTAAACCCGTACAGCGAAGTGTCTGCGATTGTGAACTATATCGCCCAGCAATCTGGCGGTCTGGACAAGCTCAAAGGCAAAAAAATTGTCACCTTGTACCACGGCTCGCCTTACGGCAAGGAAACCAGTCCGATTCTGGAACTGCTGGCAAAGAAATACGGCTTTGAGCTGACCTTGCTCGAAGTGCCGCATCCGGGCAACGAGCAACAGTCGCAATGGCTGACGATACGTCGCATCAAGCCGGACTGGGTGATTTTACGTGGCTGGGGCGTGATGAACCCGGTGGCGTTGAAAACTGCGCAAAAAACCGGTTTTCCGGCCGACCATATCATCGGCAATATCTGGAGCAACTCTGAAGATGACGCGGCACCTGCTGGCAATGCTGCCAAAGGCTTTATCTCGATCACTACCCATCCTTCCGGCACCAGCTTCCCGGTATTGCAAGGCATAGACAAATATGTGATCAAGGCCGGTAAAGGCAATTTGCAAGACGCTAAACGTTTTGGCAATGTGTATTACAACTTGGGCGTGGTCAATGGCATCCTCAACGTGGAAGCCGTGCGTGTGGCGCAAGCCAAATTTGGCAAACGTCCATTGACCGGTGAAGAGGTACGCTGGGGCTTTGAGAACCTCAAACTGGATGATGCGCGCCTTAAAGAGTTGGGCGCTCTGGGTCTGGTACAGCCGCTCAAACTGAGTTGCGCTGACCATGAGGGCGGCGGTGCCGTCCGCTTCCAGCAGTGGGATGGCAGCAAATGGAAAGTGATTTCTGACTGGGTGCAGGCAGACCGCCAGTTGTTGCGTCCGATTATTGAAAAATCTTCCCATGAGTATGCCAAGGAAAAAGGCATCACGCCACGGGATTGCAGTAAAGAAGTTGTTGCTGCCAACTAAAAACTCGTTGCACAACGATACACAGGGCACACCGCATGACGGTGTGCCTTTACAGTTTGCTGCCGTGGGCAAGGCCCTGCACCTTGCCGACGACAGTCAATTGAGGAGTCAAACATGACACAAGCACAGTTAAATACGATCCCGGTGCAAGCGCTCACTGCGGTTGAGCCCTTGTTGCAGCTGGACAATGTTGAGGTGATCTATGAAAAGGTCATTTTTGCTATCAAGCATATTTCTTTAGAGGTTAAACCACAGTCTATTGTGGCTTTGCTCGGTGCGAATGGCGCTGGCAAAAGTACCATCCTGAAAGCGATTTCTGGCCTGGCCCCGGCACAACGCGGTGAGATTGTACAAGGCCGGATTGTCTATGGCGGTAAAGACGTGACCAAGGCCACACCGGGCCAACTGGTGGCACAGGGTCTGGTTCAGGTGCTTGAAGGTCGGCATTGCTTTGGCCATTTAACGGTTGAGGAAAACCTGCTGACCGGGGCCTTTATTCGCAGACCGTCGAGCAAAGGGCTGGCGCAAGACCTGGAAAAGGTCTATGCCTTTTTCCCACGCCTGAAGTTATTGCGTAAAAACTATGCCGGGTATACCTCCGGGGGCGAGCAGCAAATGGTGGCGATCGGCCGTGCGTTGATGGCGAATCCCAAACTGATTCTGCTCGACGAGCCTTCCATGGGGCTGGCGCCGCAAATTGTAGAAGAGATTTTTGAAATCGTGCACCAGTTACAGCAAACGCAAGGCTTGAGCTTTTTGCTGGCGGAGCAGAACGCCACGGTGGCCTTGCGTTACGCCAACCATGCTTATGTACTTGAAAGTGGCCATATCACGCAAGAGGGCGATGCACAGACCATTGCCAATAGCCAGGCATTGAGTGATTCTTATCTGGGTAGCCGTTAAGTTAAAATGGCGGCTAATAAAAAAACGGCCATCATGGCCGTTTTTTATTGCAGGATACTTTTAGAAAAAGTGTGCCACATGGAAAATGGCTTTAATGCCGTCAATATCCGGTAGCGTATTGCGGTTTTCCCTGAAGTAAAACACATCAATCCGCTTGTTGCTGTCACCGTCAATTAAATACCCTACACCAATGTCTACGCGCTTGCGGTCCAAGCCGGTGGTGTCATTGTTAAATTCCTGGTAAATCACTTTGGGCTGGAATTTGCCTATGCCCACTTTTTCGGCAAAGGTATAGCTGCCATTCACAAAAAAGCCTTTGGCTTCTGGCAAGACGGTATCGCCGGTATTGTCATTGTCATAGTTGTAATAGGAGGCTTCTGCCCCCAGCACGGCGCCATCACTCAATGGTTTTTCCAGGCGTGCATCCAGGTTCCAGTATTTGGAGTCCCCTTTATTCAGCAGCGTCCCTGCGCCATCCTTTTGATAACGGTAAGAGGCGCCCACAGACAAGATGGATTTCTTGCCATCATAGCTGGCCAGGTTATAAAAGCCTGGCTCGGTATCCCAGAAGTTATATTGCAGACGGGTGGCATAAGATAAACTGTCGGCCTGATTGGAGCCGCCCTGACGGCCATTAGTGGCTGAAACGTAGTATTTGAAGGCCTCGCTCTTGTCTGTGCCGAAAAGGACAGCACCATTATCCCGACCTGCAAACTGGTAAGAACCTAGCTCGGCAATCGGGAAGTCAAACGTGGTGGAATACATCGGTGCAGCGGCAGACGCGCGGCTAGCGGGGGGCAAGAACCGACCCGCCCACACATGCACGTAGTTGTTAAACTCTAGCCCCAGATGGCCATCCAGCAACTCTATTTTGTCGTCGGCCGAATTGCGCGCAAAGTTGAATTCAAAGGAGACGTTCTCATGCACCTTACCGTTGGTATACAAACGGGCTTCTTCGACCTCAAAGTCATTCGAGCGGTCTTTGCCATTCGGCGCGGCATCTTTAATCGAGCTAAAGCTGACGCGAGAGGCAATGCCGATATTGATAAATTGGTTTTCGTTGCGTTGCAGCGTGGCCTCGGCAAAAGCTTGTGTACTCAGCAGGGCCAAGCTGGTGTAGAGAAAAATTTGTCGTAGTTTAGGATTAATAGTTTGTATATTCATGTGTTCACTCTGTGATAATCAGTTATCAATAAATGGAGATCAGGCAACCGGATAACGATGAAATGGTTGCTTTCCAGAGTGAGCTTTTGCAGAATCTGTGCCATAAAATTGTTTGATAAAAATCAATGGCTTATATTTAATTTTGCTGGGGGTGCTTGCTGGCGATGGCGCAAGCTGCTGTTCGCCTGTCTTTTAATCAGCAAAGGGCGAACGCAGCATGTGATTAGGCGGAATGACGTGCGATGACAAAAACGCGCGGGATGCGCAGAAGCAGGTGGCGATACCCAATGGACTCGGCAAACAGGGGACATGACCACCGTAAACAGTGGCCATGGATAGATGAGAATCAGTGTTTATTTGGACGTATCGGCGGTCTTGCAACCTTTCAGGTGCAAGTGGTCACTGTCATCCAGCGTGGTTTGGTCGCCATTCAGGCGCAAATCCATGGTGCCATAATGGTAGTGTTGCTTATCGTCGGCATCACGTAACAGTCCCACCTCATGGTCAGGCAGCATGACCCATGCTTCATCGCCAGTGGCAGAGAGCTTGAGGCCAAACGACTGATAATTTTCGCATTGGTAATGCAAAGCTTCTTTGCCATAGCGCGGGACTTCCTTGGTCCCTTTGTCAAACACGCTTGGCAGTTCAACGCTTTTGCAGCCAAACAATAGACTGCTGGCGCCAACCAATAGGATGAAGGAGTAGATGTTTTTCATGATTTAAATCTGGGCTCTATTTTAAGGGAATCGACGATGCACGCTATTGTGCCAGCCATGCTGGGCAGACTCAATCGTTTTGGCGCTTGGGTTGGTAGGCTGCCCGTTGCAGCCGGTCTCGCACGGCGTCCCAGGCCGCGGTGTTAGGCGGCGATTCTATTAAGATGACGTCAGCATGTGCGGCATCCAATATGTGCAGCGCCGCATAGAGCTGCTCGGCGGCGTGCGCAGGCGTTGCTGGCAAATATGTATCTTTGGAAGTGACCGCCGCCCCGGCGCCAAACAACAAGGCGACAGCATGAGGATGCTGCTGTGCATAGTCTGTCATCGCTTGCCTGGAAGAAAACAGCAGGCAGGGTGTCCGTGGCGAATAATGCAGCAAATGCTGCCCGGGGGCCTTGGGAATTTGCGCCGATGCATCTACAGACGCCGGCGTGCCTGCGACGGCTGCAATCGCCGCCTCATCTATCATGCCGGGTCTGAGCAAGCGCCAGCCATCTTCATGCACGCTGACAATAGTCGACTCTATGCCCACCTGGCAAGCGCCACCATCCAGCACCGGAATGTTTGCCCCCAGTCCTGCTTCCACATGGTCTGCCGTGGTGGGGCTCAGTTGCGTATACTTATTCGCTGAAGGGGCTGCCAGGCCCAGGCCACTTTCGTTGAGCAGCGCCAGCGCCACGGGGTGTGCCGGCACGCGTAAAGCCACCGTTGGCTCGCCAGCCCTCACCGCCGCTGAGACCTCCTCGCGCGCAGGCAATACCAATGTCAGCGGACCCGGCCAGAAGGCCGCGGCCAGCCTTTGTGCCAGTGGCGGAAAGCTGCTGGCCCAGTCGGCCACTTGTTCTGTGCGTCCAATATGGACGATCAATGGGTTATTGGCAGGTCGCTGTTTGGTGGCGTAGATGTTGGCAACAGCTACGTCATTGCGTGCATCTGCCGCCAGGCCGTAGACGGTCTCGGTCGGGATGGCGACCACTTCGCCCCGTTGCAATCGTTCTATCGCCTCTGCCTGGTTGATCCGCATTGCGCACTCTATATATGTAAATCATCAAAAAATGTATTTTACTCTGTAAAACCCTGACGGCTAAAGCTGGCTTGCTATAAAATGCCCGCTTTGATTCAAGGAGCGACACATGCCAATTCAAGTTCAGCACAATCCTGCCGAAACACAACTAAAGGACTTGGGTGTGTCCAAGTGGCCTACCTGGAAAAAAGAAGTATCAACCTTTGATTGGATTTTTCACGAACAAGAGCAGGCTTATATATTAGAAGGTCAATGTGTAGTAACGCCTGTGGGTGGTGCGCCGGTCAGCTTTGGTAAAGGAGACTTTGTGGTCTTTCCTGCCGGCCTCAAGGTGAGTTGGGAAGTCAAACAACCTTTGCACAAGCATTATCAGCTGGATGGCAATGTCTTGACGCAAACCTGGTTGCGCATTAAGGCCGCTTTCAAGAAATAATCATCAATTTGTAACAAAATTGTAAGAATGGCAAATAAGGGTTGACCGCAACGCTTATCGCTGTAAAATGCGCGGCTCTCTTCAACGAAACGGTTGTTTAGTTGGGTGAGAAGAAATAATAAGCGCAGTATGTTTGAGCGTTAAGTTGGCAGCGGAATAAAAGTTGTTGACGAAGTAAATAAGCTCTGTATAATGCGCGCTTCGCTTGAAACGTTGGAAGTTAAAACGGAAGGGCGAAAAGCCTTCGAGGCACTGTTCTT